>CAZFWX010000115.1:0-9452 GCA_964522695.1 uncultured Desulfobacterales bacterium
ACCATCCGCTACCTCAAGAAGAAAACCGACTGGCTGAAGGTGGAAGGCAGATAAGCAACACACAGGGAAGAGCTTAAGGGAAAGAGTTTTTATGACCCCTCGTATTTCCTCCATGTATTACCTGACTCTTAAAGAATTGTCGTCTTTTCTCCCTCCCCCATCAAGGGGGAGGGTCGGGGTGGGAATGAATTTTCTAGCTGCAGCCATAAGCTGTCCCCCTGCCCCCAACCCCCTCCCACCAGGGGAGGGGGAGTTTATGAACCTGGAATTCGCAAGTTATTTCGGGGAAGATATTACCCTTTTCTGAAAGCCTTAGGACATACGTATGAGCGTCATCTTTTTGGCTGAAAAGTGCACGTTGTGCGGCGAGTGTGTGGGGGCCTGCCCCTTCGGCGTCATCAGGCTGGAGGGCGAGCGCCTCATAATCGAGGAAGGGTGCACCCTCTGCGGGGCCTGCGTGGAGGTCTGCGAGGCCCAGGCCCTGGCGTTGCCCGAGACGGAAGGCCCCGCCGCCCGGCCCGATGTGCCGCCGGACGGCATCTGGGTCTTTGCGGAGCAGCGCCATGGCAAACTGGCGCCGGTGACTCTGGAACTGCTGGGGGAAGCCCGGCGCCTGGCCCAGGTGCTTGAGGCGCCGGTGGCTGCGGCCCTGCTGGGGGATCAGGTGGCCAATCTCGCGCCTGAACTGCTGGCCGGCGGCGCCCACAAAGTCTATGTGGCGGACCACGCCTCCCTGGCGGATTTCACCGAAGACGCATATGCTGCGGCCTTAACCGGGCTCGCCCGCCGTTTCCGGCCGGAAATCATCCTGGCCGGGGCCACGTACCTGGGCCGGGCCTTCATTCCCCAGGTGGCCGCGGCCCTGAAAACTGGCCTCACTGCGGATTGCACGGCCTTTGCCATTGACCCGGACAAGCGCCTCCTGCAGCAGACGCGGCCCGCGTTCGGCGGCAACATCATGGCCACCATCATCACGCCCCGCACCTATCCCCAGATGGCCACGGCCCGGCCCGGCGTTTTCAAGCGCCGGGATCCGGAGGCGCACCCCACAGGAGAGATCATCCCGGTGGACCTGGAATTGCCCCAGGTGAAGCCGCGCAGCCGCTTCGTCAAGACCGTGGAGGAGATCAAGGAGCGGGTGCCCCTGGCCGAAGCGGAAGTCATCGTCGCCGGCGGCCGGGGTTTGAAGGACGCCAAGAATTTCCGGCTGCTGGAGGACCTGGCCGACGCCCTGGGCGGCGCGGTGGGGGCCACCCGGGCCGCGGTGGACGCGGGCTGGATCTCCTACGCCCATCAGATCGGTCAGACCGGGAAAACCGTGAGCCCCCGCCTCTTCTTCGCGGTGGGCATCTCCGGCGCTTCCCAGCACCTGGTGGGCATGCAGTCCTCGGACTTCATCGTGGCCATCAACAAGGACCCGGAGGCTCCCATCTTCCAGGTGGCCGACGTGGGCCTGGTGGGCGACCTTTTCGACATCGTCCCGGCCCTCATTCAGGAGATCCGGAAGGATCGCGGGTGATGAACTAAGGGGGGAGGTTTTTGTGTGGAGCAGGCCCCCTCGCCTGCATGGCAACGAATACAGCCGGAAGCGGCTGTTCTCCACAAGCATTTCTCTCCTTCATCTTGTAAAAAACGTCACATAAAGTTCTTTCTTTTTTCAACGAATCGATTTATGTTTATTAGCTGGCAAAGGTGGGAGCGGTAAGGCTGTCAGGCCCGGTTCCTCCTTTGTGATCATTCCCTTCAACGAGACCGGACTACCCAACATGACCGACGCGCCCCGTGTAGCCTTGGTGACCGGCGCCGCCCGCGGCATCGGCCGGGTGATTGCCCTCACCCTGGCGTCCCCGGGCTTGAAAATCTACGTCAATGACGTGGCCAATCTGGATGAGGCCCAGGCCGCCTGCCGGGAGATCGAAGCCAAGGGGGGGGCCGCCCAGGTATTGCCTTTCGACGTGGCCCAGGCCGCTGCGGTGGAGGCCGCAGTGGAGCAGATCGTCACCGAGAGCGGCCGCCTGGACATCCTGGTGAATAACGCCGGCCTCACCCGGGACCAGCTTCTGGTGCGCATGAAGGAAGATGACTGGGACCTGGTATTAAGCGTCAACCTGAAAGGCGCCTTCATGTGCAGCAAGGCCGCGGCCAAGCCCATGATCAAACAGCGTTTTGGCCGCATCATCAATATCAGTTCAGTGGTGGGGGTGATGGGCAACGCCGGTCAGGCCAATTATGTGGCGTCCAAGGCCGGCCTCATCGGCCTCACCAAATCCATGGCCCGGGAGCTGGCTTCGCGTCAGATCACGGTCAATGCCGTGGCTCCCGGCTTCATAATGACGGAAATGACCGAGGCCCTCTCCCCCAAGGTCCGGGAGGAGATGCTGGCCCAGATTCCCCTGAAGCGCTTCGGCACCCCGGAGGAAGTGGCCCACATGGTGGCCTTCCTGGCTTCCCACCGGTCAGCTTATATCACCGGCCAGGTGTTCCACGTGAACGGCGGTATGCTCATGGCCTAAAATGAGGAGGTTGTGAATGTCTTCGACCATTGAAGAGAAAGTGATCAACATCGTAGTGGATAAACTGAGTGTGGAACGCTCTCAGGTGACCATGGATGCAGTCTTTATTGACGATCTGGGCGCCGATTCCCTGGACCTGGTGGAACTGATCATGGCCATGGAGGAAGAGTTCGGCTTTGAAATCGCCGATGAAGAGGCCGAAAAGCTGAGGACCGTGCAGGATGTCGTTAACTTCATCAAGGCCCGGACCTGAGGCGGAAACCATCGCCATTGGCTGCGATCATGCCGGTTACCGTCTGAAGGCCGAAATAGTCAAATTTATCAAAGGCCTGGGGCTGGCCGTCAACGATCTCGGCACCCACAGCGCCGAGGAGTCCGTGGACTACCCCGTTTTCGGGAAAAAGGTGGTGGAAGTCCTGCGGTCTCAACCCGGCAGCCGGGGTATTTTGATTTGCGGCACCGGCCTGGGCATGAGCATCCTGGCCAACCGCTTCCCCGGCATCCGGGCGGTTATTTGCCACGACATATATTCCGCCATCATGAGCCGGCGGCACAACGACGCCAACCTGCTGATCATGGGGGGGCGGATTATTGGGGCGGGTCTGGGTGAGGAAATCGTGCGCACCTGGCTCAACACCCCTTTTGACGGGGGCCGTCATCAGGCCCGGCTGGACCTCTTGGAAAAGCTGTCAGTCTGATGCCAGAACCCCTAACCTCCACACAGAAGATGAGTGCCTTGGCCCATACCGATCCGGAAATCTATGCTGCCATTGAGCGGGAGCGGCAGCGCCAGTTGTCCAAGCTAGAGCTCATCGCCTCCGAAAACTTCGTGAGCGAGGCGGTCTTGGAGGCCCAGGGCTCCATTCTGACCCATAAATACGCTGAAGGCTACCCCGGTCGGCGTTACTATGGCGGCTGCGAATATGTGGACACGGCTGAGGAGCTGGCCATATCCCGGGCCAAACAGCTTTTCGGGGCCGACTATGCCAACGTCCAGCCCCACTCCGGCAGCCAGGCCAATATGGCCGTCTACTTCGGCTTCCTGAAACCCGGCGACGTCATCATGGGCATGGATCTGTCCCACGGCGGGCACCTGAGCCACGGCGCGCCGGTGAATTTCTCCGGCCGCCTCTACCAGACCGTGACCTACGGCGTGGACCGGGCCACCGAACAGGTGGATTTCAATATTCTCCGGGACCTGGCCCGCCGCCATCAGCCCCGCCTCATCATCGCCGGGGCCAGCGCCTATCCCCGCACTTTGGACTTCACCGCCTTCGCGGACATCGCCCGGGAGGTGGGAGCCTATCTGATGGTGGACATGGCCCACATCGCCGGGCTCATCGCGGTGGGGCTCCATCCCAATCCCGTGCCTGTGGCCGACTTCATCACTTCCACGACCCACAAAACCCTCAGGGGCCCCCGGGGCGGCCTCCTTCTGGCCCGGCCCGATTACGGCAAAGCCCTGGACAGCCAGATCTTCCCCGGCATCCAGGGCGGCCCGCTGATGCACATTATCGCCGCCAAGGCCGTATCCTTTAAGGAGGCCCTGTCACCTCCCTTTGCCCGTTACCAGCAGCAGACCCTGGCCAACACCCGCACTTTGGCGGAGCAATTCCGAACCCGGGGCTACCGCCTGGTGGCCGGCGGCAGCGACAATCACCTGATTCTCATCGATGTGACGCCCCAGGGGCTCACGGGCCGGGAGGCCGAGGAGGCCCTGGACCGGGCCGGCATCACGGTGAACAAAAACGCCATCCCCTTCGATCCCCACCCGCCCAAAACGACCAGCGGCATCCGGGTGGGCACCCCGGCCATCACCACCCGGGGCATGAAGGAAGGGGAGATGAGCATCATTGCCGAACTGATCCATCAGGCTCTAACGGCTCCTAAAGATGAAAACCGCCTGGCCCATTTAAAGGGACAGGTCAACGAACTTTGCCGGAATTTTCCGCTGTTTGCCCAGGAGTGGCTGATCTGAACCTGCCCGCCACCCTGCCCCTGCCGGCTGCGGCGGTTGATTTTCAGGCCCAGGGAATGGCGGTCCCCTGGGCCTGACTTTTGGGTGGAATGCATGCGCTGCCCCTATTGCCACAGCACCAACAATAAGGTCATCGATTCCCGCCCCAGCCGGGAAGCCAACGCCATCCGCCGCCGGCGGGAGTGCCTCAATTGCCAGCGACGCTTCACCACCTACGAGCAGGTGGAGGAAAGCATGCCGCTGGTGGTGAAAAAGGACGGCCGCCGGGAGCCCTACCAACGCGCCAAGGTGTCGGAAGGCATTAAAAAGGCCTGCGAAAAGCGGCCCGTGTCTATTGATGTCATCGAGCACTTCCTGGACGGCCTGGAACGGGAGATGATGGATAGCGGCGTCCGGGAGATTCCCTCCACCTGGATCGGCGAAAAGGTCATGAATGAGCTGCGCCAGTGGGACGAAGTGGCCTTCGTGCGGTTTGCCTCGGTGTACCGCCACTTCACCGACGCCACGGACTTCATGCGGGAAATCCGCACGCTGCTGGAGTCGCGGCAGGAAGGCGGGAAAAAATGAGTCCGGACGGCTGGCCATGCTGCGCCTGAACATAACCTGGCGGTACCTGGCCGACGAGCAGGGTCAGACCTGCACCCGCTGCGCCGGGACGGAACGGGAACTGGTCAAGGCGGTGCGCTTCCTGCAAAAGGCCCTGGCCCCGGTGGGCATAATCTTTGATCTGGACAGAACGGCCCTGACCCCTCAAGAATTCGCCCGGGACCCCCTCCAGTCCAACCGCATCACCATCGCCGGCCGGGACCTGGAGAAGTGGCTCAAGGCCGAGGTGGGGAAAAGCCCCTGCTGCGGCCCCTGCGGGGATACCCCCTGCCGCACGCTGAACGTAAAGGACAAGACTTACGAAACCATTCCGGCCGAACTCATCATTCAAGCCGGCTTGCAGGCCGCGTATCAGAAGGTGAAAAAGGCCGGCCCCAAAAGGATTTGAAATGCCAACGGCGGGAGGCGCTGCGCTTTTCGGCCCTACAGATGAATGAGTAGGAATCTTCAGGTATTGGGGGGCCGGGACTCCGTGCCTGCCAGTGCTACTGCAGGCCTTTAGCTTGCGTTTGCACAGGTGAGGAGACCTGTGCCACCTGCCGTCTCCTTAAAATTTGCAGATAATTTTTTCATTCCGAGTCTGGTCCCAAGCCCTTCATGGGAACCCGAATGAAAGCAAGGTGCGGGTTTGCGCCTCCATATGCCATAAGCAGATGGCGCCAACCTTAAAGAGAGTCTTGGTGGCACAGGTGTCCTCACCTGTGCAGCCCCCAGATCCCCCATAACCCATGACCTCCCTCGATGAACAGTACATGCGCCTGGCCCTGAAACTGGCCGCCCGGGGCGCGGGCTGGGTCTCCCCCAACCCCCTGGTGGGCGCGGTGGTGGTGCGGGACGGCCACATCGTCGGCCGGGGCTGGCACCGCCGCTACGGCGCCTCCCACGCCGAAGTGGAGGCGCTTCTCAAGGCCGGCGACGCGGCCCGGGGCGCCACGCTCTACGTCACCCTGGAACCCTGCAACCACCACGGCCGGACCCCGCCCTGCACCCAGGCGGTGCTCACGGCCGGCATCCGCCGGGTGGTGGCCGCGAGCGCCGACCCCAATCCCCGGGTGACGGGCGGCGGCGCGGATTTCCTGCGGGGAAAAGGCGTTCAGGTGGAAGTGGGTCTCCTGGACGCGGCCAACCGCCTTCTTAACGCCGCCTGGTTTAAATGGACGGCCACCGGGCTGCCCTACGTCATGGCCAAGGCCGCCTGCTCTCTCGACGGCCGCATCGCCACCCGCACCGGCCAGTCCCAGTGGCTCACCGGCGAAGCCGCCCGGGTCTACGGGCACCGCCTCCGCCATGAGTGCGACGCCATCCTGGTGGGCCTGGGCACCGTCCTGGCGGACGACCCGCAATTGACCGCGAGGCTGGGACAGAAGGGGTCACAGACCCCTCCCCCCTCTCCCCTAACCCCTGACAGGGGGTTGGGAGGGGAGTTTGAGGGGAGGGCGGGGGAACTGCGTTCTTCTCCCGGCCCTCCCCTCAATTCATCAATCAAGCGGGGCAAAGACCCCATCCGCATCGTTTTGGACAGCCGGCTGCGAATCCCTTTAGAGGCCCGTCTTTTGCATCTGGACTCTCCGGCCCCCACCTGGATCGCCGCCACCGAAGCGGCGCCCGTGGAAAAAATTGAGGCCATCCGGAAATTAGGCCACGAGGTGCTGGTGCTGCCCGCCGAAGATGGCCAGGTGGCCCTGAAACCCTTATTAAAAATTTTGGGAGAGCGCAAAGTCCAGAGTCTGCTGCTGGAAGGCGGGGCGGCCGTCCTGGGCAGCTTCTTCGACCAGCGCCTGGTGGACAGGTTTTACTTTTTCTTCGCCCCCAAAATCCTGGGCGGCAAGGACGCCTATCCCGCCATCGCCGGACGGGGCGCGGACCTCCTGGCCGACGCCCACCAGGCCCACAACCTCACCCTGCGCCGCCTGGGGCCGGACGTGCTGATTTCGGGGGATTTGTGAGGGAAGGTGCAGGGCCGGTGGCACAGGCTTTCCAGCCTGTGGCCTCCTGGCCCCCTCAACTAGTTATCTCCCTTACCCCTCATATCCAGCCGGTAGGCGATGGGACCGGGCGAGCGGTCGAACTCCGGGGCGCGCTTGAAGCCCAGCTTTTCATAGATGTGCCGGGCCGCGTGCATGAATTCGCCGGTGTAGAGGAAAATGACGGGAATCTTGAGGGCCCGGGCCCGGCGCAGGCATTCTTGGGCAAGGAGCAGGCCCAGGCCGTGGCCCCGGTATTGGGGATGCACGGCCAGGATGCGGATGGCCGCGGCGCCCGCGGGCCAGGTTCCCAGGGCCGATTGGGAGGCCTCGGGATAAAACTTCACCACGCCCCGGATGCCCCCGTCCTGTGTCGCCACTATTAAGACACCCGTTTCGGCATGGATCACCTGGCGGATGTTTTCCATCCAGCCGTCCCAGGCCCGCTCCGGGAACAGGGGCCGGAATTCCGCGTACGCGGCCATAACCAGGTCTTCAATGGCATCCCATTCTGCCGCTGTCGCCTCTCGGATGACGATTCCGGATGTCATGCCTGATCGTTGGCCCCCCTCACCCCTACCCTCTCCCCCCAAAATCAGGGGGAGAAGGAGAAATACTTTCCGGCCTATGACAGCCTTTATCTCCTATCCTCACCTGAATTTTATCCTGTACTTCTCCACCAGCCGGTGGGGGTGGTAGGAAAGTTTGGCCGTGCGCAGACCCGGTTCGCCCAGGTCCTGCTCCCGGTTCAGGAAGGTCGTGGCCGCCCAGGCCTGCTCGCAGAATTGCTGGTTGATAAGGGCGTAAAGTCCCCGGATGTCGGGATTGGCTTTCTCGATATGCACCACCGCGGTGTCCCGGTTTAACAATTCCCCCAGGGTGAAGGCCTCCACCCGCCAGTCCATCAGGATCAGCGCGCCGGTCAATTGCAATGCTTCATAGTGCTGCAGCGCCAGGCGCACGGCCTGCCATTCCCCCATGAGGTTCAGGTCATCCTGGCAGCGCTTCAGGCGGCACCAGGATTCCGTCAACTTGAGGCATGCAGGGACCTGCTCCGGCGTCAGGGGCGCATAGACAAACCGGTGAGACTGCTTAAAACTGTTCAGGTGATTGCGCTTGGCGTGGTACTTGCCCCCGGCCAGGTTGATCAGGTCTTCGGTGCGGTAGACATAATCAAAATGATCCCGCACCGCCTCGATGGTAAGGCCGGGAGTCCCGGCCAGAGCGGTGGCCAGGCGCGCATCGGCCCGTTCGATCCGGGGGTCAGCCTGTCTCCTCTCTTCCTTCAGCCACCCCAGCAGATTTAGCACCTCAGCCGCTGTCTCCCCCGGCCCCACCGGCGGGTACCCCCAGACTCCCGCCGCAGTGTCGCTTACCACCAGCAGGCAGTCCCCAGCCAGGCTCCAGCGGAACCCGTAGTGATCCTTCCAGATGAAGAGGTTGGTGAAGGTGAGCTCCGAAGTTTCCGGCTGATATTCCCGGAGCAGGGGTTGGATGACCTGCCGGTCTTCCAGGGCCAGGGGTTGAAAATCGGGAAAACGGGGCGTGTCAGCCATCAACTGCCGCCCCGGAGCGGCGCCTTTAAGGCCGCGACGAAATCGCCCACATCCTGCAACAATTCCTCACCATTAAGCCTGGCGATGCGCTGGACGATGGCGCTGCCCACCACCACGCCGTCCACATAAGGCGCCACCTGGGCCACCTGGGCGGGCTCGCCGATGCCGAAGCCCACGGCCACGGGGCAGGTCACCAGCGACCGCAGGTTACGCAGTTCTTTTAAAAGTTCGGGGGGCAATTCCCGTCGCGCCCCGGTGATGCCCGTCACCGAAACGTAATAGAGAAAGCCCCGGGTGAGCCGGCCCAACCGCTGCAGGCGCTCTTTGCCGCTGGTGGGCGCGGCCAGGAAAATGGCCGCCACCTTGGCCTCTGCGGCCGCCTGCCGCCAGGCCTCGGCCTCCTCGGGGGGCAGATCCGGAAGAATGAAGCCGTCCACCCCCTGGCGGGCCGCGTCCTTGGCCGCCTGGTCCAGGCCATACTGCAAAATAGGGTTATAATAGCCCATGAGAATAAGCGGGATATCAGACTCCGCGCGGATCTTGCCGGCCAGTTCCAGCACCTCGGGAAAATGCGTCCCCCCTTTGATGGCCCGGGCGCTGGCCGCCTGGATGGTGGGCCCATCCGCCAGGGGATCGGAAAAGGGAATCCCCAATTCCAGCAAGTCCGCGCCCCGGGCCGCCATGGCCAGGGCCAGCCGCCGCGTCGTCTCCACATCAGGGTCGCCGGCCGTGAGAAACGGGATGAGAGCCCGTTCCCCCCGGGCCCGCAATTCCCGGAAAACCTTATCAATACGATTCAATGTCTACCTCCCAGGTCTCTATTGAGGCTTGAGGG
>CAZFWX010000116.1:0-9437 GCA_964522695.1 uncultured Desulfobacterales bacterium
CTCCCAGGGCGGCCAGAAAGACCCGTTGCGGCCCATCATCCTCCTGGCGGGGCAGCACCTCCATGAGCCGGTACTGGCCGATGGCAAAGCCGATGGCGGGCAGATCGGGTCCGCCCAATTCCCTGGCCAGGCCATTGTAGCGGCCGCCGCCGGCCACCGCATCCTGGGCGCCCAAGCCCACTGCCACCACCTCGAAGGCGGTGCGGGTATAGTAGTCCAGGCCGCGCACCAGCCGGGGCTGCTCGGTGAAGTCCACCCCAAAGCGTTTGAGCAGGGCCAGCACCCGGGTGTAATGCTCCCGGCAGGCCGGATCCAGGCAATCCCGGAGCAGGGGCGCCGCGGCCAGGAGCGCCTGGCAGTGCTGGGACTTGCAGTCAAAGACCCGTAGCGGATTGGTGTGCCGGCGGCGCTGGCAATCGGGGCACCAGCCCTCTTTGGCGGCCAAAAATCCGGCCAGCCGTTCTTTAAAAACCTTCTGGCACTCCGGGCACCCCAGGGTATTGACCAGCAGTCGGCACTGCTTTAGCCCCAGACTCTTGAGCAGGTGCAGCAGCAGCAGGATGACCTCGGCGTCCAATTCCGGCGCGTCCAATCCCAGGGCCTCGCAATTGATCTGATGAAACTGGCGGTAGCGGCCTTTCTGGGGGCGCTCGTAGCGGAACATGGGCCCCATGGTGAAAAATTTCTTCACGCCCCCGGCCTTTTGCAGGCCGTTTTCCAAAAAGGCCCGCATCACCTGGGCGGTGGCCTCGGGCCGCATGGTCAGGGAATCGCCGTGGCGGTCGGTGAAGGTGTACATCTCCTTGGCGACGATGTCGGTGTCGGCGCCAATGGAGCGGGCGAAGAGTTCGGTGCGCTCCAGGACCGGCAGGCGCAATTCCTGGTAGCCGTAGAGCCCGAAGATCTCCCGGCTCACCGCCTCCACCCGCTGCCACCGGGAGGTTTCCGGCGGCAAGATGTCCTTCATGCCCCGCACTGCGTGAATCATGGCCGCCACGTGGAGAAAAGGCTGGGGAAAGCCCTATGTCTGAAACCCCTTCCCCTCTCCCTGCCCCCCTCTCCCCCAGCCGTTGCCTAACCGGATGCAGCGGCGGGCGGCGAGGAGCATCATCCACATTTTATTTCATTTTTAAAAAAGATAATTTAACTCGAATTGCCTCTGGAAGTCAAGGCGCATCAGGAAAGACGATGGATATTCCGTGGCTCCGGCCCCAGGAAAGTTTCAGGGTTTGGCGCCCAGGAAGGTGACGGCCAGGATGATGGCGGCCAGAACGAAGCGGTAGAGGGCGAAGGGGATAAAGGTGTGTTTGCGCAAGTAACGCAGCAGATACTTGACTGCCAGGTAGCTGGAGACGAAGGCGGCCAGGAAGCCCAACAGGCCCACATGAAAGGCCAGTTTCTCGGGCGGATACTTGAACCACTTGAGGAGATCGTAGAGGCCGGCCCCGGCGATGATGGGCGTGGCCAGCAGAAAAGAAAACCGGGCGGCGCTTTCCCGGGTGAAGCCCAGGAAAAGGCCGGTGGTCATGGTGATGCCGCTCCGGGAGACTCCTGGCATGACGGCCAGGGCCTGGGAGATGCCGATCAGCAGAGCATCGCCCAGGTGCAGATTGGTGAGGGGACGCTGGTGGCGGGCCAGCCTTTCGCCCAAAATCAGCAGCACCCCTACACCGCCCAGCAGCAGGCCAATGCGCCAGGGTTGGCGGAAGACGGTTTCGGCCAGGTGTTTTAAGAGGACCCCGGCCAAAGCGCCGGGGACGGAAGCGCAGACAATGGAGTAAAAGAGACGGCGCTCCAGGCGGGTGTAAGGCGAGGGCCTGAGCACGGCCTGGGCCATTTTCAGCCAGTCTCTCCGGAAGTAGAGGATCAGGGCGAAGAAACTGCCCATATGCAGGAGAATATCGAAGCTGAGGCCGCCGGCTTCCACCTGAAAATAATGCTCCAACAGCGCCAGGTGGCCCGAACTGGAAATGGGCAGGAACTCGGTGATGCCCTGAACAATCCCCAGGAAAATGGCGAACAAAGGGTGCATTGGCGTTATTTTATAGCACGGCCGGGGCAGAGGGGCAATGGGAAAGGCGCTAAAACTAGGCCGGGGGAAAGGACACCCGGGGGTGGGTGTCCCACATGAGTATTCCTAATCTTCACGAATACCCATTCCTCTTCCTATTCCTCCTCGTCCTCCCAGCACAGGGAAAAAAGCAGGGCGTCTTCCTGGGTGTCGCTGTAATACCGGGGGCGGACGCCCACCTGGCGGAAGCCGAAGGCGGCATAGAGATTCTGGGCGGGCAGGTTGGAGGGGCGCACCTCCAGCCAGGCGCAGGCGGCCCCGGCCTCTTTGGCCCGGTCAAGGCCCGCAGCCAGCAGGCTTTTGGCCAGGCCCCGGCGGCGCTGATCCGGATGCACGGCCAGATTGAGGATGTGCATCTCGTCGGCCACCAGCCAGTAGATGAGGTAGCCCCAGATCTGCTGGCGGCCTCCGGAGACGGGCGCGGCCACCAGCGTGGTGCTGACGGGGTTGCGCAGTTCGGTGAGGAAGGAAAGAAGACTCCAGGGACTGGGAAAGGACAGCTTCTCGATGTGCCAGATAGCCATGACATCCGTCAGGCGGGCCTGGCGGATGCGGAGCTCTCGGGTCATTTGCGGTGCAGCACCTCGCTGGCCACGGTGATGCCTTCCTGGCCCGATTCTTTGAGGGCCCGGGCCACTTCCCCCAGATCGCCTTGCTGCCGCAGTTGGCCCAGTTTCATGAGCATGGGCAGATTCACGCCCGTGACCACTTCCACCTTGCCTTCCTGGAGGTACGAGAGGCTCAGATTGGAGGGCGTGCCCCCCAGCATGTCGGTGAGAATAATGACGCCGCCGCCGTTATTCACCTGGGCCAGGCTGCGCTGCAAGTGTTGGCGCAGCACTTCGGGAGGGGCGTTGGGGTCCAGGGACACGGCCAGAATACCTTCCTGGCGGCCGAAGATGAGATCGTAGGCGGCCAAGAGGGCGTCGGCCAGATCCTTGTGGGTGACAATGAGTATGCCGATCATGCTTCCTTCTCCTGGAGGGGGGCCAGGTCCCGATGGGTCAGAGTGAACGGGATATTTTCCTGGGAGAGGTGCTCCCCCAGGATATTGGCGATAACGACGGAGCGGTGCTGCCCGCCGGTGCAACCCAGGGCCACGGTGAGGTGGGTCTTGCCCTCCTCCTGAAACCGGGGTAAAAGGTAGTCCACAAAGCCATAGAGCCGCTCCAGAAACTCCCGGGTTTCGGACTGGCTCAGGACAAAATCCCGGACCCCGGGGTCATTGCCCGTATGCGGCCGCAGCTCCTCCACAAAAAAGGGGTTGGGCAGAAAGCGCACATCGAAAACCAGGTCGGCTTCCGCAGGAATGCCCTTTTTGTAGGAAAAAGACATGAGGTGCAGGAGCAGACGCTCCCGGACCTCCAAATCGGCGTATTCTGCCAGGATCAGTTTCCGCAACTGGTGCGGGTTGTAAGTGGAGGTGTTGATGATGCGCCGGGCCAGGCGGCGCAGGCCCTCCAACTCGCTGCGTTCCAGGCGCAGGGCCTGGGCGATGCTCTCCTGGTCGGCCAGGGGGTGCTGGCGCCGGGTCTGGCTGAAGCGGCGCAGCAACGCCCCTTCATCCGCATCCAGAAAAAGAATATGAAACTGATAGCCCTGGCGCTCCAGGCGGCGGAAGACCCGGGCGTAGTTCTTGAGGAAGCCCTCGGTGCGCACGTCCATCACCAGGGCCACCCGGCGGCCCTCGCCGTGCAGGGGGATGACCTTGTGCAGGAGCGGCGAGAGCAGGCTTAAGGGGAGGTTGTCCACGCAGAAATAGCCCACATCCTCCAGGGTCCTGAGAACGGTGCTCTTGCCCGAGCCGGATAGACCGGTGATGATGAGGACAGGGTACGCCGGCCGGCCTGCGGGGACGGCGCTTTCCCGCATCGGGGCCGGGACTGATCGTGGGCCGGATTTTGCCGTTTGCCCCCTCTTACCTTTACCGGGGTTTGTGACCTGCTTCACCGGTTCAACTCATAGCTCCGCATCCCGTTCAGCCAGCAGGCGGAAAATCTCCTCTCCCGAAGCAGCCTTCAGGAGGCTATCCCGGAAAGACTGGCTGAGGAGCATGCGGGAAATCTTGGCCAGGGCTTTGAGATGCAGGCCGGCAGAGTTTTCGGGGGCCACCAGGAGGAAAAAGAGATGTGACGGCTTGCCGTCCATGGAGTCGAAATCGACCCCCTTGAGACTGCGGCCGAAGGCCAGTATCATGGCGGAGAGGTTGGGCAACTTGCCGTGGGGGATGGCAATGTGATCGCCGATGCCGGTGCTGCCCAGGCGTTCCCGTTCCATTAGCACCTCCACCGTGGCCTTCAGGTCCAGTGCCGGGAGGCCCGAGGCCAGAGTGGCCACCAATTCTTCCAACACTCCCCGTTTGTTGCTGGCCCGGAGATCCGCGAGGACGCGGCCGGGTTCCAACAGGTCGATGATGCGCATAATGGGCTCTAACTGATCTCCGGCTCCACCAATACCAAACTGCCATCCTGGCGGCGGTAGAGGATGGACAGAGCGCCGGTGGTGACTTCCGTGAAGACCACCAGGTCCTTCCCCTTGGTTTGCAGCAGTTCCACGGCATCCGCCAGCAACAGGGGGGAGACCTCCAGGCTCTGCCGGCGGACAGTCGGTAGGGCCGACGCCTCCTCTTCCCCTTCGGCGGCCGGGGCGGCAGGGGCTCGTCCCCGTTCCGACTTCACGTCCCGGAGCTTCTCCCGGAGCTTTTTGAGCTGCATGTCCAGCTTGTCCACCACCAGATCGATGGCGGCGTACATGTCGGCGTTTTCTTCCCTCCCCTTGATGATGCGCCCGTTGCTGTTGAGGGTGACGTCAGCCAGATGGCGGAATTTCTCCAGACCCAGCACCACATGCGCCTCGGCAGGCCCTTCCAGGTAGCGCCGGAATTTGTTCAGGCGTTCTGTGACATAATTTTTCAGAGCCTCGGAAGGCTCGATTTGCCTGAAAGTCACCGATACTTGCATAATATCCTCCGATGAGATTGGCCTGAGGGGAGAAGATCAGAGGGCCGGGCGATGGTTGGCGCCCTTCGTGCGGTGAGCCGGTTTCTTACGTTTGCTGGAAGAGAGGACGCCCAGCATACCCCGGTATTTGGCCACGGTGCGACGGGCGATGATGACGTTGTCCTTGCGCAGCAGGTCAGCGATCTCTTGGTCACTTAAGGGCTCTTCGGGATTTTCGGACTGCACGAGTTGACGGATCTTTTCCTTGACGCTCTCTGAGGCGATCTGGTCCCCCAGGGCCATATTGATGCCGCTGTTAAAGAAATACTTCATGTCGAACACCCCCTGGGGGGTGTGAATGTATTTGCTGGTGGTCACCCGGCTGATGGTGGACTCGTGCATCTGCACATCTTCGGCCACCTGCCGCAGGGTCAGGGGTTTTAAGTACGCCAGGCCATGGTCCAAAAATTCCCGCTGGAAGCGGACGATGCTTTCGGCCACCAGGTAGATGGTGCGCTGGCGCTGATGGATGCTGCGGATGAACCACAGGGCGTTGTCCAGGTGCTTCTGAATATAGGCCCGCGCCGAATCCGACAGTTTCTCGGGATGGCGCATGGCCTCGAGATAGAACTGGCTCACCCGCAGCTTGGGAAGCCCATCTTCATTCAGGGTAATGACGTAATCGTCACCCACTTTCTGCAGGTAGACATCGGGATTGATATATGCCGGGTCCTCGGCGTCGTACTCCTGGCCGGGCCGGGGATTGAGCTGGGTGATGGCCTCGCTGGCCGCGTAGACTTCTTCCAGGGTAATCTTGAGATCCCGGGCGATGGCCTGATAATTGCGGTTGGCCAGATTGGTCAGATGGCCGTCGACTATGGCCTCCACCAGCGGGTCAGGTTCGCCCGTCGCCCTGAGTTGCAGCAGAAGGCACTCCCGCAGGTCCCGGGCCGCCACCCCCACCGGGTCGAACCCCTGCACCAAGGCCAGGACTTCCTCCACCCGGGCGGCGTTAACGAGCACTTCCTGGGCGATTTCTTCCACGGTGGCCCGGAGGTAGCCGTCTGCATCCAGGTTGCCGATGATGAGGGCGCCGATCTTTTCCCCCTCTTCATCCAGTTGGGCCAGGCACAGCTGCCAGAGGAGGTGGGACTTCAGGGTGGTCTTCTGGGCATTCAGATTTTCATAGGGCGGCGCTTCCCGTTCCTCGTATTCCTGGAACTCCCGGTAGTCGGACGGCACGGACTGGTCCTTCAGGAAGGCGTCCCAGTTCATTTCTTCGGCAGTCTGGCCGCCCGCGTTGTTCTCACCTGATTCGCCTTCAGCGCTTTCGCTGGATCCGGAGGCTGACCAGGTCTCGCCCTCCTTGCCCTCTTCCCCCTTTTCCTCGAAGACCTGGTCCTCCAGGACCGGATTGGCCTCCAGGGTCTGGTGGATCTCATCCAGCAGCTCCATGCGGGACAGCTGCAGCAGCTTGATGGCCTGCTGCAACTTCTGGGTCATGATGAGCGTCTGGGTCAGTTTTAGATTCTGACGAATCTCGAGGGCCATGGTCGCGCCGTAATGCTTAGATTCAGCAATCCTTTGAGAAGAATTATAACTTGAAACTCTCGCCCAAGTAAATCCTTTTGGCCAGTTCGCTCTGCACCAGGTGTTCGGGAGTGCCTTCCTCCAGGACCACCCCTTCGTTCAGGATGTAAGCCCGGTCGCAGACGGTGAGGGCTTCCCGGACGTTGTGATCGCTGATGAGGATGCCCAGGCCCTTGTCTTTGAGCTGCCGGATAATGTTCTGAATATCGGTGACGGCCAGGGGATCGATGCCGGCGAAGGGCTCGTCCAGGATGATGAAATGGGGGGAGGTGACCAGGGCCCGGGTGATTTCCAGGCGGCGGCGCTCCCCGCCGGACAAGGCCGATGCCCGCTGTTTGGCCAGGTGGCTGATGCGCAGATCCCCCAAAAGCTTGGTCAGGCGCTCCTGACGGACTTCCGGATTGGGCTCCAGGGTCTCCAGGATGGCCAGGATATTATCGGCCACGGAGAGCTTCCGGAAGATGGAGGCCTCCTGGGGCAGATACTGGATGCCCTTGCGGGCCCGCAGGTAAATGGGCAGGCCGGAGATGTCCTCGCCGTCCAGGACGATGGCGCCCTGGTCGGGCCGGAGAAGGCCCAGCACCATGTAAAAAGTTGACGTCTTGCCCGCGCCGTTGGGACCCAAAAGGCCCACCACTTCGCCGCTCTCCACCAAGAGGGAGACATCGTTCACCACGGTGCGGCCGTCGTAGGCCTTGACCAGGTGGTTAATTTCCAGACGGTGTGGCGTCACGGTTTCGGCTTTTGGGCGGGTTTGGGGCCTGGCCCGGGAAAGAGTTCCTTCATCCCCGGCCCCTTGCCTTCGGCCTGGTAGAGATGGGCCTCCACCCGCTGGCGGGGCGAACTTTCCACCAGAACCCGCTTGGTTTTGAGATAATACAAAATTTTGTCGCCCTTGAGATTGTTTTCGCCGCGCCAGACCTGGGGCTTGCCTTTAAGCTCCACCATCTCCTTTTCCCGGTAATAGACGCCCTCTTCACCGATGGCCACCTTGTCTTCCTGGACCAGGCGCACATGCCCCTTGGCGACGATGCGGTCGATTTTCTCGCCGCCCAGGTCGGTCAGGGGCGAGGTGTCCACCTTCGCCAGGGGGGCGGCGGGCTTTTCCCCCGTGGCGGCCGGCTTCCTGGGGCTTTCCTTGGGGAGGGCCGTGGGCTTGTAGTAGACCAGCAACTGGTCGGCGTACAGGGTGACGTTGCCGTAAACCGCCTTCACCTCGCCGCTGAAAATAATGAGATGCTGATCCTGGTCGGCCTCCAGGCGGGCGGCGGTAATGGCCAGGGGCGTTTCCTTCTCCTTGGCCGCAGCCGCGGGCTTGCCCTCGGGGGCCGCGCCGGTTCCCTGGCCGGGTGCGGGAGCCTTGGCCCCAAAGCCGGAGGCGGGCCAGAGCAAGAGGGCCGCCAGCAGAAAAATGCGGACCTGGGCTTTCAGAAGGCGTGTCACCATATCATCCCCTTGCCGGCCACCTTCACCTCGGTGCGCCGGTGCTCATTCAGGGTCAATTTATGCTTCGCCAGGTTGACGGTGAGTCCCTTGCCCTCGATCTTGACTGCGGGGCCTTCCAGGATCACCTCCCCGTGGGCGACCAGGACCCGTTCCTTGGGCTGATAGTTGAAAGATTCGGCCACAATGCGCAGCTCGCCCCGGCTGGCCTCCACCCGGCCCTTCAATACCAGCATGCGGCTTTTGGTGTGAATCACGCCCTCCTGGGCCTTCACCCGGGTGACGATGCCCGAATCTTCGAAGAAATCGATGCGCACGCCCTGAAGGATGATCTGGTCTTTCTCCTTGGCGTGCTCAGCCTTTTCGGCCACCAGGGCCCAGCGCTTGTTGCCCTGGATGATTTCCGTCAGGTTGAGGCTCTCCATCTGGGACTGGGGCGCCGGAGCCGCCTGGGGTTTGGGGGTTGGCGGAGGCGGCGCCGGTTGCCACCACAGGTAGGCCCCGCCGCCCACCAGGCCGGCCAGCACCAAGCCCAAGACCATCTTCTTGATGGGAGATCGCTTATAGGTCACGGTTTGTCTCTTCAACACCCATCATGCCGCTGCATCAATTTTTCTTCTATCCGGCCTCTGCCGCGATACCCGATTTTTTTTATCGGCCGGAGCAGGGAGAAAGGTGAGCCCCCCAGGCCAAACCCGATTCTGAACCCCATTTTATGCCAATTTGCCGGGAATGTGCAAGACAGGGCCGGAATGATTGTCTCTTAAAGGGAGAGCCAAGGCCGCACCAGTTCCTCCCAGCGGCCGCAGGCCTTGAGGATAAGATCCGTGACTTCCCGCACCGCGCCGTGGCCGCCGGGGGCCTCAGTGACGAAGTGGGCCGCCTCCCTGACCTCGGGCGCGGCGTCGGCCACGGCCACGGCCAGCCCCACCCGGGTGAAGAGCGGCAGGTCCACCAGTTCGTCCCCCACCGCGGCCACCTGGTTCGTGTCCAGGCGCAGGGTGCGGCAGAGCTCCTCCAAGACCCCGGCCTTGTCCCGCACGCCCTCATGATAAAGGCTGACGCCCAGTTCCTTGGCGCGCCGGAAGGCGGCATCGGAACGGCGGCCCGAGACGAAGGCCACATCCACGCCGGCCTGCTGCACCATCTTGATGCCGTGGCCGTCCCGCACGTGGAAGACCTTGCACAGCTCTTCCTTGGGGCCGAAGTAGAGCCGGCCGTCGGTGAGCACGCCGTCCACGTCCAGGATGAGCAGGCGCACCTGCCCGGCCCGCTGCCAGGCGTCTGGAGGATAGGCTGCTTCGTTCATGCATCCCCCTGCTGACTGCGCAAAAACCCGTGCAAACCCGCCAACTCCCGCCACAGGGCGGGCACGTCCTTTAAGGGCAGCGAAT
>CAZFWX010000117.1:0-9428 GCA_964522695.1 uncultured Desulfobacterales bacterium
CTTTTCGCCCAGGGTGTCATCGCCCCGGCCCAGGCGGTCGGTTCCCACCAGGACCAGGACCTTTGGGACCCGGGCAGTCCCGGGTTCATCCGCCATGATTTCGCAGGCGCCGGCTCCCAGCCGCATGCCGGTCACCGCAAAGCATCCCGCCTTTTCGGCCACTTCCACCTGAAAGCCGCTCTTGGTCAGGCAGCGGCTGACGTTTTCCCTGGCCGCGGGGTTGTCCACCAAGACGGTGACGGTTTCCACGCCGCCTTGGTCCACCACTTCCCGGGTCTTGAGAACGGGGCCGGGACAGGCCAGGCCCCGGCAGTCCAGTTCTTTTTTCGCCATGATAATTCTCCGTTTTCCTTATTGAGAAATCTCTCATCCCGAATTTCCATCAGGCAGGTATTCCTGTGGGATGAGCAATTTCCCTTGGCAAGTCCCCTGAAATCCCTCTTGATAAAAGGGGGATTTAAAGATCCGGAGGCTCATTCCCTCCTTTTTGACAAGGGGGGCTAGGGGGATTTGCCATCTCATTACTCTCAGGAAGGGTCACTGGTCGTGGCTCAGCTCGGGCAGACGCACACTTAAGGAGGTGCTGACTTGGCAAAAGTCCCCGGCGGGGTCAGTGGGAAGAGGCGGGCGGGAAACCGGCTAAGGGGATCAGCCCTCAGGCGAAAATGCGTTAAGGTGCGCCGCCCCCTCCAGCCCCGGCCGGGCGATGGTTCCGGGCCTTGCCAAGACCCGGCCTCCGCCGGGGCGTCAGCACTTCACCTGATAGGCCGCAGGCAGCCGCTGCACCTGGAATCACCCCCTTTCCGGAAATTTTTTAAAATATAGGATGGCTCTGCCCACATTTCAAGGCCTTGCTCCGGATATCATCAGTCTGGCCGGTCCTTCCGGCCCCCTGGGGCAATCATCCTCACGGGTTGACACGGCGCAGTGGCTAAGGTATGCATCAAAGGCAGCCGCTTGCCAACCCCACCCCAAGGGTGATTCCCATGTTTATTTTGTTTCTGGTCTTTCTAACCGGCCTCTGGCTCTGGCCGGCGGGGCCGGGAGCCCAAATGGCCAAACCGCCGTCGCCGCCCCTGCCGGAGGTGCGCTTTCCCTATTTCCCGGTGCCGCCGGGGCTGACCTTGTGCGGCGAGGCCATTCCCCAGCAGGACCCCGACGTGCGCGAGGCCCTGGACCGGGAATTCACCAACACCATTTGGAACCGGGCCAACACCATCATGTGGCTCAAGCGGGCCAACCGCTATTTCCCCGAGATCAATCGCAAAATTCGCGCCCATAAACTGCCCGCTGACCTCAAATACGTGGTCCTGATCGAAAGCGATCTCCGGCTCAAGGCCCGTTCAACCGCAGGAGCCCTGGGGCCCTGGCAGTTTATGCAGCCCACAGCCCAGCGTTTTCAACTAAGAACCGGCGAGGCCGTGGACGACCGCCTGGACCTGGGGGCCTCCACGGACGCGGCCTTGCGCTACCTGGCCACCCTGCACCGCCTGTTCGGCAACTGGCCGCTGGCGCTCGCGGCCTACAACTGCGGGGAAGGCCGGGTGCAGAAGGCCATGGCCGACCAGGGGGTGCGGGACTATTATCACTTGAGCCTGCCCGAGGAAACGGAGCGCTACATCCCCCGTCTCGTGGCCGCCAAAACTGTGCTCGAGAACCCGGCGGCCTATGGGTTTGACATTCCCGTTGAGGAACTCTACCCCTCTTTTGAAATTGACGACGCGGAGATCGTCCTCACCCAGGACGCGCCGGTGCGCCGTCTGGCGGAGGCAGCGGGGACCTACGTCAAGACGCTCAAAACCCTCAATCCCTGGATCAAGACCGGCTCCCTGCCTGCGGGCTCCTACCGCCTGAAACTGCCCAAGGGCAGTAGCGGCAAGTTTCTGGAGGCCTACCGTCAGGGCCGGCTGGGGGGAGGACCGGGGACATGAAGACGCTTATATTCAATTTCTCTCGCCAAGGCGTAAAGACGCAAAGATAAGATGAGGAACTTTTCAAGGCAGCTCCTCATGGGCGTTTGGCTCACCCGCAACGAAGAAAAGCCGGTGGGGCGGGTTTCCGTGCCCGCCGCCTTCGGTGGCCCAGGCGTTCCAGCCTGTGCAGACACCCGAGGGCGGGTGTCCGACATAAACGTTCCCAAGTAGGTGACATGGATGTCTGAGCGCGAGCCTGTATCGCTTCTGGTGACAGGCGCTTTTGTGGTCGCCATGGATGAGGGCATGCAGGTTTTTGCCCCGGGCGCGGTGGCGGTGGCCGGTGAACGCCTGGTGGACGTGGGCCCCAAGGCCGACGTGGAGGCGCGTTGCCAGGCCGATAAAGTTCTCGATTATCCCTACGGACTCATCCTGCCTGGCCTCATCAACGCCCACACCCATGCGGCCATGTCCCTGTTCCGGGGTCTGGCCGACGACCTGCCCCTGGAAGAATGGCTCAACCGGCATATTTTTCCCGCGGAGCGCCACCTGGACCGGGACGTGGTGTACTGGGGCACCAAGCTGGCCGTGGCGGAGATGCTCCTGTCCGGCACCACCACGTTTTGCGACATGTATCTCTTTGCCGACGGGGTGGCCCAGGCCGCGGCGGACACGGGCATCCGGGCGGTGGTGGGGGAGGTGCTGTACGACTTTCCCTCACCCAATTACGGCCCGGTGGAGGCCGGACTGCAATTCACCGACGCCCTTTTGCATACCTGGCAGAATCACCCCCGGGTGAGCGTGGCGGTGCAGCCCCACGCGGTCTACACCTGCTCGCCGGAATTGCTGGTGCGGTGCGGCGACCTGGCGGCCCGGCACGGCGCCCGGGTCATCATCCACCTGGCTGAAACCCAGACGGAAGTGGCGGACTGCCTGGCTCGCTACGGCGCCACGCCGGTGGCGCACCTGCACCACCTGGGGCTTTTGTGCGACCGCCTGCTGGCGGATCATGCCGTGGTGCTGAACGAGGCCGACCTGGACCTGCTGGCTGCGTCCGGCGCCGGGGTGGCCCACTGCCCCGAGTCCAACATGAAACTGGCCTCAGGGATCGCCCCGGTGGCGGAGCTGTTGGCCCGGGGCGTGCCGGTGGGTCTGGGCACCGACGGCTGCGCCTCCAACAACAACCTGGATTTGCTACAGGAAATGGACACTGCGGCCAAACTCCAGAAGGTGGCCCGGCTGGATCCCGTGGTCCTGCCGGCCACCCAGGCCCTGGCCCTGGCCACAAAGGGAAGCGCCCGGGTCCTGGGGCTGGACGCGCAGATAGGTGCTCTCACCCCGGGCCGCCTGGCGGACTTCATCGTCATCGACCTCAACCGCCCCCATCTTACCCCCCTCTATGACCCCTACTCCCACCTGGTCTACGCCGCCTCCGCCGCGGACGTGCAGACGGTGGTGGTGCACGGCGAGATCCTGGTCCAGGACCGGCAGATCCTGAGCTTCGATGTGGCCGAACCCCTGGCCAAGGCACGGGAACTGGCCCGCGTCATCAAGAACCCCGCGGGCTGCTGGGTGCCGGCGTGAAGTGGCAAGGAGGGAGGCATGGCGGGGAAGGGGGCCAGGGGCACCTGCCCCGCGCCCCCTCACCCAACCCCCTAAGTTTTCTTGCGGGAATTGAGGCTGCCGGCCGGATTTTCTCCAAGCGCTATTGGGGGTTGGGAGGGGAGTTTGAGGGGAGGGCGGGGGGACTGTGTTCCCCCGGTCCTCCCCTCAACTTCTTTTCAGCTCCGGGCGATGATGAAGACGCCCAGGCAGGTGATGAGGATGCCGGCCATGCGGGTGAAGGTCAGCGCCTCGCCCAGGAGCTGCCAGGCCAGGATGGCGGTGAAAACGTATCCCAGGGAGATCATGGGGTAGGCGTAACTCACTTCGGCCTTGGCCAGCACCACGAGCCACACCATAAAGCCCAGCCCGTAGCAGACCAGACCCGTGAAAATCCAGGGGTTAAAAGCCGCCCGGAAAAAAATTGAAGCCAGATTCGGCAGGGTGATGGCGAAGTTTCCCAGCTTGGTCATGCCGTGTTTCAAAGAAAGCTGCCCGGCCACGTTAAGGGTCACATCCAGGAGGATGAGACCCAGGACGACGTAATTGAACATGGGGAAGTGGTCCTTAAGCGTTATCTATCCTTTAGATTCTGATTTTCGATAAAGTTAAGGCACGATGCAAGGAAATAATCCGGCGGGGGCAGGGCCGGGGGCTGAGCCCTGCACTCCCGGGGGCCATGGTGCTCTGCACAGGCTGGAAAGTCTGTGTCACCTCTTACCTGGCAAAATGGTCAGGAAAACTGACATGGCTGGGAAAATTCTGCCAGTCAGGGCTTGACGGAAGGGGACAATCCGCTGGATTCCGGACCAGCCCGCAAGCGGCAAATTTTTTTCAAGCCACTGATTTAATAAGAATATTCCACCGCTGTTATCCTGTCGCCATACCTTCCCAGGCCTTTTCTGGTACAGCCGTTGCAGAGCCAATCGGCCAGGAGGTGCGCATGGTTGCCCTGATTCCCCCTCTTGAGGACACTCAGGCGTATCTGCGGCCGCAAGGCAGCTCTTCATCAGAAGATTTCGCCCGGCTCCTGGAGAACGTGGGCCGCCGGGCCGGCGCCGCGGCCCCGCCCGCGCCGCCCCGATACACGGTGCAGGCCGGGGACAATCTCTGGGAGGTGGCCCGGAAGATGGGGCAGGCCGACCCTTACGCCCTGGCCCGGGCCAACGGCATCAAGAACCCCGATCTCCTGCGCGTCGGCCAGGTGCTCAAGCTGACTGATCCCCCGCAAAGCCAACCTACTTCCTCCGCCACCGCCTTGGCTTCGGGCAAGCCCCCGGCCAGGGTGCGCGGCGCGGCTTCGGCCGGGTCTTTGGAACAGCCGGTCGTCAATGGCGCAGGGCCAATGCTTCTTCCAGCCAGGCAGGCCGTCCAGACAGTGGCGGCGAAAGGCCGGGAACAGGTGGTGGTGGCCTCCTGGTACGGCCCCCAGCATCACGGCCGGTTGATGGCCAACGGCAAGCCCTTCAATATGCATGCCGACACCGTGGCCCACCCCAGCCTGCCCCTGGGCACCAGGCTGCGTCTCACCAATCCGGACAACGGGAGTTCCGTGGAGGTCAAGGTCACCGACCGCGGCCCCTACATCCGGGGCCGCAATCTGGACCTCTCCTATGGCGTGGCCAAAAAGCTGGGGGTGGTGAAGTCCGGCGTCAGCCGCCTCCTCATGCAAAAGAGTTAGGCTGGGTCCGGCTCCTGGCTGTGGCGGAAGGCCTCCACGGCCCGGGGGATAAGGCGCCGGATGAAGGTGATCCGGTCCCGGGAATTGAGCCGGCGGTATTTTTCGTAGTCGGGGTGGCTGGCGGCCAGCCGGGGCAGTTCCCGGGAAAAGGCGCCAGTCTGAGTCCAGGCCTTCTGCACCAGATCGACGATGGGAATGTCTTCGTGGAAGCCCTCTTCCACCCATCCCAGGCGCCGCATCACCTCGAAACGGACGCGGTCCATCAGGGCAAAAGCCGTGTCCATGATTTTCAGCTTAATGGGCACCTCCAGGTCATCCAGGCGAAAACGCAGGGATCCCCCCAGCCGGCGTATGCCCATGATCAGATCGAAATAAATATACAGAGTTTCTTCCCCGGGTGAGGCCAGGGTCAGGAGGGTGGAAGGGCTCAAGTCCTGAAGCCGGGTGTCGGGGCCGAACTGCTCCTGGAAACGGGCCAGCCAGGTGTGGAAGCCCTGGTCCGCCGCCAGTTTGCGCCGGAACCGCTCCAGGTCCAGGAGTTCAGCCATGATCATTCCCCTGGCGTTTGTTGCCGGGAGCTGCGTTCATCATTTGCAGGCCCTGGCTCATATAATGGACCCCGGTCATCGCGGTGAGGATGGCGGTGGCCCAGAAGAGCCCGGTGAGGAAGAGCGCCGGCAGGGGCCAGATCTTCCCCAACAGCACGAAGAACACGGTGGCGATTTGCAGGGTGGTGGTCAACTTTCCGGCCAGGCTGGGTCTGATGACCAGGGGAGCGTCCGCCAGCTTGAGGATTATCGTGCCCACCGTCAGGATCACGTCCCGGCTGATGACCACCACCGCCAGCCAGGGGGGAATGAGGCGGAAAATTCCCAAAGCCACAAAGCTGGTGGCCATGAGGAGCTTATCGGCCATGGGGTCGAGAAAGGCTCCCAGGGGCGATTTTTGCTTCCAGGCCCGGGCTACCAGGCCGTCCGCCATATCGCTCAAACCCGCGACCATAAAAACGATGAGGGCCCGGGGATAGTTTTTTTGCAGCAGGAAAATCAGGAACAGCGGCGTCAGCAGGATGCGGAACAGGGTGATGAGGTTGGGTATGGTTAAATGTGAGGAGCCAGGACGCTCAGCCATAACGGCTATCTACTCTATCAGAAAAGGGGTGCGGGCAAAAGTCTCCAATGGGGCGCAGGTCAGGAAAGGTGAAAAAATTCCCGCAGCAAGGCGGTCATGGCGGAAATTTCCCCGGGGTGAAACCAGCGCACCGCGGGGTCGGCGCGGAACCAGGTAAGCTGGCGCTTGGCGTAGCGCCGGGTATCGCGGCGGAGCAACTCCAGGGCTTCCTCCCAGGTCCAGCGGCCGGTAAGGTAGGCGATGAGGTGGCGGTATCCCAGAGCTTTTAAGGGCTTAAGATCCGTTGGATAACGGGAAAGCAGGCCCTCCACTTCGGCCAGCCAGCCCGCGGCCAGCATGACCTCCACCCGCCGGTGGATGCGATCGTACAGTTCCTCCCGGGGAAGCGTCAGCCCTATCTTCAGGTAGCGGTAGGGGCTGTCCGGGAAGCCATGGCCCTGGTGCAGGAGGGCCAGAGGGCGGCCGCCGGCCTCTAAAGTTTCCAGGGCCCTGAGTATCCGGTAGGCGTCATTAGGGTGCAGCCGGGCCGCAGTGAGGGGGTCCAGACGGGCCAGCCGGGCGTGGAGCAGAGCCGGGCCCAGTTCGGCCAGTTCCCGGCGGACTTTTTGCCGTACTTCGCCGGGGATGGACTCCTGTTCAAAGAGGCCGGACAAGAGGGCCTTGATATACAGCCCTGTGCCCCCCACCACCAGGGGCGGCACGCCCCGGCGGTGGAGCGCGGCCAGGGCCTCGCGCCCCTCGCGGCAGTAGCGGGCGGCATCAAAGGGCTCGTCCGGGGCCGCCACGTCCACCAGGTGGTGGGGAACCAAAGCCCGCTCCCGGGGCGTGGGCTTGGCCGTGCCGATGTCCAGCTCCCTGTAGACTTGAAGGGAATCGGCGTTGACGATTTCTGCGCCCAACTGCCCGGCCAGCTCAAGGGCCGCCCCGGTTTTACCCACCGCGGTGGGTCCCACGAGAATGGCAACGGGTGGACGGTCCATAAAAGGCATGGCTAACAAAAAATTATTTTTGACCTTAAGGGGAGGGCCCGGGGACCACAGGCCCCCCTCCCTTCAAGCTACCCCTCACCCCCCTTACAGGGTTGGGGAAGAGGGTTTGGGGGAGGGGGCAGGTGACTGCGCCCCCTGGCCCCTTCTCCTAAATATTCTCTCCTGACTTTACCCCCGGGGCCGGCGGAAGCCCTGCCGGATGTCGGCGTAGGGAATGAGGCGCCACACCGGGCGCCCGTGGGGGCAGTGGGAGGAGACGGGCGCATCGTCCAGTTGCTGCAGCAGGGCCTGCATCTCCTCCCGGCTCAGCGCCTGGCCCGCCCGGATGGCCCCGTGGCAGGCCATGATAGTGCAGGCCCTTTCTTTGAGTGATTCAGGCTCACCTTCACCCTTCAGCGGGGACAGGGTGTCCACCATCTCCAGGACCAGCGCCTCCGGGTCGGCCCCGGCCAGGCAGGCGGGCACCCCGCTGATGAGAAAACTGGCGCCGCCGAAGGGGCTGATGTCCAGTCCCGCCTGGGCCAGGATTGCCAGGTTGGCCGCCACCCAGTCCGCCTGCCGGGGGCTCACCTCCACCACCCGGGGAAAGAGCAGGGCCTGCCGGAGTACGGCCGTCCCTTGGGCCTTCAGGGTTTCGTAGAGCACCCGTTCGTGGGCCGCGTGCTGGTCGATGAGCACCAGCCCCTGGGGGCTTTGGGCCAAAATGTAGGTGCTTTGCAACTGGCCGATGAGTCCCAGGTCCTGGAAACGGCAGGTGAAATCAACCAGGGCCGGGGCCTGGGGCGGCGTGAGCCGGGGCGTACCCGCAACCGGAGGCGGTTGGGGGTAAGAAACGGCTGGCCCAGGGAAGGCCTCACCCGGAGGGGGGGCCGCGGCAACATCCTGGGCCAGGGCCAGAGACTCGGGCTGCCAGGTGAGGGTGTAGCTGGTTTTCGCCTCCCCCTCCCGCCCCAGTCCCTGGCGCATGGCGTTGAGCAAGAGGGCATACACCCGGCCCGGCTCCTGGAAGCGCACCTCGGCCTTGGCAGGATGGACGTTGACATCCACTAAACCGGGAGGCAAGGTGAGGAGCACCACCGCGGCAGGGTGCCTGCCCCGGGGCAGGAGACCCTGGTACAGTTCCTTGAGCACCGCCCCCAGGAGTCGGTCGTGCACCACCCGGCGGTTCACCAGGAAGACCTGGAAGCGGCTGCTGGCCAGGGAATATTCGGGGACGGACAACAGCCCCTCCACCTGCCAGCCGCCGCTGTCCCAGGCGAAAGGCAAAAGATGCGCCGCCAGATCGGGGCCGAAGAGCGCGGCCACCCGCTCCAGCAGGGTCTGGGAGGCCGGCGCGGCCAAAAGCGTCCGGGCCGGGGTTTTGAGAAGAAAATGCACCTCAGGATATCCCAGGGCCAGTTGCCGCAGGGTCTCAACGATGTAAGCCTGCTCCGCGTCCCGGCTTTTCAGGAACTTACGGCGCACCGGGGTGTTGAAAAAGAGGTCCTCCACGGTGACCTGGGTGCCAGGCGGGCCCGCGCCGGGGGCGGTTTCCTGGACGGCCCCGGCCAGGGCTGCCACCCGGCAGGCCACCTCGGCCTGGGGCGGGCGGGTGATGAGGGTGAACCGGGAAATGGCGGCGATGCTGGGCAGGGCTTCGCCCCGGAAACCCAGGGTGTCAATGGCCAGTAGGTCCGACTCCGCCCGGATCTTGCTGGTGGCGTGGCGCTCCAGGCTCAGGGGGGCTTCCTCCCGGCTCATGCCGCAGCCGTCGTCCACCACGGTGAGTCGGCGGCGGCCCCCCTCCTCGATCTCCACCGTGATATGGCGGGCGCCCGCGTCCAGGGCGTTTTCCACCAGTTCCTTGACGGCCGCGGCGGGCCGGGTGATGACCTCGCCCGCAGCAATCTGGGCCGCCACCTGCGGCTCAAGAATACGGATGCGCCCCATCTATACCCCTTGCCTTGGCCTGGGCCGGTAGTTTATGATTTCACCCAAGGAGGGCTGTGACCCGGTTCTTCTTACCCGCCCCGCCAGCCATCAAGCGGCCTTCTTCATGGACGGCGGGGCTTTTGAAGCTTTTTGGGGGGGGGGGGGGGGGGGGGGGGGGGGGGGGGGGGGGGGGGGGGGGGG
>CAZFWX010000118.1:0-8961 GCA_964522695.1 uncultured Desulfobacterales bacterium
CCCGGTCCGAAATCAACCCTAAAAATTTCCCATCCTTGTCCACCACGCACACCCGCTGAATCTGGTTGGTGTCGATAATTCGGATCACTTCTTCAACCGGAGTTTCCCAAAGAACCGTGGGAGCATCCCGGCGCATGATATCGGCCACAAATTGCAAATCCACGGAAATTTCCTGCCGCTTGAAGGCTTGCCAATCAGGACATTCCCGTAAACTGGTGTGGAACACATCTACGCGCGACAGGATGCCCACCAATCTTCCAGCTTCATCGACGACGGGGAGGCGTTTTACCTCCTTGCGCAGCATCAGGGCCACGGCCTCGGTGACCAAGGCGTCCTGCCGTATGGTCACCGGCGGTTTAGTCATGACTTCCCTGGCTTGTCTTGTTTCCAGAACCTCAAGGAAGGCACCTACCTCCTGCTGGTCTGATTCAGCCAGGAGGCCGATCCGCATCGGCATACCTGCCTTGTAGATTAAGTCGCCCTGGGATATGACCCCCACCGGTCGGTTATCTTTGTCCACCACCGGCAGTCCGGTGAAGGTGGAAGACAAAAGCAGGCGGGCGACTTCGGCCAGCGAAGCGTCCGGGCCAACCTGATGAGGATTGGCAGTCATGATGTCCCGCACCCTGGTCTGGGGGGGGATGAGAAGCCCTCGGGTCCGATGGACGATGACCTCCAAATCCTGAATCGTCACAATGCCGTCGGCGACCATCGCCGCCAACTTCCCCAATACATTTTCAGACTCGGACGCCGGTACGACAATGGTAACCCGCACCGGCATGTTGTACGACAGGACCTCAAGCCTGCTGGTGGCCATCTCACCACTTTCGTAAGAGCCCTCAATACCCCTGGTTACGAGACTCCGGGCCGGGATTTTCAGGTCATGCACCGCCTGGACAATGGCACTGTAAAGGGGTTGCCCCTGCCAGCGGCTGCCTTCGCTGGTGAATACCTCGATCTTTTTATACTGCTGCAAGTTACCCTCTCCTTACCGCAAACGGCCCACAAACATGCCCAAGAAAACCAAGGCTCCGCCCACCAGGTTGTTAGCGAGAAAATTGGCCACAGCAACCAAATTGGTTCCGGCACGCATGGAATTCACTGTTTCCAAGGCATAGGTAGAAAAAGTCGTCAGGCCCCCAAGAAATCCGGTCATAAAAAACAGGCGAACAGAGGGGTTCATTACATTCAAGCCTCGGTCAGCCAGCGCAAAGGAGAGACCGATGAGAAAGCAGCCTGAGAGGTTAACGGCAAGGGTCCCCCAAGGGAATCTGGCGCCTAGAAACTGGGCGGCCAGCAAGGAAATGCCATATCTGGAAAGAGACCCGAGGCCTCCGCCAACCAGAACTAATAGTATTTTCATTATCCAACCATTATTCCTGATCAGTTCCCTAACGTGGTTAAAGATGAAAAAGCCCCACTCCTTGGCTCTTTGAGAAGCTTGCCAGGAACTTCCAGAAAAAGTTTTTCGCCTTCGCAGGTTAAAGCGCATCAAATCATGACTAACGCACAATGATAACCGTGCAATGGGCATAGCTCAATACACGTTTGGCTACGGAGCCAAGCAACCACCTCTGCAGCAGGGTTTCGCCGCGGTGCCCCATGACAATGGCATCCGCCTTGTCTTCTTTCGCGACGTACACTATCTGCTCAGCCGGATGGCCCACTTTCACTTGAAAGATGGCTTCAATTCCTGCGGTTGCTGTTTGTTCACGCAAGTTTTTAAAGTGGTCTTGGTAATACTGTGCGGCGTTTTCCAGCACTGCTTCCATTTCCACCTGCACGGGAGGTTCCGGCGGACGGGCGATAGCCAGAACTTGGATTTTCGCTGCGTACTTGGAGGCCATATCCAGGGCGAACCCGAAAGCCTTTTCAGATTGTTTAGAACCATCATAGGCGACCAGAAGTTTGGTGATCATGAGTCTTCTCCTTTGACTTCGGTTTCGCTGCTCTTGGTTAACTTGCTTTTGAGTGCAGAAAATAAGCTTTTCTTTGGCTCGGCCACTTCAACCACCTGGTTCTCCAGCGCGTTGGCCAGAAGATGTCTTGGCAGGAAAAAGGCATTGGCAATCATGGTGGGCACCACGGCGCTGGCCACGACGGCTGTTATCACATAGGAGTACTGCGTGGTATCTATGATTCCATGGGAAAGTCCAAAGAGAGCGGAAATGGACCCGAAGGTGAGACCGGTGGACATGAGCAGGGTGGTGTACATTCCCTCTTTCTTCGAACTTTTGTAGAAAATCGTCAACGGATAGATCGCTACCATTTTGGACACCATCTTGGCTGCCAAAAGAACCAGGAAGATGATCGGGCCTGCGATGAGCGCCGGCACCGAGACAAAGGAGCCAGCCCTGATGAAGTAAAAAGGAGTTAAGAGGCCGAAGGTAAGTGTCCTCAGTCTTCGTATGAGCATGTGATCCTTGCCGACGGTGCCGGCCAGGACCATACCGATCAGGTACGCGGGGAGGACCGCTTCGCTGTCCGCCCAAGAGGCCAGAAATCCCATGCCAAAGAGGAACAGCAGCAAAAATTTCGCTTCCAGTTCGGACGGCCTGCCCCCATAGCGCTTAAAAAAGCGGGGGGTCAAATAAGGGAGCACAATGAAAACGGTAATTCCCACTACCACAAAAATCAGGGTCTTCATGGTAAATGGCGCAAAGATCAGACCCAGGGCCAATACCGTTCCCAAGTCGTTGATAAAGCAGGCGGCCAGCAAGGTCTTCCCGTAGACACTCTCATTCAGGCCGAATTCCAGCATCACCGCATAGACCACGGCGACCGAGGTGGTGGAAAGGGCCACGCCGGCAAGCCAGCTTGCCTGGGTGTTCCAGTGTAGGAAATAATATGCAACCGCCGCACAGCCGAGGAAGGGTGCAAAGAAGCCCGCCAGGCCGATTCCCACGGCCTCCTTCCATTTCTCCTTGAATACGACCGGGTCAAGTTCGGCTCCGGCCAAGAAGGTCAAAATGATAGCGCCGGTACCAGCGAGAAACTTGATCCACGGGTCATTGGCCCCGAGCAACGCGGTGCCAAGGAGTGCACCTATTACCAACTGGGCCACTGTCCCCACCACAATCTCCGAAAGGGCCGTGGCGATCCCTAACCAGATGGATAGCAGCGTGGCAATAAGAGCCAATCCCAACCAGATGGTGGCCAGCATCCAGGTTTCGGTCATAAGGTCTCTCCTCTGCAAAGGTGGCCCATTTTAGCACGAACAGCCCCACAAGGTGTGCTATTTGTAAATCTGTCAGACCACTGCTGTCCGGTAAGGATTTTACGTAGATCAGCCGGCGACCTCCAGAGGAACAGGAACAGTTGCGGAGGCGGTGCTTTTTCTCCGGGATTCAGGATCCGCCAGAGGTCGCAACGGTCCAGGAGAATGGTATGGGCCAGGCGGGATAGTTCCGGGAGTCCCCCACCAGTCTTGCTCTGGAATTTGAGCCAGACCAGGAGCCGGTGAGCGATCACGGCGGTACAGATCCGGATCAAGACGGCATTCCAAAAATGCCGGAAAAAGTTCGGATTTTCAGGTCTTGCTTGAGCCACTTGAAAAAGGTTCGATCTGCCAGCGGCGGCGGTAGAACTGGGCCACCTCCAGGGCGGACAGGTCTAACCGTTCAAAAATCAACAGATCGCCCGGCTGCAAGCGCCGGTCCTGGACGGCCTGGCGGTCGTGGGTCTTGCCGCCGGCGATCAGGGCACACTGGGGCAGCGCCTCCCGCCATGCGCAGAGCCCGGCCTGCACATCAGGGCGACAGGGCAAAGCAACCGCAACCGCGCAGAAGGATTCCTGCCGCCGCCAGATTGCCTCCTGTGTTAACCGCGGCCGCCGTTCCTTTTCCCCTGGCCAGGGGAATCTTTAAAAATCCCCTCCCCAATTTTCATAATTGTAATCTGCATTTTTTAAATATCTACATTTTAGTATTTTTAGTCTAATTAAATATTACAATTATGACAAATTAGCACCAAGCGGCCTTCCGGCGCCGCCTGCAAAGATATATAATTTTAATGCAATAATAATCACTTAATCAATTATCTGGGGTTGCTGGCATAATCGTTGCTCTCTATGTGTCCAAAATATTAGGCAGGAGTTGGTTATGCGTAAAATCGCAATTTACGGCAAAGGTGGCATCGGCAAGTCCACCACCACGCAAAATACCGTGGCCGGACTGGCCGAAATGGGCCGCAAAGTGATGGTGGTGGGCTGCGACCCCAAGGCGGACTCCACCCGCCTGCTCCTGGGCGGCCTGGCCCAGAAGAGCGTGCTGGACACCCTGCGGGAAGAAGGCGAAGACGTGGAACTGGAGGATATCCGCCGCAGCGGTTTCTGCGGCACGGTCTGTGTTGAATCGGGCGGCCCGGAGCCCGGCGTGGGTTGCGCCGGCCGGGGCATCATCACCTCCATCAACCTGCTGGAGCAGTTGGGAGCCTATGCCGATGACGAAAACCTGGATTACGCCTTCTATGACGTGCTGGGCGACGTGGTGTGCGGCGGCTTCGCCATGCCCATCCGGGAAGGCAAGGCCCAGGAGATCTACATCGTCGTCTCCGGCGAGATGATGGCCATGTATGCCGCCAACAACATCTGCAAAGGCATCGTCAAGTTCGCCGAGGCCGGCGGCGTGCGGCTGGGCGGCCTCATCTGCAACAGCCGCAAGGTGGACAACGAAAAGGAGATGATCGAGGCCCTGGCCCAAAAGCTGGGCACCCAGATGATCCATTTCGTGCCCCGGGACAACATGGTGCAGCGGGCGGAAATCAACCGCAAGACGGTCATCGAATACGACGGCGCCCATCCCCAGGCGGATGAATACCGCACCCTGGCCCGGAAGATTGAGGCCAACGACATGCACGTCATCCCCAAACCCATGCACACCGATGACCTGGAGAAGCTGCTCATCGAGTACGGGTTGGCGGGTTGAGGGACGGGGAGAAGAGTCATGAGTCTACTGCTCATCATCGAAGCCACCCGTCTTTTGTGGGGGAGGTTCCTGGCGGAACACGCGGAAATGGCCGCCAAGGTTGAATGTTTTCTGGAGGAGATTCCCTGGAGGGACAGGACATGATCATGATCAGATCGGTGGTGCGGCCGGAGAAGGTGGACGCGGTCCTGGCCGCCTTAATGGAAGCGGGGTTCCCCGCGGTCACCAAAATGGGCGTGGTGGGCCGGGGCAAGCAGCGGGGCATCAAGATCGGGGAGATCACTTACGACGAAATCCCCAAGGAACTGCTGCTCACCGTGGTCAACGACGCGGACAAGGACTTTGTCATCAAGACCGTGCTCAAAGCCGCGCGCACCGGAGATAAAGGCGCTTACGGCGACGGCAAGATCTTTGTCTCGCCCGTGGAAGAAGTCTATACCATCAGCTCCGGGATCAAAGAAGGGACCGGGGAGCTTACCGAGGTGAAGCCATGAAAGAGATCATGGCCATCGTCCGCATCAACATGATGAACAAGACCAAGAAGGCGCTGGCCGAGGCCGGCGTCTCGTCCATCACGGCCCGGGACGCCCTGGGCCGGGGCAAGGGTTTGGTGGATCTGACGTTGCTGGAAGGGGCCGAAAAAGGCTTTGAGGAGGCCGTGGCCCAACTGGGCCAGAGCCAGCGCCTCATCCCCAAGCGGGTCTTCTTTGTGGTGGTGCCGGACAAGCTGGTTCCCAAGACGGTGCAAACCATCATCGCGGTGAACCGGACCGGCAAATCCGGCGACGGCAAGATCTTCGTCATGCCGGTGATGGACTCCATCCGGGTGCGGACCGGTGAAAGCGGCGATGCGGTGTTGGATGAGGTTTAACCATATCCTGGTTCCCAAGCAGGAGCTTGGGAACGGCAACGGGCAGTAATGGAGAGAAACCCATGGCCACCATGCCATCAGAAGAGCTTACTACGGCTGTCTTAGATATCAACGCCGACCAGGCGAAAAAGGAACTTTTGGGGAAATATCCCACCAAGGTGGCCCGCAAGCGGGCCAAGCAGATCGTCGCCAACCGGGTGGAGCCGGACCTGACGGTGCCCGAGATCCAATCCAACGTGCGCACCGTCCCCGGCCTCATCTCCCAGCGGGGTTGCACCTACGCCGGCTGCAAGGGCGTGGTGCTGGGCCCCACCCGGGATATCCTGAACCTCACCCACGGCCCCATCGGCTGCGGCTTCTACTCCTGGCTGACCCGGCGCAATCAAACCCGGCCCCAGGGCCCGGAAGACCATAATTTTATGACCTACTGCTTTTCCACGGATATGCAGGACGAGCAGATCATCTTCGGCGGCGAAAAAAAGCTGAAACAGGCCATTCAGGAGGCCTACGACATCTTCAAACCCAAGGCCATCGGCATCTTCGCCACCTGCCCGGTGGGCTTGATCGGCGACGACGTGCACGCCGTGGCCCGGGAGATGAAGGAAAAGCTGGGCATCAACGTCTTTGGCTTCAGCTGCGAGGGCTATAAGGGGGTCAGCCAGTCCGCAGGCCACCACATCGCCAACAACGGCGTCTTCACGCACATCGTGGGCCTGGACGACACCGAGCCGGAAGGCGAATTCAAGATCAACATGCTGGGGGAATACAACATCGGCGGCGACGCCTTCGAGATCGAGCGCCTCTTCGAGGACATCGGGGTCACGCTGGTTTCCAGCTTCAGCGGCAATTCCACTTACGATCAGTTCGCCAACAGCCACACCGCGGACCTGAACCTCATTATGTGCCACCGCTCCATCAACTACGTGGCGGAAATGATGGAGACGAAATTCGGCATCCCCTGGATCAAGGTGAACTTCATCGGAGCCGGAGCCACCGCCAAGTCGCTGCGAAAAATCGCGGCCTATTTTGATAACCCTGAGCTGACGGCCCGGGTGGAAGAGGTCATCGCCCGGGAACTCCCCGCGGTGGAGGCGGTCAGGGAAGAGGTGAAATCCCGGTGCTCAGGCAAAAAGGCCATGCTCTTTGTGGGCGGCTCACGGGCCCACCATTACCAGGAGCTGTTCCGGGAAATCGGCATGGAGGTCATCGCCGCGGGCTACGAGTTCGCCCACCGGGACGACTACGAAGGCCGGCGGGTCCTGCCCGGCCTCAAGGTGGACGCGGACAGCCGCAACATCGAAGAGCTGCACGTGGAAGCGGACCCGGCGCGGTTCCGGGCCCGCCTGGATGAGGCCGGCCAGGAGCGGCTGGCCCGGGCAGGCATCAAGCTCAGCGAATACGAGGGCATGATGGCCGACATGCGGGACGGCTCCCTGGTCATTGACGATATCAGCCACTACGAGACAGAGAAGCTTATCGAAATCTACCGGCCGGACCTCATCTGCGCCGGCATTAAGGAAAAATTCGCCGTCCAGAAAAGCGGCGTGCCCATGAAGCAGTTGCACAGCTACGACTCCGGCGGCCCCTATGCCGGCTTTACGGGAGCCATCAACTTCTGGCGGGAAATCGACCGCCTGGTCAACAGCAAGGTATGGAAGTACCTGCAGGCTCCCTGGCAGGAACACCCCGAACTGGCCGCCAAGTACGCCTGGGAATGAAGTTGGCTGTCCCTCCCCTTCGATGGGCGAGGGGGAGATGAGAAATTGAGGATAACGTCATGTTGCTCAGACATACACCCAAAGAAATCACAGAGCGCTCGGCCCTGACCGTCAACCCTGCCAAGACCTGCCAGCCCATCGGCGCCATGTACGCCGCCCTGGGCATCCACCGCTGCCTGCCCCACAGCCACGGCTCCCAGGGGTGCTACGCCTACCACCGCAGCACCCTGACCCGGCACTACAAGGAGCCGGTGATGGCCGCCACCAGCGCCTTCACCGAAGGCGCCTCGGTCTTCGGCGGGCAGGCCAACCTGCTCCAGGCCATCAACAATATCTTCACCGTGTATGAGCCCGAGGTGATCGCGGTGCACACCACCTGCCTGTCAGAGACCATCGGGGACGACATCCCCCAGATCGTCGCCAAGGCCAGGGACGAGGGCAAGGTGCCGCCCGGCCGCTACGTCATCCACGCCAACACCCCGAGCTACGTGGGGTCCCACGTCACCGGCTTCGCCAACATGGTCAAGGGCATGGTGGATTACCTGGCAACCGGCAACGGGCGCAAGGAAAACCGCATCAACCTGATCCCCGGTTACGTTGAGCCCTGCGACATGGAAGAGATCAAGCGCCTGGCCGGAGAGCTGGGGGTGCCCCTGATCATGTTCCCGGATACCTCAAACGTCTTGAATGGCCCCCAAACCGGCCGCTTCCATATGTATCCGGCCGGGGGGACCACGGTGGCGGAGTTGATTGCCGCAGGCTCAAGCCAGGGCACGGTGGCCCTGGGACCCCTGGCCTCCGGGCCGGCCGCCCGGGCTTTGGACACCAAGTGCAAGGTGCCCTGCGAAATCCTGGACCTGCCCATTGGCCTTACGGCCACCGACACCTTCATCGACACCCTGCGGCGCATCGCCGCAGTGACGGTGCCCGAGTCCATCAATGTGGAGCGGGGCAGGCTGGTGGACGTGATCACCGACATGCACCAATATTTCTTTCACCGCAAGGTGGCCCTGGCCGGTGACCCGGATCAGCTCATTTCGCTTACCCAGTTCCTGGTGGATCTGGACATGTGGCCCGTCCACATCGTCACCGGCACACCGGGCAAAAAGTTCGAAACGCGGATCAGGGAGATTACCAAGGAAGTGCCGCACCCGGTGAACGTCAGGTCTGCGGGGGACATGTTCCTCCTGCATCAATGGGTCAAGAACGATCCGGTGGACCTGCTGATGGGGAACACCTACCTGAAGTACATCGCCCGGGATGAAGACATTCCCCTGGTGCGCTTCGGCTTCCCCATCCTGGACCGCATCGGCCACAGCTACTTCCCCACCGTGGGCTACCGGGGCGGCTTGCGCCTCTTGGAGAAGATCCTGGACGCCCTGTTGGACCGCCTGGACCGGGATGCCCCGGAAGAGAGCTTTGAACTGGTGATGTAAAACCGCTGCCC
>CAZFWX010000119.1:0-8909 GCA_964522695.1 uncultured Desulfobacterales bacterium
GCCAGGCGCGCCTGCCCCTCTTTCACCGCAGGGTTGTAAATGTGCAGGGTCAGGTCCTTGGCTCCCTGGGGGATGACAAAGACGGCCACGAAATCGTCGGGCACCAGCCCCGAGGTTTGGCTCAACATATAGGATTTTACCGCCTCCAGGTCCTCGGCCTGGCCGGCCAGCATCAGGCGGTACTGGTCCGCCGGCAGGATGAGGGGCGAGGTGATTTTTTTCCCCTCATCAGTTACCAGGGTGAGGTACAAGGAATTGATCAGTTTCATTTTCTCCTTAACCGTCTTTTCCTCCTTTAACTGGGGCGTCTGGAAGGTAAAGGAGACGACGGCATTGGTCATGCCCGCCTTGGTGCCGATATAGGCGGGCAAAAACTGGGAGGTCACCTCGGCTTTGTAAACCCTCAGGGTGGCCTCGCCCAGGGGAATGTCCTCGCCCCGGGAAAACGGGGTGGGCTCACCGGCTCCACAGGAGGCCAAGCCCAGACAGGCAAGGACGACCAGAACCCGGCGCACAGCCCCTGCAGCCCAGGTCGGCTCTTTATCCGCCTGAGGCAATGACTGGCAATTTTCCATGGCTGCATCCTTTGGCCTGCTGTGCCCCCTCAGGTCTCCACCCGGTGGCTCAAGGCCTCCTTCAGGGTCTCCCGGTCGGCATACTTGATGTCGCCCCCCATGGGGAGGCCATAGGCGATGCGGCTGACCTTCACGCCCGCGGGCTTCAATTCCTGGCTGAGATACGTGGTGGTCACCTCGCCTTCCATGGACGGGTTCAGCGCCAGGATCACCTCGGAGATGCCGTCCACGCGGATGCGCTCCAAAAGTTCCCGGATGCGCAGGTCCTCGGGGCGCACGCCCTCCAAAGGCGAAATGAGGCCGCCCAAGACGTGGTAAGCCCCCTTGAACCAGCCCACTTTTTCGATAGCCAGCAAGTCCCCGGGATCCGCCACCACCAGGACCTGGTCCTGCCGGCGACCCGGGTCGGCGCACAGGGGGCACAACTCCTGGTCGGCAAAGGCGAAACAGCGCCGGCAGAGGCGAATCTTTCCCTTGAGATTCCGCAGCGCCTCGGCCAGTTCCAAAACCTCGCCCTCCGGCGCCCGGAGCAGATAGAGCGCCATGCGGGCCGCGGTCTTCTCGCCTACGCCGGGCCATTTGGCCAGGGCCGTAATCACCCGTCTCAACGCCTCCGGATACGCTCCTTGGGCCATGATTCTCCTGATATTTTGGATTAAGCTTCTTGAGAGAGGGAACCAGGGGTCGCAGACCCCTGCCCCCTCCCTCAAGCTCCCTCCCCCAACCCCGTAACGCTTTTTGTGTGGGCCGGGGAAGTCGGGACCGCAGGTTCCGCCTTCCCCGGCCCCACTAAAGGGGGTTGGGTGGGGGGTGTGGGGGAAGGGCGGGGGAGCGAACTCCCCCGGCTCTCCCCCCACAAAAACTCAGAACAATCCCGGCATTGACAGGCCGCCGGTGAGTTTACTCATTTCCTGGGCCACCATTTCCCGGGAGCGGTTCAGGGCCTCGTTGATGGCGGCTAAAATCAGGTCCTGGAGCATGTCCACGTCGTCGGGGTTGGCCACTTCCGGGTCGATGCGCAGGGCCAGCAACTCCTGGCGGCCGTTAACCGTGGCCTCTACCATACCGCCCCCGGCCTGGGCGCTGACCGTGCGATTGCCCAGTTCGGCCTGCATTTCCTGCATTTTGCTCTGAAGCTTCTGGGCCTGTTTCATCAGGCCGCCCAAGTTTTTCACACCGTTTCCTCCTTGTCCTTGCCGGGTTCCAGCCAGGCGCCGCCAAAAATCTCCAGGGCCTGCTGCTTTAAGGCCTGGCCGTCCAGGGCTGGCGGGGGCGATGGCGGCGGCGACGGCGCGCTCTCCTGGATCTCCACGCTCAGGGTGGCCTGGGGGCCGAAGAAGCTCTTGATCAATTCCTGCAGGCGCTGCTGCTGTTTCGCTCCCCCCAGGGTGAAGGACCGGGGCGCGCCGATAATCAGGGTGTGGTCCTGCACGCCCATAAGACTGGCCTGGGCGATCTTGGCGGCCAGGGGCCCCCCCTCTTTTTTGGTGATATACGCCACAAAATCGGGCCACCGGGCTGCGGACGGCGGTTCTGCGGGAGCAGGGGCAGAGGCAGGCGCCGGAGCTATGGCGGGCAGATCCCCGGGAACATCTCTTAAGACAGAGGCGGCGCCGGCCAAACGGCGTTCCAACGCGGCCAGGCGCTCCAGCCAGGTCTGCACCGGCACCAAAGGCTCGAGAGCTATGAGACGCAGCAAGAGCACCTCCAGGGCCAGGCGGGGCATGGCGGCGCGCCGCAGATCTTCCTCGCCGGTGAGGAGCAGGCTCACCAGGTTATGAAAATGGGGCGCGGGCCACTCCCGGGCCAGGCTGGTCAGTTCGTCCCACTCACTGTCGGCCACTTCGGCCAGGTGCCGGGCCTCGGGATGCAGGGCAGCCAAGAGCAGGTGCCGGGCGTACTGCACCAGGTCCTGGTAGAAGCGCTTGAGATCATGGCCCTGGTTGTAGAGCTCGTCGATGAGAGCCAGGATTTCCGGCCCCTGGCGCTTAACCATGGCGGTGAGCGCGCTCATCAGGGCCCGGCGGTCCGTCACCCCCAGGATGCGGGCCACTTCCGCGGCGTCCACCTCCTGGCCGCCGAAAGTGATGACCTGGTCCAGAAAACCCTGGGCGTCCCTTAAGCTCCCTTCCGCCTCCCGGGCCACCAGGGCCAGACCTTCGGCGTTGAGGGCCCAGCCTTCCTGTTGCACCAGCTTTTCCAGATGCTTTTGCAGCAAATCCGTGGGGATGCGCCGGAAGTCGAAACGCTGGCAGCGGGAGAGGATGGTCACCGGCACCTTGTGGGATTCGGTGGTGGCCATGATGAAAATGGCGTGGGCCGGCGGCTCCTCCAGCGTCTTCAAGAGGGCGTTGAAGGCCTCCTTGGTGAGCATGTGCACTTCGTCGATGATGTACACCTTGAAATGCCCCTGCACCGGCATGTACTTGATCTTCTCCCGCAGGTCCCGGACCTCGTCGATGCCCCGGTTGGAGGCGCCGTCGATTTCCAGGACGTCGAGGGATGATCCGACGGTGATCTCCGTACAGGCCTGGCAGCGGTTGCACGGCGTGGGAGTGGGGCCCTCGGCGCAGTTGAGCGCCTTGGCCAGGATGCGGGCGACAGAGGTTTTCCCCACCCCCCGGGGGCCGGAGAAGAGAAAGGCGTGGGCCACCCGGCCCTGGGCCACCGCGTTTTTCAGCGTCCGGGTGACGGGCTCCTGCCCCACCACTTCTTCAAAGGTTTGGGGACGCCACTTGCGGGCCAGAACCTGGTAAGCCATGGGGGTATTTAGCTGTGAGCTGTGAGTCGTGCGCGGTGAGCAGTTTTTGCTAACGTTGGCTCACCTGAAAAAAAGAAAATGTCGGGCCGCCGCCCCCGGCGGCCAAAACTAAGATCAGGAAGTGCGGTGGGGCGGGAAAGCGCAGCGCATCCCGCCTTGGGAGCAAAAAAAGCGTTCTCGCCCGACCCGGTGCTGAATGGTAGGGCGGGCGTCACGCCCGCCGGCATTGACCTGAGCTGTGGCGCCATACGCCTCCTGCTTCTCACCATGATGCGGCGATCAGCAGGATAACCCTAAAAATAAGAAAGCCTTAGGTGGCACAGGTGTCCTCACCTGTGCAGCTGTCTGTTGCCGGAGAGTTCGCCTTGCGGCGTTGACAGCCGATAACCCAAAACTAAAAATGGCGGAGAGAGAGGGATTCGAACCCTCGGAGCGTTTATAAGACGCTCACACGATTTCCAGTCGTGCCCCTTCAGCCGCTCGGGCATCTCTCCGCAGGTAAAAACTATGCCTTATTAACTGGTTAAATGGCGGAGGGGGTGGGATTCGAACCCACGTGGGAGTGATGAGCCCCCAAGTCGATTTCGAGTCGACCCCGTTACGGCCTCTTCGGTACCCCTCCGCATGCAATAACTATCTTTTCTTAGGTGGGGCGGGCTTCCGCGCCCGCCGCCTGCATCTTGCCGAGGGGCCTGCCTGGCGGCCAGGGCCGGCCGCCCCGCCAACCGGTATTGAGGAGCACAGGCTGGAAAGCCTGTGTCACCCTTTATTAATTGGCGCGCGGGGCGCGCCCTACGTCTTGTCTTGCCGCCGGGCCTGGAAAAATTCCTGCATGAGCGCCCGGCATTCGGCCTCCCGCACGCCGCCCGTCACCTGTACCCGGTGGTTGAGCCGGGGGTCTGCGGGAATGTGGTACAGGGAGACGCAGGCCCCGCCTTTGGGGTCCGCGGCGCCGAACACCAGGCGGGCCAGGCGCGCCCAGATTAACGCCCCGGCGCACATGGCGCAAGGCTCAATGGTAACATAGAGGGTCGCGCCCGGCAACCGGTAATTCCCCAAAACCCGGGCGGCCTGGCGCAAGGCCAGGATTTCCGCGTGGGCCGTGGGGTCGCACTGCGTTATGGGCGCATTGTGGGCCCGGGCAATGATTTCTCCCTCGCCGTCCACCAGCACCGCGCCCACGGGCACTTCGCCCGCGCTGAGGGCCAGCCTGGCCTGGGCCAGGGCTTGGGCCATGTAGAATTCGTCCTGGTCCAGGGGGTCGGCTCGTCTCTCGTCCCAGAAATATCCTGCCGGAAGATGGCCGGGGGCACGAAGATAATTCCCTCCCCCTGGATGGGGGAGGGTCAGGGATAGGGTGAAAATTCCTTTATTCGTAAAGGTATCTTTTCCCCCTCCCCCAGGGGAGGGGGAGGAAAACGGGACCTGCCGTTTCCTTTCCCAGGCTCCTGCCAGGGAATCAGGAAGTGTGGTTTCAAGTGCTCTGCTTCAACAGGGTCAGGGCCTGGCCCTCGTAGCGGCCCAACAGTTCGTCGGCCCGCTCCTCGTGGGCCAGCAGTTCCTGGAGGCGCGCGTCGGGCAGTTCACCCCCGGCAGCTTCCAGATTCTTCCTGAGGGCCTGGGCTTGCTCCTGATGGCCGCTCCGCAGCAGACGCAGGCGCAGGACCACCAGTTGCACCAGCACCGGGTCATGAGCCCAGTCCAGGTACTCCAGGGCCTGGGGGAAGTCCTCCTCCTCCAGGGCGCTTAAGACCAGGTGGCGGTAATAGCTGGCGGGCAGCAGGCCCGTGTCGGCCACCGTGCCGGCCAAAAGCCTGCCCCCCAACCTCACCAGGATGCCGACGCCAAACATGCGCTGCTCCATGATTTAAGGGAAGGACGTGCGAACCAGGGTCCCCCGGCCCTTCCCTCAATCCTATCTTCTTCAGGCCTTTTGGGCGTCGATGCCTGCGTCCACCATGCGGCCCAGGATTTCCCGGATTTCCGGCAGGTCCTGGGTGAGTTCGTCAATCCGCCGCTTGATTTGCCGGTAATCTTCATCATCCCGGCCCCGGGCCTGGTTCAGCGTGCCCTGGAGGGCCTCCATCAGCCGCCGGTCCAGGCGCCACAAGCCCGCCGCCGCGCCCACCAATTCCAGGATGCCATGGGTGAAATGGTGCCCGGTGACCTCCTGAATAACCAGTTCGGCCGCCAATCCGGCCGCAGCCCCCACGGCTGCGCCCTTCACGGAAAGCTCAGACTTGCCCATGCGTCCTCCTATGATTTTGAGGGAGGAGGAAAGGGACTACGCTCCCTTGCCCCCTCCTCAAGCAGTTCATTCCTTCTCTCCCTGTCCCCCTGCCCCAGCCTTTCGGCCAGGCGTTCGGTTTCAGAGAGCATGCGGTTGATATGCCTGTCTTTTTCGGCCAGGCGGCGCTTAAGGTCCCGGTTTTCCCGGCCCAGGCGGCCGGCTTCGGATCGCCCCAGCCAGCTTCTGACCCGAAAGATAGCCATCACCAGGCCGGCGCCCAACCCCAGGCCCAGGAGCATTCCCAGAAAAAAGTCCACGCCGTGAATTTCCATCTGTTGAAATTAGACTGACAAGGTGAATAAGGAGTTAAGCTTCAGTGCTCCTGCCGCCGTGTTTTCTCTTTAAGTTTAACAATTTCAGGGAATCTGCGTCAAGGGGCGGGGACCGCCCAGGCTCTTGTTTTGGGCCGGGAAAGATGACACAATGGAGCCCAATCAGCCTGAAGGAGTGAATCATGAGCGACATCAAGGCCATGTACCGCACCATCCTGGCGGACCATTTTCCCCCGGAAATGACCATCACCTTCGGCGACCAGAAGCTGGTCTACCGGCGCCGCACCTGGAAGCTCCCGGACAAGGGGGAAATCATTGAAATGGGCTTGCGCTACGGCGAAAACCCGGGCCAGGAGGCTGCCCTCTATGAACTGGTGAGCGGGCACCTCACCCTGGGCGATTGCCGCTTCATCGAGCCGGGCTTCGGGCTAGTGAGCGCCATCGACGAGGCGGCCATGGTCCAGGCCGGCAAGCACCCCGGCAAGACCAACCTCACGGATCTGGACAACGGGCTCAATATTATCAAATTCATGGACCGGCGGCCGGCCGCGGTCATCTTGAAGCACAACAACCCCTGCGGCGCAGCCTGGGCGGACTCTCTGGCCCAGGCCTACGACAAGGCCAACATGGCCGACCGCATCGCCGCGTTCGGCGGGGCCGCGGTGTTCAACCGGGCGCTGGACAAAGCCACCGCAGAACTGGTGTCCCGGAACTATCTGGAAGTGGTGGCCGCGCCGGATTTTGAAGAAGGCGCCCTGGACATTCTCAAGAAGTCCAAGGACCTGCGCATCATCCGGGTGGCCCGCTTCGACCGCCTGCAACACCTGGTCACCACCCGCTTTGTGGAATTCAAGAGCCTCATCGACGGAGGTCTCATTGTCCAGCAATCGCCCTTGAATGCCATCCTGAAAAAGGAAGATTTTAAACCCGCGGTGACCACCTATCAGGGCCAGGAATACCGCTGCCGGCGCGAGCCCTCGGAGCGAGAATATGATGACCTGCTCTTCGGCTGGTGGGTGGAGCAGGGGGTGACGTCCAACTCCGTGCTCTATGTCAAGGACGGCGTCACCGTGGGCATCGGCACCGGCGAGCAGGATCGGGTGGGAGTGGCGGAGATCGCCATCTTCAAGGCCTACACCAAATACGCCGACGCCCTGTGCTTCAAGAGGTTTGGCATGCCCTATAAAGCCCTGGAGATGGAAATCGATCAGGCGAAACGGCCCGAGTCGGACAAGGTGGAAATCGATTTGGAGACCCGGGAGGCCAAGGGCGGCCTCAGGGGCGCGGTCATGATTTCCGACGCCTTCTTCCCTTTCCGGGACGGCGTGGACGTGGCCCTGAAGGAGGGCGTCACCGCCATCGCCCACGCCGGGGGGTCGCTCAGGGACTTCGAATCCATCGAAGCCTGCAATGAAGCCGACCCTCCCGCCGCCATGGTCTTCACCGGCCAACGTTGCTTTAAGCATTAGGATGGGTTCGTGGGAGGAGGGCCAGGGAATTGACCTCCCTGCCCTCCCCCACACCCCCCTCCAACGCGCTTTGAGGGGTTGGGGGAGGGAGTTTGAGGGAGGGGGAAGGGGGCTTCGTTCTCTGGCCCCCTCCCTCAAAATTTCATTATCAGCGGGGGGGGCAGCAGTATGGATTTGTTGGGCAAAATCAACAACCGTCAGGCTCTCATCGGCATCATCGGCCTGGGGTATGTGGGCCTGCCTCTGGTCATTCGGTTCTGTGAAGTGGGTTTCCAGGTCCTGGGCTTCGACACCGACCCCAGGAAGGTGGACCGGCTCAACCGGGGTGAATCATACATCGAGCATATCCCTGCGGCAAAGCTGGCCCCGTTGGTGCAATCTACCCAGGGTGAAGCCAAATTTTCCGCCACCAGCGATCTGGGGCGCCTGGGGGAGCCTGACGTTCTCATCATCTGTGTGCCCACCCCCTTGACCGAATACCGGGAACCGGATTTGCGCTACGTGGAGAACACCACCCGGGCCATTGCCCTCACTCTGCGTCCGGGGCAGCTGGTGTCCCTGGAATCCACCACCTATCCCGGCACCACCGAGGAACTGATGCTGCCGCTTTTGAGCAACCGCCATATAGTGGGTGAGGACTTTTTTCTGGTCTTCTCGCCGGAGCGGGAAGACCCCGGCAATCCCACCTTTGACGTGCAGACCATCCCCAAGGTGGTGGGGGGCGTCACCCCGGCCTGCCGGGAGGCGGGCGTGGCCCTCTATGCCGAGGTGGTGGACCGGGTGGTGCCCGTGTCCTGCACCCGCACCGCGGAGCTGACCAAGCTCCTGGAAAACATCTACCGCGCCGTGAATATCGCCCTGGTCAATGAACTCAAAATGCTCTGCCTGGAAATGGGAGTGGACATCTTCGAGGTCATCGAGGCCGCCAAAACCAAGCCCTTCGGCTTCCAGGCCTTTTATCCCGGCCCGGGTCTGGGCGGGCACTGCATCCCCATCGACCCCTTCTATCTTTCCTGGAAGGCCCGCCAGTACGACCAGCCCACCCGCTTCATCGAACTGGCCGGCGAAGTGAACACCCACATGCCCTACTTCGTGGTGGAACGGGTGGCCGAGGCCCTAAACCAGCACGGCAAGCCTCTGAAGAACTCCCGTATCCTCGTTTTGGGCATCGCCTATAAGAAGGACGTGGATGACAACCGGGAATCCCCGTCCGTCAAGATCATTGATGTCTTAAAAACAAAGGGGGCCCAGGTGAGCTATCATGACCCCCATGTGCCCCACTGCTCCGGCATGCGCCATTACCCGCACCTGGACTTGAAGTCCGTGCCCCTGACCCCGGAGATCCTGCGCCAGTCCGACTGCGTGGTCCTGGTGACCGACCACAGCGCCTTCGACTACGCCTTCATCGCCAAAGAAGCGCCGCTCATCGTCGACACCCGGGGAGCCTTGCGCGGCATCGCCGGCGACCATATCTTCCTGGCTTGAGAAAGGGGAAACTTTGAGGGAGGGGGCCAGGGGTCAGGGACCCCTGCCCCCACCCTC
>CAZFWX010000120.1:0-8758 GCA_964522695.1 uncultured Desulfobacterales bacterium
CGGATCCAAAGTCCGCAGTCCTGCCGTTGGACGATCCCCCAAAGTAGCGGTGGTTCTAAAGCAGTGCACCTAGCATTATTACCACCCCCCTGAGGCTTTGCAAGCCTTTTGTCCTGCTTTGCCCACCCTCTTCTGAAGGGCGCTCTCTCTTTTTCCGGAAAAAAACAAAAAAATGTGCTGGAAGTAAGGAAAAATATTCAATAAGAGTGGTAAGTGTGCTAATTTGCAGTGTAGCTCTGTCAATGGGCTCAATAGAAGTCATGTTCTTGCCGTTTCTTGGGGGGGGGAATCATGATAATGGCATTGGCCTTGATCATGGCAATGGTAATGGGGGGGATGGCCTGCCCGGCCGCGAGCCTGGCGGCGGCAGCCAGTCAGGATGTGCTGGTGCAGGACGCCGTGAAAAACCTGAAACAGGAAAACTACGAAGAAGCTTTGGACCAACTGACCCGGGCCTGGAAAACCGCCCGCACTCCGGAGACGGCCTATTACCTGGGCATGACCTACCGGTATCTTCTGAAATACCGGGAGGCCCGGCAGCACCTGGACGAAGCCGTCCGCCTGAAGCCCAATTACCTGGAGGCGGTCTTTCTGCTGGCCGACACCCTGGTGGCCCTGGATCAGGTTGACGAGGCCCAGCCCCACCTGGCCAAACTGAAGGCGGCCAATTTCCAGCCCGGCAAGGTGGCTTTCCTCCAGGGAATGGCCGCATATAAGCAGAAACGCTATGCCGAGGCCGCGGAATTTTTCCAGGTGGCCCAGGCCGACCCGCAGGTGGCCCAGGAGGCCAAGGTGCAGCTTTCCCTGGCCCTGGCGGCCCAAAATAAGGTCTCCGAAGCCAAGAAGACCATGCAGGAGGCCATCAGCATCAATCCCCAGTCCCCGGCGGCCAATTACGCCCAGGGCTATGCCCAGGCCATGGACCGCGGTATGAAAGAGGTGAAGCGGTTCCGGTTCTATGCCACCACAGGGTGGGACTACGATTCCAACGTCACCCTGCAGCCCGGCGACCCCGGCGCGGCCCAACTGGTGAGCGGCAAGAGCGACTTTCTTTATACCCAGACCGCAGGCCTGGAATACAACCTGGTTCCCCAGGGGCCCTGGGGGCTATGGACCTCGGCGTCCTATTACCAGAACTTCCATTTGCGCCTGGGCAATTTCGACATGTTCAACTATATCCTGGGCCTGACCCCCACTTATACCTGGGCCAAGGGGCGGGTCTGGGTGCCTTTTCTCTATAACTTTACCGACGTGGGGTCCGATAAGTATTATGCGTCGTATGCCGTGGCCCCCACGTACCTGCATCTGATTACGCCCAAGGTGGGGGTGGAGGCCGGGTTCAGGTTTGCCCGGAAGTATTACACCACCCCCGTGGTCTTTCCCCAGGACGAGCGCAGCAGCAAAAACTGGGGCGGCACCGTCGCCCTTTATTATTTCCTGAAAAACCAGGAGGGATATATCCAGGGGCGGTTCACGTATGAAAACGACAACACCGGCGGCAGCAACTGGAACAGCAACTCCTACCGGCTGACGCTGGCGGCCCTGTATCCGATTAAAGACCGCCTGAAGCTGCGGGCTTTCGCGGATCTCACCTTCCAGCCCTACGACAATCCCTTCTTTGACGGCAATCCCCTGGCCGTCAACCCCAAGCGCTACGATACTATTTTCATTACCGGGGTGGAGGCCACGTACAACATCTGGCAGGGGCTGGAAGCCAACCTGCACTATTATTTTGTCAGGGACAATTCCAACATCGCCCTCTACGATTATGACCGCCACATCGTCGGTCTGCAGTTGGGCTACCGGTATTAGAGGGAGGGCGCGATGAAATCAGAGAGGATACGATCCATGAATAGGCGTCGCAGTTTGTTCGTGGCGGCAATAGCGGCCATGATGGCCTTATGGGCGGCAGGCGGAGTCCAGGCCGCGTCGGTGGGTCAATTCACCGAAGTGGCCGGTCCGGTGGAAGTGCTCAAGGGCGGCAAGCCCCCGGGGACTCCCGTCAAGGTGGGGGACGGCGCGGAGATCGGCGACGTGGTGCGCACCAAGACCTCGGCCCGGGCCCAGATCAAGTTCATTGACGACACCACCCTGACCATTGCTCCGGGCAGCCGGGTGGCCATTGAAGAATACATGGTGGACCCGGCCAAGGGCAAGCGCCAGGCGGTGCTGCAAGTCTTTCAGGGGCTGGTCAAGACCGCGGTGGGCAAGGTCCAGCAGACCGAAAAGCCCGATTTCATCCTCAAATCCCACACCGCGGTCATGGGCGTGCGCGGCACCACCTGGTACGCCCAGCTGACCCCCACGTCCACGGAGGTGTACACTGCCAACAGCCTGCTGGAGGTGAGCAACATCTTCCCGGAAATTTCGGGGAAAGTGCTCATGAAGAGCCTCCAGTACGTCATGGTGGGCCAGGGCAAGGCCCCCACGGTGCCGGTGAACATCACCATAGAGGACATCAACCTCCTGGAAAAGCGCCTGTCCATGACCGGGGCCGGCTCTGAAGCCACGGGTCCCTTCGCCACGCCCCTGGCCTCGGTGGTCACCGGCACCGTTAACGGAACCCCGCTGGCCGGCGTCCTGGCTGACCCGGCCCTGCTCTCCGGCACCCAGAGCTCCTTTGTGGAGAACATCACCTCCGGGCTCTACGTGCCGCCCCGGGTGGGGAGCAACCTAGTGACCCTGACCTTCACCGAGATCTTTGAGGGCCGCTATGTCCTCACCTCCCAGTCTCCCTTCACGACAGGGCTTTACGCCAGCGAGGGTGGCTTCAACGGCTTGGGCACCCGTACGGGCGTCTATGGCGGCTCGTTTATGGCCAACTTCTCGCTGACGGCAACTTTTACCACTCCGGGAGGGTTCAACTCGTTCAATACAGGCAGCTTTATCGTCAACAGCGTCACCGGCCGGGTGCGGGGCGTCCCGGGCGGCACCTTAACCGGCACCATGACCATGAACGCCCAGACCGGCGGCGGCACCACCTTCAACCTGTCCGGCCCGGTGACCCTGCTGCCCAGCGGCGTCCTCACCTTTACGCCCACCGGCACTTTCCTACTGGGTGGAGGCTCCGGCACGGTGAGCGGGACCTGGGCGCAACAACCCGTCAATGGCTCCCAGGTTAGCCAGGCGGCGTTGCCTCTGCTGGAAGGCCGTTGGAGGAACAAGTAACGGACCTTGAGGTGTGCAATGTCCACAAAGCCCGGGCCGCGCGGTTCGGGCTTTTTTTCGGTGTGGCCGGACCAACTCCTGCCCCGGCGGGGGGAGTTGACGGCCGGAGCAAAGACGAATACATTAAAAAATTGGAATAAATAACGGGAAGTCCGGGCCACCGGGCGCCAACATGATTTCAAGGAGGAGAGGCCGTGAGTTTCCTCATCGCCATGGCCGGGAAGGGCGGCACCGGCAAGACCACTGTGGCCGCCATGATTTTGCGCTACCTGGTGGAGCGCGGCAAAAAGCCCGTATTGGCTGTGGACGCCGACGCCAATAGCAACTTAAACGAAGTCCTGGGCATCGACATGCAGCAGACCGTGGGCCAGGCCCGGGAAGAAATGAAAAAGGGCGGCGGCATGGTGGACATGACCAAGGATCAGCTCATCGAGATGCGTATCAACCAATGCCTGGTGGAGGCCCCGGACTACGATCTCATCGGCATGGGCCAGCCCGAAGGGCCGGGCTGCTACTGCGCCGCCAACCACCTGGTGGCCCGGTACATGGAGGTGCTGGGCAAAAATTACCCCTATATCCTTATGGATAACGAGGCGGGCATGGAGCACATGAGCCGTCTCACCACCAAGGACGTGAACCTCCTGGTCCTGGTGTCCGACCCCTCCTGGCGGGGCATCCAGGCCGCCCGGCGCCTGAAGGACCTGGCCCGGGACCTCAAAATCGTGGTGGGCCAGGCCGTCCTCATCGTCAACCGGGTGACCAACGGCCTGAGCCCCCGGGTTCTGGAAGAAATCGACTCCCAGGGCCTGGCCCTGGCCGGCACCATTCCGGCCGATCCCCTGGTCAGCGAATTCGACAGCCAGGGCCGTCCCACCTACACATTGCCTGCAGAATCCGCGGCTCTCCAGGCGGTCTATGGCATCCTGGACCGGTTAATACCATAGGTGCAGAATAAGTCGTAAGCCGCCGCGTTTTTTTGCTTGACATAATTGCCAATAAATTATTATTTTCACAATGTCTAGACCTCTGTGGGTTTATGATGCGAAGGATACCGGCATACTTAAGGAGGGAAATATCTTGGCTTTCGAGATTCCCAAACAGATTTACTCCGGGGCGATCAAAACGGTGACCATCGGCCAAGGCGCGAAGGCCATCACTTTAGGGGGTGAAACGTCTTACCCCTTCTATGTGTTTGAGGGGGTTATGCCCAATGTCCCCCGGGTCGCCATGGAGGTCTGGGATGTGGATCCGGGCGAGGACTGGGCGGAGCCTGCGAAGGAGCCCTTCAAGGACGTCCTGGGCGACCCGGTGGCCTGGGCCAAAAAGTGTGTGAACGAATACGGCGCTGACGCCGTAGCCCTGATCCTGGTAAGCACCGACCCCAACGGCACCGACGCCTCCCCCGAGGCCGCGGCGGCCACCGCCAAGGCAGTGGCTGACGCAGTGGATGTGCCGGTTATCGTCTACGGCACCTCCAACCAGGACAAAGACGGGGAAGTGCTCCCCGCAGTGGCCGAAGCCTGCCAGGGCAAGCATATCATCATGGGGCCGGTCCAGGACAAGAATTACAAGAAAATCGGCGCTGCGGCTCTGGGCTACAACCATACCGTGGTGGCCAACACCCCCATTGACGTCAACCTGGCCAAGCAGCTCAACATTCTCCTGGGGCAGTTGGGCATCAAGGATTCCCAGCTCCTGGTTGACCCCACCACCGGCGGGCTGGGGTACGGCATGGAATACTGCTACTCCGTCATGGAGCGGGACCGCATGGCCGCTCTCACCCAGGAAGACGAGAAGCTGCAGCTGCCCATCCTCAATTACGTGGGCCAGGAAGTGTGGAAGGTCAAAGAGTGCAAGCAGACCAACGCCGAAGCGCCGCAATTGGGCGACCAGACCACCCGGGCCATCCTCATGGAATGCGTCTCGGCTGCCAGCCTGCTGTTGGCCGGTTCCGACCTGCTGATCCTGCGTCATCCTGAAACCGTCAAATATGTGAAAGGCCTTATTCAGGAACTGACCGCCTAGCAGGGTGGCGCCCAACCAGACATCCGGGGCTTTGGTGGAAATGCCGGCTTGCCTCGCGGCCACCTCAACCCGGCTCAAGCCTCAGGGAAAGGCCATGGAGGTCTTTCTTCCCAAGTAAGAAACTGGAGGAATAATTTTATGGCTGAGCAGCAAGATTTTGACAAACTCACGATCGACCCCGCCACCAAAGAGATGATGCAGCGCGCGGCGGCGGAAGGTATCGAGACCATTTGGGATCGGGCCAAAACCATGAAGCCCTGTCCCATCGGCGCCGAGGGCGCCTGCTGCCGCATTTGCGCCCAGGGTCCCTGCCGGGTGCCGGCGCCCAAGAAAAAGGAAGGGGAAACGGGAGAAGAAAAGAAACGGCGCATGGGCCTGTGCGGCGCCACCGCAGAGACCATCGTCGCCCGGAACTTCGCCCGCATGGTCTGCTCCGGGGCCGCGGCCCACAACGACCACTCCCGCGGCACCGCCCTGCTCTTCAAGGAAGTGGCCCACGGCAAGGCCCAGGGCTACCAGATCAAAGATACGGCCAAACTGCGCCAGGTGGCCAAGGATTGGGACGTGCCTGTCACCGAGGGCGAGGGTGAGGACGTCAAGCCCCGTTCCAAGGAAGCCATCGCCCAGGAACTGGCCGACAAGGTGCTGCTGGAATTTGGGCAGCAGGCCGGTGAGATCACCTATACGAAACGGGCCCCCAAGAAGCGCCAGGAAATCTGGCGCAAAGAAGGGGTGGTGCCCCGGGGCTACGACATCGAAATCGTCGAGCTGATGCACCGCACCCACATGGGCGTGGACCAGGAGTACAAGAACATCATCAAACAGTGCACCCGCACCGCCCTGTCAGACGGCTGGGGCGGCTCCATGATCTCCACCGACCTCCAGGACATCCTGTTCGGCACGCCGGTGCCGGTGGCGGGCGAGATTAACCTGGGCGTGCTCAAGGAAGACCACGTCAACATCATCATCCACGGCCACGAACCGCTGTTGCCGGAAATGATCTACGTAGCCTCCCAGGAGCCGGAAGCCATTCAGTACGCCCAGAACAAGGGCGCCAAGGGCATCCAGTTGGCCGGCATGTGCTGCAGCGCCAACGAAATTCTCATGCGCCACGGCATCCCGGTGGCGGGCAACTACCTGCAGCAGGAGATGGCCATCATCACCGGCGCGGTGGATGCCATGGTGGTGGACGTGCAGTGCGAGATGCAGTCCCTGGAGAATGTGGTGCAGTGCTATCACACCAAGCTGATCACCACCGATCCCCGGGCTCGCATGGAAAAAGAGACCATGCACATCCCCTTTGACGAGCACCATGCCCTGGACGTGGCCCGGAAGGTGGTGCGGGAGGCCATCGACAACTTCCCCAACCGCAAGGCTCCGGTGCTGATCCCCTCGTACAGCACCCCCACGGTGGTGGGCTTCAGCTATGAGACCATCCGGTATCTCCTGGGCGGCTCCATTCGCGGGACTTACTACACCCTGAACGACAACGTCATCAACGGGCGTATCCGGGGTGTGGCCGGCGTGGTGGGCTGCAACAACTGCCGCACCATGCACGACAACGCCCACCTCACCATGATCAAGGAGCTTCTGAAGAACGACGTCATCGTCCTGACCACCGGCTGTTCCGCCATGACCGCAGGCAAATTCGGGTTGTTGACTCCTGAAGGGGCCAAGTACTGCGGTCCGGGCCTGGCCGAGATCTGCGAGACGGTGGGCATCCCGCCGGTCTTGCACATGGGCTCCTGCGTGGACAACAGCCGCATCCTCATGGCGGCCACGGCCTGCGTCAAGGCGGGCGGCCTGGGCACGGACATCAGCGACCTGCCGGCCGCGGGCGCCGCGCCTGAGTGGATGAGTGAAAAGGCCATCAGCATCGGCCATTACTTCGTCACCTCCGGCGTCTACACCATGTTCGGCGTCACCTTCCCCACCACCGGCTCCGAGATCCTGACGGATTACCTGTTCAAGGGCCTGGAGGATGTCTACGGCGGCATGTGGGACTTTGAGGTTGACCCGGAAGTGGCGGCTAAGAAAATGATCGCCCACATCGACAACAAGCGCAAAGCGCTGGGGATCGACAAGGCCCGGGAACGCGTGCTCTACGATATGGCCATGCGCCGGGAAATGGAAGAAAAGGCCCACGCCGCCGAAGAGGTGTAAGGCAAGACGGGGCCGTTAGGCGCTGCGCCCGGCCCCTTCCCATAATTTCCTTTACGAAAAAGGAAGGAGGAAGCCACCGTGTCGAAAATCATCATCTCCGCAGCTATTCGCGGGGCCCATAAGATAGTCAACGCGGCTGCGGCCAAGTTGGACGCAGCCATTGCCAAACACGGGGAGAACCAGGAGATCGGTTACCCCAACACTGCCTATTATCTCCCCATCATTTATGCTCTGATGGGCGTCAAGATCGAAAAACTCAAGGACGCCGTGCCGGTGATGAACCGGTGCAAGACCCTCTTGCCGCCCGTGCCGGGCGAAAAGCACCACCTGCCCTACCTGGGACCAGGGTTGGACGCCGGTCTGGCCACCCTCTTCGCCGAAGAAATCGCCGAGGCCATCCGCATCCTGGAAGATCCCACCTTCTACACCGGTGGTGAGGAAGTCATCGAAAAAGGCGCAGCCAACATCTGGCTGGGACCCGCCGAAGACACCATCATGCGGAAACGCGGCATCGAGTTCGTGGACGGTTCCGCTCCCGGGTTCGCGGCCATCGTCGGCTCCGCGCCCAGCGTCCAGGAAGCCGTGGACATGGTGCTGGACTACCAGAAGAAGAACCTCTACATCTTCTGCGCCGCCCGGGACATTGAAGGCAAGACCTCGGTGCCCGAGCAGCTGCTGGAAGCCGGCGTGCAGATCGGCTGGCCCACCCGGATCGTGCCCTTCAGCCCGGACATCTCCGGCGCCGTCTTCGCCCTGGGGTTCGCCTGCCGGGCCGCCATGGCCTTCGGCGGCGTCAAACCGGGCGCGGCCCTGGCCAACCTGATCTACAACAAAGACCGCGTCTTCGCCTTCGTCAACGCCGTGTCCGCCATTCCCGACGAATGGTACGCCAACGCCGCGGGCGCCATCAACTGGGGCTTCCCCACCATCACCAACCAGGACATCCCCCAGGTGCTGCCCACCGGTATCTGCACCTATGAGCACGTGGTCAGCAACGTGCCCATGGCGGAACTGAACCAAAAGTCCATCGAGGTGCGCGGCCTCAAAGTAGCCGTGACCCACATCGACATCCCGGTGAACTTCGGCGCCGCCTTCGAAGGTGAGCGGGTGCGCAAGGACGACCTCTACGCCGAATGCGGCGGCGGCAAGACCCAGGCCGTGGAGCTGGTCACCAGCAAGCGCATGGAAGAAGTGGAAGACGGCAAAGTCGAGGTCTTCGGTCCCGACCTGCCCGATCTGCCCAAAGATAAAATCCCCATGCGCCTTCCCCTGGCCGTGGTGGTGGAAGTTGCCGGCCGCGCCTTCCAGCCCGACTTCGAGCCCATCCTGGAACGGCAGATTCACCATCTGGTGAACTACGCCCAGGGCATCATGCACATCGGGCAGCGGGACATCGCCTGGT
>CAZFWX010000121.1:0-8731 GCA_964522695.1 uncultured Desulfobacterales bacterium
GGTCTTTGAAGCCACCCCGGAGCGCACCTGCAACGTGGCCAAGTCCAAGCCGATCTTAGAGCCTTTGCAGGACCAGATTGCCGATGTGGACGCCCTGCTGGTCCTGGGCTGCGGCGGCGCGGTGCAGATTACCCGCTACATGACGGAGAAATTCGGACTCACCAAGCCCGTCAAGGTGGGCTTAAACTCCGTAGGGCACATGGACACCGTGGTGCCGGGTTCCATGGCCATGGAGGAGTGCTCGGACTGCGGCGAGTGCATCCTGAACGAAACCGGCGGCATCTGCCCGGTGACCCGCTGCGCCAAGAGCCTGCTCAACGGCCCTTGTGGCGGAGCGGAAAACGGCAAGTGCGAGGTGGACCCGGAGCGGGACTGCGCCTGGGTGCTGATTTACAATCGTTTGGCTGCCTTGGGTGAGCTGGACCGTTTGCGGAAATATCAGGAGCCCAAGGACTACGGCAAGGCGGCGCGGCCCCGCACCTTGCTCTTCAAGGAGGGGAGGGTGATATGAAGCTCACGGAACTCTTCCGCCAGGGGAAGTTTGTCATCACCAGCGAAGTGGGACCGGTGAAAGGCTGCAGTCGCGTGAACGGCGGCCCGCCCCCCGAGTTCATCCAGGAAGCGCTGGACATCAAGGATTATGTCCATGCCATCAACGTCACGGACAACCAGAGCGCGATGATGCGGCTGGGGTCTTTGGCCGCCAGCGTGCTTTTGAAGCAGTACGGTCTGGAGCCCATCTTCCAGCTCACCTGCCGGGACCGGAACCGCATCGCCCTGCAGAGCGACCTCATGAGCGCCTGCACCCTGGGCATCGACAACGTCCTGTGCCTCACCGGCGACCACATCAAACTGGGGGACCACGTGGCGGCCAAGCCCGTCTTCGACGTGGATGCGGTGCATCTCTTGCATATGGCCCGGGGCCTGAACCAGGGCCGGGATATGGTGGGCAACGCCCTCACCCAGGCCACGGACCTGGCCCTGGGCGCGGTGGTGAACCCCGGTTTTGAACCCATGGAGATGCAGCTCATCAAAATGGAAAAGAAAATCGAGCAGGGGGCGGAGTTTTTCCAAACCCAGGCGATTTACGATCCCAAAGTGTTCGAGACCTTCGTGCGCCGGGCGGAGGGCTTTAGAGTCCCCATCCAATACGGCCTGGTGGTCATCAAGTCCCCCAAGATGGCGAAATACATGAATGAACACGTCTCCGGCATCACCGTGCCCGAGTCTCTCATCAAGGAGATGGCCGCAGCTCCCCCCGAGGGCTATAAGGCCAAGGCCGGGGAGATCACCCGGCGCCTGGCCAGGGAGATGGGGACCATGGTCCAGGGCGTCCACTTCATGCCCCTGGGCTGGTCGGATTTGGTGCCGCCGGCTGTAACAGAACTGAGAAAGATGGTATGAGGGCCCAAACCTCAGGTGGGGCGGGCCGCCGTACCCGCCCCGCAAACCGGCCGGAGACGGCCGCCCCACCCGAGGCTTTTTAAAGGACTGAATCATTGAGAAGGAGTGCAGGTATGAATACGAGGCGATTCGGGGTGTGGGGCGGCATAGTCCTGGTCTTGGCCCTGGGGATGGTCTGGCTGACGCCGCCGCCCACCCTGGCCATGGGCAAATCGTGCGTCCCCTTCCACCTGAAAACCGAAGACGGCAAGATCATCAACCCCTTGACCGGCGAAAACGCCGACCAGCCGTACAGTTCCCGGCAGACCTGCGGCGCCTGCCACAACTACGACGAAATCACCAAGGGGTTCCATTTCCAGCAGGGCTGGGACAAGATCAAGGACAATTTCAACAAGGACAAGCCCTGGGTCCTGTCCGACGGCATGCTGGGCAAGATGTGACCGCCTTCTTTTCGCCAGTTGGCGAAAAAGAAAAATCAGCACCCCGACGAAATCGACCTGACCTCCTTTGATTTTGTGGCCGCAGGCGACCCCAAGAAACCCGAAATCCCCGGCTGTGGCAGTTGCCATCCCGGCGGCGGCGGCATGGAACTTGACCGGGACGGCAAGCGCTATGATACCCGCCTCAAGGCCGAGCCCGACCTGGCCCAGAGCCTGGACGGCGACTACCATAAGAGCAAGTGGGACAAAAGCGGCGTGGTGGAGGCCGACTGCCTCCTGTGCCACCTGCCCGGCTACCGCTTCGTGGAGCGCAACCGCCACCTCATGAACTGGAACTTCAAATGGGCCTCCATCGCCGGGTCGGGCATCGGCCAGGTGACCGGCTTTGTCCGGGAGGGCCAGGAGCCCAAGGTGGTGTACAACAAGCGCCTGTTCAACGAGGACGGCAAAATCGTCCTGGACCTGTCCGATCCGCCCCCCTCGGAGAACTGCAACTTCTGCCACTCCATGAGCGACGTGAAAAAAAGGGGTTTTTCCTGGAACGACCCGGTCAACTTCGACGTGCACAACTCCCGGGGCATGACCTGCGCGGCCTGCCATCCGGCCATCGAGGACAAGAAGCTCAAGATCACCAAGCTTCAGCACCAGTTCGCCAAGGGTGACGAAAATGTCTCCACCGTGCGGGACGATCTGGATTTCAAGGGGTTCAAGACCTGCCAGCAGTGCCACGAAGAGGGCTATATGGGCGCGCCCCGGCCCAGGCATCTGAGCATCCGGCCCAACCATCTGGATAAGCTCTCGTGCGAGGTCTGCCACATTCCGGCCCTGCAGCGGGCCGCGGCCGAAGGCTTTGACGTCACCACCGGGGCCATGGTGAATATCGCCAAGATAGGGGCCAAGAAAGTGGGTGAGGAATTCACCTGGCGGCCTCGCTACCAGCGCCTGGAAAACGGCAAGCTGGCGCCGGTGAACCCGCTGTTGCCCGCGTTTTACACCAACAAAAACGGCGACGGCAAATATTATCCGCTGTTCATGCGGGAAATCAAAAAGGCCTACGGCCCTGTGGCCGAGAAGCTGAAGCCTAAAAATCCCATGCGGCCTGATCTCCACACCACCGAGGAGATCAAGCTCATGCTCACCTCCCTGAAACAGGGGTTACAAGGGAACAAGCGCTTCACCGCCGTCAGCCCCAACTACCATAAAGGCGGGAAGATCTACTCCCTGAACGACAAGGGCGAGGTGACGGAGGCCCAGGACACCACCTGGGTGGGCCACCTGGAAGGCTTCAACATCAACCACAACGTGGCCCCGGCCAAACTGGCCCTGGGGGCCAACGGCTGCGGCGACTGCCACTCCACCGAGGCCCATATGTTCAAGGGCCAGATCGTCACCGATATCTTCGGGCCGGACGGCAAGCCCACCTTTATCAGCTCCGGGCGTCTGTTCGGCTGCCAGCCGTGGGCCTTCTATGTCAACCAGTTCCACCAAACTTATCTCACTCCGTATGTGAGCCTGATCCTGCTGGTCCTGGTCTTCGGCCTGGTGCTGCACTACACCGGCCAGGGTCCCAAGGGTGCGGATTTTACCTATGAGCCCGCGGAACTGGTGCGCTTCAATGTCTCGGAGCGCTGGACCCACCTGGTGCGCATGGTCACCTTCCTGTTCCTGACCCTGACAGGCTACATCTTCTTCTATAACAACGTCACCTTGCTCAGGGTGTTCTTCGACACGCCGGCCTCTGCGGTGATCTGGCATTGGGCGGTGGGACTGGTCTTTTTGGCCGCCTCCGTCGTCAGCCTGGCGCTGTGGGCCAAAGACGCCAAGTTCGTGGATTACGACAAGGAATGGCTCAAAAAGCAGGGAGGCTACATCGGCGGCCATGAAGTGGAAGTGCCGGCCGGGCGGTTGAACGCCGGCCAAAAGATCTTCCTGTGGCTCAGCGCCACCCTCAGCTTTTTGATCGGCCTCACCGGCATCCTGCTCATCTTCAAGAACAGTTTGCCCCTGACCTTCAACTGTGTCTTGTCCACGGTCCACGGTCTCCTGGCCATCATCTTTGTGGCCGCCATCATCGCCCACGCCTACCTGGGCACCATCGCCAACCCGGGGACGTGGCGGGCCATGGTGGACGGCAAGGTGAGCCGCAAGTGGGCCAAGAAGCATCACTCGGAGTGGTACAAGGAGATCACGCAAAAGGAAGGGCAGGAAAAAACGGAAACCAAGGAAAAAGAATCTGAATAAGGATTCAGATTCTGAGCCGGGCAGGTTATGCCTGCCCGGCTCTTTTCTTTCGGTTCAAGACGTGCTGCAAATCCTGCTGAGGAGTTCGACTCATGGAAAAATTCCTGTTCATTATGTCCAAAGGTTTTGAAAAGGCGGGCGGCGCCACCCGGGCCATGCAGTTGGCCGCCATGGCCGCAGAGAAGGGTAAGCTTGTGGAGATTTTTCTCATTGACGACGCCATCCATTGGGCCCAGTTGGGGATGGCCGAGGGAATCCGCTCCTCCACCGGCGAACACATGCGGGAAATGATGGAAAAGCTTATCTCCCGGAATACCCCCATTCATGTGTGCAAAGCCTGCGCCGACAAGCGCCTGGTCGGCGATGATGAACTGGTGAAGGGAGCCTGCATTTCTCCGGGGTCTGTCCTGGTGGACATGATGATCAACCCGGAGTACAAAGTTTTTACTTTTTAAAGCGGCACGCGCAGGGAAGGGCGCGGGATTCGCCCCCTTCCCTTTGGATGACCCCCACCCCGCCCAGAAAACCGTTGACCCCCTGGGGAATGTTTGTTATTTTGTGTACGGGGGAAATCCGGCCCCGAGGGGTTTTTTATGTCCAAACTCGCCAGCTACTTTACCAAGGCCGACCGCAAAAAGCTGTTTTTCGACTATTTGAAGCTCATCGGCATTCTGGAAATCATCATCTTCATCATCGTGGCTCTGTGGTCCGCAGATGATAAATATCACCGCGTCTATACTCCCTTCCCTTGGAAGGAATATCTCTTTGTGGCCTTCGCCTTCCCCATCTGCTTCACCTTCTTGATGGGGGTCATCATCACCGGCTTTAACTACTTCCTGGGGGAGGACGTCACCGGGGAGGTGGAGGGCTACTCGGAGAACCAGTTCGACGCGGTGGTGCGCCAGGTGCGCCGCCTGCCGTTGTTGGCCCTGCTCTTCCTGCTGCTGGTGACGGTCTTTGCCTTGTATAACATGAAGCACATCATGTCCTGGCTGACCAACCTGGGGGCCAACACCTTCCTGTTCCTGAGCTACGTGCTGGCCGGCCTGGGGGTCATCGTCGTCATTTACCTGCTGTTCTTCCTGTTTTTCAAGTACCGCCTCAATCAGCGGCAGATGAAATACCAGTATTACACCCAGATTTCCGAGCGCCACGGGCTCATCATTCTAGACGACCGCACCGTGCTGCACAAGAACGGCAACATGCTGGTGCAGGGCGGCCGCTGGGGACGGCCCCGCCAGGTGGGCACTCCGCCGCCGGCTGAGCCGGAGCTCATGCCGCCCTCGCCGCCGGATACTCCCCACCTGCCGGCGCCCAAACCCTGAGGGTAAAGGATGCCCGGCGGCCCCGGACATGTTCCGCCGCTTGTCATTCTGGCCGCACTCTTTCGGGAAGTGCGGCCTTTTTTGCGCCGCGTCCAGGCCCGGCCACTGGGCCGGGAGTGCTGGGATTTCAGCCTCTCCGGCCGCCAGGGCGTTGTTTGCCTGTCGGGCATCGGCGAGGCCGCGGCGGCCCGGGCGGCCCGGGAAAGGCTGGCTTCGCTCTGCCCGGCAGCCATTTTCTCCGTGGGCTTTGCCGGAGCGGTGACGCCGCAACTAGCCCCCGGAGACGTGGTGGTGGGGACGGAACTGTGGCGCTATGAGCGGGACACCGCTGAGTTAACGCAGGTGGCAGCCCCGCCTGCCCCGGTGGCGGCTCAGGAACTGGTAGAACGCCTGCGGGAGGCAGGCCTGCCGGCCAAGGCCGGGAGCCTGGTGACGGCCCCGCAGATCGTGGATAAGGAACGGGAAATCGAGGCGGTGCAGCATTTGCTGCATCCTGCGCTGGACCAGGAAACCGCGGCGGTGGCGGCCCAGGCATTCTCTGCCTGCGTTCCCTTCCTGGGTATCCGGGCGGTCACCGACGCCGCAGGCGAGGAGATTCCCCGTTTTCTGGCCGAAAAACTGGACGCCGGGGTGGAACCGGGCTGGGGACAGGCCCTGGCCTGGGTGATCGCGGATCCCCGGCGTCTGGCTATCCTTTTGCGCCTCTGGCGGCGGTCTGAGGCGGCCGCCCGGAACCTGGCCCGGGCTTTGGAGGTTGTGGTGGAGGTGATGTAGAGGTCTTGCGGGGGAGGGGGCTCTGCTCCCTCGCCCCCTCCCTCAGATCATTCTTTTCCCGGCCACAGCCGCAACGCCAGCCAGGTGAGGAAGGGGAGGTAGATAAAGATACCGGCCCAGCCCAGGGTGGGTTCGCCGATGAGGAAGGTCATGGTCAGATTGAAACCCAGGATGCCCAGGTAGAGGAGGGAACCCAACAGGACCCGGCCGGGGAAATCCCGCCGGCCCCAGTCCCACCAGGGGGAGGCGGGCACGCGGGTGGCGATGAGTTGCAGGAGGCGCACCATGACCAGGGACACCAGGAGCCAGCCGGCGTAGTTGGTGATGGGGATGCCGAAATGGGCTCCGGCCTGGGGGTAGCCGTAAATCTGGCCCAAAAACCAACGATAGCCGCGCAGGGCCACCGGGTCGATGACCACGTCCAGGGTCATCATGAGCACCGCGGCCAACAGGCAGGTGCGCCAGGAGCCGCGTAAAGCTGCGGTTTCGTCCAGATGCGGGCGCCAGCCCTGCCAGCTGAGGTTTCCCAGACACAGCAGGGCCAGGGCATAGCTCGCGTAGGCCAGAAAGACGTAGGACAGGGAGTCCATGAACGGCACCCCCAACACCCAGAGTTCCCGGTCGACGGTGGCGGGGATATAATAATAGAGGCCGAAGGGGAAGCCCGTGTGGATGGAGGTCAGTTCCGCCACCCAGGCGGTCAGGTAGCCCAGGAGCACAAAAAGCAGGGCCCGGCCTCCCCCCAGGTGCCAGGTGGCGCAGAGCAGGTAAGCGCCCAGAAAGACGAAGACGTACGGCCGCAAGGCCACCGTGCCGACAAGAAGCTCCAGGAAATGGCTCATAATCACCGGAACCTGTACCACACCCCCCTGACGTCGGTCAACGGGAATATGCCTTTGGTAATTTTGAAGAAAAGGCCGGGGGTCTTGGGCCCCTGGTCCGCAACCACAACTATGATTCTGGCCGGGACATCCTCATGGTGAAGCGATTTTTGCGCGGTTTGTGGAAGCTGACGCTCTGGCTGGCGGCCGGACTGGTTCTGGTGGAGGTGCTGTGTTTCCTCATCGTCATTTTCAGCACCTTTTACCTGTATGGCCAGTTTTGGGAAGGGGAGCCGGTGCGGTACGACCCCTATACCCTTTACATCACCGGCACCGGGGAGCGGCCCACGGCATATAACGCCCCCACATCGGCGCAGACCCCTGCCAAACGCCTCTGGATGTTCGGCGGCTCCACCATGCGGGGGGTCACCGACGTCGACGACCGCACCATCCCCAGCCAGGTGGCCCGGTTCCTCAATCAGGATGAGCCCCGGATCCCGGCCGTGGCCAGCAACTTCGGCGCGGACGGCTATAACTCGCTCCTGGAAACCAAGTATTTGCAGAAGCTGCTCATCGACAGGCCCGATCACCCGGACGTCATCATCTTCTACGACGGCGCCAACGACTGCACCTATTTCGCCCAGTACCGCACCCCGGACGCCCACCACGGCTACCGCCAGGTGCGGGCCCTGGTGGAGAGCTATCACCAGAGCTTCTTCGGCCTGCTCAAACCCTTGAATGCCGCGCTGTACGCCTCCTATAGCCGGGATTTCTATGACAAGGTGCGGGAAGGGGTGATTCCCATCGCCGCGGATTCGTCTGCCCTGCGGGATTACGTGGCCAGCGCCGTGCGCCGCTATGATTACGTCAACAAGGTGGCGGCGAGCTTCGGCGCCCGGTTTCTGCTGATCTGGCAACCCATGTGGTGGGTGGAGACCGGGGACGTGGCTGCGGATATGAAAAAGCAGGAAAAAGATTATATGATTATTGGCAAGTATTTTTCCCTGGCGGACAACTTCCAGGTGACCTACCGGGCTCTTAAGAAGAGCCTCGCGGGCAAGCCGTATTTTGTGGATTTTCAAAATGTGCTGTGCTCCCGGACGCAAAGGGCGTACCAGTCCGACGGCATCCACCTGGAAGACGCGGGCCGGGAGATGGTGGCCCGGCACATGGCTGCTCTCTTGCGGCAGTATCTGTCGTCCGCGGCAAAGAGCGCGGAGAAGTAAGCATGGCAACAACCCCTTCCCTGGATCAGGCTGAGGCGGGCAAGAAGGCTCGCGAGGCTCAGGTTCGGCCTGCGGGCGGCGGCCAGGTGCGGGTGGTCCTGGCGCGCACTGCGGGATTCTGCATGGGGGTCAAAAGGGCCATGGAAATGGTCCTCAAGGCCATCAATCAGAAAAAGACCCGCATCTACACCTATGGTCCCCTGATTCATAACCCCCAGGTCCTGGAGCTCTTGGCCGAGCGGGGCATCCGGGTGCTCAAGCCCGGGGAGGAGGCCCCGCCCGGGCTGGTGGTGATCCGGGCCCACGGCATCCCGCCCCAGGAGCGCTCGGCCCTGGAAGCCACCCAGAGCGACATCATCGACGCCACCTGCCCCAAAGTGGCCCGGGTGCAGGCCATCATCCGGCGCTGGGCCCGCCAGGAGCACGCCACCCTCATCGTCGGGGACGAGGACCACCCCGAGGTCCGGGGGCTCATGGGCTACACCGAAGGCAGGGGCCAC
>CAZFWX010000122.1:0-8610 GCA_964522695.1 uncultured Desulfobacterales bacterium
GTTCCCCCGGCCCTCCCCCCGCTTTTCCTCTTCCTAACTCATCAACTCGTGGAAGCTGATAAGGGTGGGAAATTCCGTATGGTTGGCGGGTTCCTGTTGGGAGCTGGATTTGGCTTTGAAGAAGAGATGGCGGATGCCCTGGGTCCGGGCCGCGGCCAGGGCCTCGGCGTTGTCGTCCACCAGCAGGGTGCGGTTGGGATCGTAGTTCAATTGAACCTTTAAGATTTCCCAGAAACGAAGCTCCTCCTTGGGATAGCCCAGGTCAAAGGAGGAAATGATTTCATCGAAGTAGCCGGTGAGCCCCGTATGGTTCATTTTCAGGCGCCAGGTCTTGAAGTGGGCGTTGGTCACCAGGGCCACCTTTTTGCCGATCCGGCGCAGGTACTTGAGAAAGTCCTCGGTGTCCGGGTGGACTTCGATCAAGTGCCGGATGGACTCCTTTAAGGCCGGGATGTCCAGGTCCAATTCCCGGGACCAGAAGTCGATGTCCGTCCAGTTGAGGGTCCCTTCCTCCCGCTGATAGCGGGCGAAGACTTCTTCGCGGGCCGCAGCCAGGGCCAACCTCTGCCTTTTGGCGTACTCCTGGGGCACCAGGGTCTCCCAGAAATAATCATCGTAATGTTTGTCCAGCAGAGTGCCGTCCATGTCCAGGAGCACCCAGGTGACGTCTTGCCAGGGAAATGGCATATGGTCCTCTCCCACTGTTTTTCAATTGTTGAGGATGGCCTTTGAGAACTGAGAAGTTTTTCACCCTCACCCTTACCTTCTCCCTCAAGGGAGAGGGAATTAACCGGGATATTTTTCTCCCTCTCCCCCGAGTGGGGGGGAGGAGGATTAGTTATTGCTCTGTCCCGGGCCATCAATGATTCCCAGGGCCCCAGGCGACAACGGATTGGCAGTTCCAAATCTTCCCTCCACGCGCCCATTTGTATTTACCTGAATTCGTCCCAGAAATCAAAAGCCCGGGTCTTGACCGAGCCGGGGGTTATTCTTATTTCTCTGAATAATAACTGATTGTTGAGGGAGGAATTGCGTATGGCGATATTCTTCAGGGACCCTGAGTGGGACCCCTTCCGGGAGCTGGAGCAGTTAAAAAGGCGCATGGAAGGTCTGTTCCAGGGCGCCACCGGCGTGGGACGCTACCCCTGGCGGACGGGAGTCTATCCGTTGATCAACATCTCCGAAGACCGGGACCATGTGTACGTGCGGGCTGAACTGCCCGGGGTGAATCCCCAGGATCTGGAAATCACCGTCAAGGAAAATAACCTGGTGCTCCGGGGAGAACGCAAAATTCCCGCGGCGGATAAAAACGTCAATTATCACCGCCGGGAGCGGGAGTCGGGATATTTCCGCCGTCTGGTGCGCCTGCCGGTGCCCATCAATGCCGACAGGGTGGAAGCTGCGTGCAAAGACGGCATTCTCACCATTACCTTGGCCAAACCGGAAGAGATCAAGCCGCGCCAGATTACCGTTAAAACTGTGTAAGGGGGTGAGGGAAGATGACGGAAAAGGAACTGCAGCCCAAAGCCAAGGAAGAAGCCCCGGCCAAGGGGGAGCGGGTGCGCCCCGGGCCGGTCTTCGTGCCCGCGGTGGACATCTACGAAACTCCTGAAACCCTGGTGGTGGTGGCGGACATGCCGGGCGTCTCCGGCGACCGGGTCAGCCTGGACCTCCGGGAAAACCTCTTGACCATTCAGGGCCGCATCGGCCCGGCGCTGGGCGAGGGGGAGACCTGGGTGGAGCAGGAATATCTCACCGGCGATTACTACCGGGAGTTCCACGTGGGGGAACTCATCGACCAGGAAAAGATCGAGGCTACCGTCAAGGACGGCGTCCTCACCCTCACCCTGCCCAAGGCCGCCAAGGCCAAGCCCCGGAAAATCGAAGTCAAGGCCGGGTGAGGATTAGCATAACAGAAACTGAGGGGAGGGCAGTGGCGCAGATGCCCCGCCCTCCCCGCAAATTTTCCTACCCCACGAGTCCCTCATAACCCCTGCATTTTCCCTAAAAGCTTGGCAATGAGAGGCAAAGGCGCGCCCCGGTAAATGACCGGCTGGCCCAAGTCTTTCAAAAGCACGAAAACCAGGTCCTGGTCCTGGCGTTTTTTGTCCTGGGGCAGGGCGGCCAGGATGGCGTCATGGTCCAGGGCGGGCAGCGTCTGCGCCAGGCCGAAGTCGCGGATGAGCTGATTGCCGGACCGGGCGGTGTCGGCGGGAAGGCCTGTGAGGCGCACGGACAGGTCCAGGGCGAAGATCATGCCGAAGGCCACGGCCTGGCCGTGGGGCAGGGAAAAGCCCGAGGCCTGCTCCAGGGCATGGCCCAGGGTGTGGCCGAAGTTGAGGATGCGGCGCAGGTCCGCTTCCTTTTCATCTGCGGCTACCACCCGGGCCTTGATCTCCGCGGCCCGGAAAATAATGTCAGCCAGACTCTCCGGGTCCTGAAAAAGGCGGGTATGCAGGGCGGCCAGGCGCGTGAGCAGGTCCGGGTCCCGGATGAAGCCGGCCTTGAGGATTTCCGCCAGGCCGTTTAAACGCTCCCGGCGCGGCAGGGTGTCCAAAAATTCCGGGTCAATGGCCACCAGCCGGGGTTGATGGAAGGTGCCCAGGAGATTCTTCCCTTGGGGCAGGTTGACCGCGGTCTTGCCGCCGATGGAAGCGTCCACCATGGCCAAAAGCGTGGTGGGGATTTGCACGAAAGGGACGCCCCGCAGGTAAATGGAGGCCAGAAAACCGGCCAGGTCCCCCACCACGCCGCCGCCCAGGGCCAGTACCCCACAAGCCCGGTCGGCCCCCAAGGCCAGGAGCCTTTGGGCCAGGCGTTTGAGCATGCCCCAGGATTTGGAGCGCTCGCCCGGCGGCGCCGTCAACATTTCGGGCCGGTAGCCGCCCGCGCTCAAGGCGCCGGTGACCTCCTGGCCATAGAGGCGGGCCACCCGGGCGTCGGCCACTAAAAAAATACGGGGCGGCAGGTTGAGGGGGGCCAGGGCCTCGGCCAGGCGCCGCCGCAGCCCCGGTTCCAGGATGATGCGGTAATGGTGCTTCCGGCCGGGCAGGGTGAGGAGAATGTCCCTCAACTCCAGCCCCCGGGCTTAAGCGACTGGATATCCTGCATCAGTTTCTGGAACTGGTGGGGGTAGAGGGACTGGGCGCCGTCGGACAAGGCCTTTTCCGGCTCATGGTGCACTTCGACGATGAGGCCGTCGGCGCCTGCGGCCACTGCGGCCCGGGCCAGGGGGGCCACCAGGTCCCGGCGGCCGGCCGCGTGGCTGGGGTCCGCGACGATGGGCAGGTGGGACTCCCGGCGCGCCGCGGGGATAGTGCTTAGGTCCAGGAGGTTGCGGGCATGCTCGCCGATGCCCCGAATACCCCGCTCGCACAGGATGACCTGGGGATTGCCTTCGGCCAGGAGATACTCCGCGGCCATGAGCCACTCTTCCAGGGTGGCGTACATCCCCCTTTTGAGCAGCACGGGCTTGCGCAACTGCCCGGCCTTTCGCAAGAGCGAGAAATTCTGCATGTTGCGGGCGCCGATCTGCACGATGTCGGCGTATTCGGCCACCAGTTTCAGGGAATCCACATCCACGGCCTCGGTGATGATGAGCAGGCCCGTCTCCTCCCGCACCTTGTTGAGGATCTTAAGGCCGGCCTTGCCCAGCCCCTGGTAGCTGTAAGGGGAGGTGCGGGGTTTGTACGCGCCGCCCCGGAAGATTTGCGCCCCGGCCTCCTTGACCAGGCGGGCGATGGTCAGGGCCTGGGACTCGCTTTCGATGGCGCAGGGCCCGGCGATGGTGACGAAGCGGCCCCGGCCGATGGTGACCCCCGGCAGGGAAATGACGGTGTCTTCCCGCTGCATCTCCCGGCTCACCAGCTTATAGGGCTTGGAAACCGGGATGGCCTGGGTGACCCCCGGCATGTCCAGGAAGAGGGCCGGGTCCACAGCCCGGGGGTTGCGCAGGATGCCGATGGCCACCCTTTCGCCCCCGGGGATGGGCTGGGCCGCAAACCCCAAAGATTCGATCTTCTGCACCACCGCCTCGATCTGACCGGCGGTGGCGTCCTTATCCATGACGATGAGCATTGAGGGTCTCCTTGGGACAGCCGGAAAGGAATTTTCTGGAGAAAAAAGAGTAAAGTTTCAATTGCTTATATATCAAGAGGGGCCAGAAGTGTCAAATGCTCTATTGATTTGGAAATATTCTGGGATGCTGCTCCGTTTGGGGGAAAGGGGGCAGGGGGCTCGCGACACTACCCCCTCTCCCCCCATTCTCGGGGGGAGAGGGCTGGGGTGAGGGGGGGAAGCCTCGATCTCCTCGCCCTGACCCTCTCCCCTGAAAGGGGAGAGGGAATTTACTGGTCGGTCAGCCCTCTTTGCGGTCCTTGCCCAGAACGTCGCAGACCATGACCACCAGGTCGCCCCGTTGGCCGCTCTGGTCCTTGACCAGGTCCTCGAAGACCGCCTTGGCGGAAAAGCCCGCTTTCTTGAAAGCCGACAGGGCCGCGGTGGACAGCAGGTGGATTTCGGCGATCAGTTTCTCCAGGCCGAATTCCGCCGCCAGATCTATCAGTTCGTTGATGAGGAAGGTGCCCAGGCCCTTGCCCTGGTAATCCTTGGCCACGACGATGCGGACGTTTCCCAGGTGGCGCTTCCAGCCCACCCGGCGCATGTGCAGGGTGGCGTCCCCCACGATTTTGCCGTCCACTTCGGCGATGAGGGGAAAGACCTTGCGCAGGTCGATGTGGTTCACCCAGTCATCAATGACTGCGGGGTCGCGCACGTCGCTGCGCAGGAACATGAGATCCTGGTCCGACACCCGGTGGAAGAAGTCCAGCAGCTTGTCCCGGTCGTCCTTCTGCAAGGGCCGCAGAACGACCTTGGTGCCGTCTTTCAAAACGCCTTCTTTCTGATAGGTGGCCATGGTTTCCCCCTTTCTCAAATGCCCTGGGCCAGGCGTTCCGCCAGGTATTCCGGCAGCCCGGCCTTGAGTATCCGCTGTTGCGCCGCTTGCACGTCGTAGGGTATGGACTTGAAATGGATGGAGAATTCCTGGTCATCGAAGATGGCGTAGGCCGCTTGCGGGTTCCCATCCCGGGGCTGCCCCACGCTGCCGGGGTTGACAAGATACTGGCAGGTGCGGTCCAGCAGCATTTTTCCCGGCCGGATGGCTTGGGTGGCCACCGTGCCCCGGACGTCCCGGTACCAGAGGGCCCGGCGATGGGTATGCCCGAAGAAGCAGACCTTGATGTCGGCTTTATGTCGGAGATAATTGAAGACTCTCTTGCCTTGAAAGTGAAAGCTGATATAGGCGTCCGGGCTCGAAGGCGTGCCGTGGCAGGCGATGAAGCCCTCACCTTCCCGGGTCAGGGGGAGACCCCGGAGGAAGTCATGGTGTTCCTGCCGCAAGGCATCCCGGCACCAGAGGATAGCCTGGTAGGCGATAATGTTGAAGCATTCGGCCCGCTCTGCGTCGAAGAGAGCCAGGTCATGGTTGCCGGCCAGGGACCAGATCGGCCGCCCGGCCAGGAGTTCCACGACCTCGTTGGGACCGGCGTTGTAGCCCACCGTGTCACCCAAATTGAGGATGAGATCCACTCCTTCCTTGTCCAACTCCGGCAGGACCTGGTTCAAGGCGTCAATGTTGCTGTGAATGTCGGAGATGATGGCCAGGCGCATGGCCGCCTTTCTTGACTTTTGGCGCTTTTCTGATACGTTTCCGGGAAGTCCTGACTGTGCCGCCAGCTCTTTGAGGGAGGGGCCGCGGGCCCCTGGTCCTCCCCCCACTGACTCAGTTATTAGCCATTTTATCATGGAACCGGGACATCTCGTCGAATTCTTTGAAGAGAAACGGATCATCTTGGCCGCTGTCCTGGAGGTCAAGGGGGAGCGCCTGCACGTCCTGGCCCCGGGAAACAGGGAAATGACGGTGGCCAAAAAACGCATGCTGCATACCTGTCCCGGTTCCCTGTCGGCCCGCCTCACCCGGCAGCAGTGGCTGAACCTGCTGGAGGAAACTGCGGCCCGGCGGGAGGCCCTCAAAGAAACCGTCAACCTGGAGGAACTGTGGGAGTTCGCCGCCGCTGAAGAAGCGGTCATGTCCGCCCAGGAGCTGGCGGAGCTCTGGTTCAACCAGGGCTCCCCAGACCACACCGCGGCCATCGGACGGGCCTTATACGGCAATGGCCTGCTCTTTAAATACAAGGACGGCCTGTGGGCCGCCAACCCACCCGAGGTGGTGGAAGCCCTCAAGGACAAGCGCCGCCGGGAGGAAGAACTCCGCCGGGAGCTGGAGGACGCCGCCCAGCACCTGAAAAGCGCCTGGGAAACGGGCGTCATTAACGACCCGGCCTGGCGGGAGCGCCTGGTGGCCGTCCTCAAGCCCATGGCGCTCCTTGGCGAGGACGCGCCGGATTATGCCCGGGGCAAGGCCTTCCTGGACAAGGCCCGCCTGCCGGTGGCCGACGCCCCCTTCAAGCTGCTGGTCCGCCTGGGAGTCTTTCACGAAGACGAAAACCTTGATCTTTACCGATTGGATGTACCCTTGAACTTTTCTGCAGAATCTTTAGGTCTGGCCAGTTCTCTGGACGCCAAGGCGGCGCCCGATCCCTACGCGGCCTGGCGCCGGGATCTCACCGGTCTGGAATGCTTTACCATCGACGGCGAGCGCACCCGCGATTTCGACGACGCCCTGAGCCTGGAACCCTCAGGCGAAGGCTGGCGTCTGGGCGTCCATATTGCTGACGTCTCCGCCCTGGTGGCCGCCGACTCCCCCTTGGACCGGGAGGCCCGGGAGCGGGGCACCTCCATTTATCTGCCCGAATCCCGGCTGCCCATGCTGCCCGAGGCCATCTCCGAGGACACCCTGAGCCTCATGGCCCATGAGGACCGCCTGGCCCTGAGTTTTCTGGTGGAGTTGACCCCCAACGCCGAAGTGCGGGAGTGGGAGATCGTCCCCAGCCGTATTCGGGTGCAGCGGCGACTCACCTACCACCAGGTGGATGACAGCCTGGAGTCGGACCCCACCCTGGCCGCCCTCTCCCGGCTGATGGAAAAACACAAGACCCGGCGCCTGGCCGAAGGGGGCTATGAACTGAAACTCCCGGAAGTCTGGGTGATCTTTTCCCCCAACGGCGAGATCCAGGTGGCCACGGAAGACCAGGAAACCGGCAGCCATGAGCTGGTGTCCGAGGCCATGGTCCTGGCCAATTTCCTGGCGGCACGCTTCCTGGCCGATAGGGGGCTGCCAGCCATCTACCGGGCCCAGCCCGAACCCCGGGAGCCCATTGCCAAGGATGAGCCCAAGGACCTCTTCGCCCTGTGGCAGGATCGCCGCCGCCTGAGCCGGGTGGTCATGGACCTCTCCCCCCAGCCCCACTGGGGCCTGGGCCTGCCCCTCTATACCTTCGCCACCTCACCCATCCGCCGCTACCTGGACCTGGTGATTCACCGCCAGATCTTAAGCGGCATCATGGGCGGGGAGCCGGCTTATACCGCCCCTGAGTTGGAGCAGATCCTCATGACCATCGAACCGGCCATGCGCCGGGCCGGGGCCCTGAAAACCCGCCGGCTGCGCTACTGGCTGCTCAAATACCTGTCCGGCCGGGTGGGACAGAAAATGGAGGCCCTGGTCCTGGAAACCATGCCCCACCGCCAGCGGGTGCTCCTGCCGCAACTCTTGCTGGAGGGCGGCCTCTCCTCTCCGGCCTCCATGCGCCTCAAACCCGGCGACCTGGTGCGCGTGCGCCTGGATAAAGCCCTGCCGAGAGAAGACCAGCTCAGGTTATCTTTGGCCTGAGAGTTTTCGGGGAAGGGGCCAGGGGTCGGAGGCCTCTTCCCCCTCCCTCAAGCCCAACAAATATTTTGTGGCGCAGGCATCTTGCCAGCGCATTTGCACGGGCTGGAAGCCTGCGCCACCATAATCTGCACGGAGCGGAAAAAAGGTATAGAACAGCCGCCCCCGGCTGTTCCTGTTGTCATGCAGGCGAGGGCGCCTGCTCTAACCTGGCCCTCCCCCCACCTCTCTTTATCCCTCCCCCTCCTCAAACACCCGCCTAAAAATAGTGTCCAAGTGGCGCAGGTGGTGCTTGGCGTTAAAGACGTCCACCAGTTCCGCAGGGCTGAGGTGCCTGCGGATCTCTTCGTCTTGCGCCACCCGCTGGGCAAAGTCGCCCCCATCCTGCCAGGTGGCCATGGCCGGGCGCTGCACCAGGCGGTAGGCTGCGTCCCGGGAGAGGCCCTTGTTCACGAGGGCCAGGAGCAGCGTCTGGGAAAAGACCAGGCCTCGGCTGGCGGCCAGGTTGGCGGCCAGGTTTTCGGGATAGACGGTCAGTTTTTTGAGCAGGCCGGTTAAGCGTGACAGCATAAAGTCCAGGAGGATGTTGCTGTCCGGGAAAATGACCCGCTCCGCCGAAGAGTGGCTGATGTCCCGCTCGTGCCAGAGAGCCACATTTTCCAAGCCCACCAGGGCGTTGGCCCTGAGCACCCGGGCCAGGCCGCACAGGTTTTCCGAGAGCACGGGATTGCGCTTGTGGGGCATGGCCGAGGAGCCTTTCTGGCCCGCGGCGAAGAATTCCTCGGCCTCCCGCACTTCGGTGCGCTGCAGGTGGCGGATTTCCA
>CAZFWX010000123.1:0-8325 GCA_964522695.1 uncultured Desulfobacterales bacterium
CACCAGCAGCAGCAGGGTGGACCGGGGTAGGTGGAAATTGGTGAGCAGGCGGTCCACGGCCCGGAAGCGGTAGCCCGGGTAGATGTACAGGTTGCAGCTGCCGGATTGGGCCGCAAAGCCCTTTGGTGCGACGCAATGCTCCAGCACCCGCACCGTGGTGGTGCCCACCGCCACCAGGCGTTTGCCTGCCGCCCGGGCGGTGTTGAGGCGCCCGGCCGTCTCCTTTGACAGTTCAAACTGTTCGGCCAAAAGGGTGTGCCGGGTATAATCCTCGTGGCGCACCGGCAGGAAGGTGCCCGGCCCCACGTGCAGGGTGACTGCGGCCGTCTCTACCCCCCGCCGGGCCAGCTGCGCCATGACCTCGTCCGTAAAGTGCAGGCCCGCGGTGGGGCAGGCCACCGCGCCGGTGCGGGCGGCGAAGCGGGTCTGGTAGTCCTCCCGGTCTCCGGCTTCGGCGTCCCGGCGCAGATACGGGGGCAGGGGGGTGAGTCCCCAGGTGTGCAGAGCTTGCAGCACATCTCCATCTGCAGAACGCAGACTTACCTCGGCCACCCCGGGTTCGGGCACGGCAAGAATATCGGCCACGAGACCGTCCCCGCAGGCCACCTGCTGGCCCGGCTTCAGCCGCCGCCGGGCCCGGTAGCTGGCCCGCACCCGGGCCGCAGCCGCGCCGTTATCCGCCAGGGGCAGATGATGCAGCAGGAACTCCACCCTGCCGCCCGTATCTTTGGCGCCCACAAGGCGCGCCGGGAAGACCCGGGTATCGTTTACCACCAGGAAATCCCCGTCGTCCAGGATCTCGGGCAGGTCCCGGAAGGATGCCTGCCGCCAGCTCCCGCGCCGCCGGTCCACCACCAGCAGACGGGAGGCGTCCCGGGGAGAGGCGGGGTACCGGGCGATGAGCTCCGGGGGCAGGGGATAATCGTACGCGTCGATCATGGTCGTCATAAATTCTTCGGAAATTAATCCGAATTTCCCGGAGTTGTCAAGGTCTGTACCCAACCAGACACCGCCAGGAAGAGATGGATATTTTTTTCCCAAACATTTATGAGTCCCTTAAGCCTCACCCCTGGTAATGAAAAATCCCTCCTATCCCCCTCTATACAAAAGGGGAATTTTCCGAGAGGACCTTTTATCGAGCCCGGAAGCCCCAGTACCTCAAGTCCCCCTTTGAAAGAGGGGAATTTAGGCAGTGTTGTCCGGTAGAGATTTCGCATGCGACAGGTTTTTAAGCCCCCTCCCCACGGTGGGAGGGGGTTGGGGGAGGGGGGCGAGTGAGCCAAGTCCTCAGAGAACCACCTAAATCTTCCACCCCCACCCTGACCCTCCCCCATCAAGGGGGAGGGAAGATGTGGCGGACGCCCTTCCATGTCCGAAGACGGACTCCAGGCCCCCTGCGCCCTATTTCCTTTCTGAAACCATCAAAGAAACTCCGTCCCCCCGCCGATGGGTCCAGGAGAGGCCAGACTTTTCCTTTCTTGCCAGAAAAGGCGTATGGAAAGTATAATGGTTGCACCTGATAGATTGAGGGGGATGCGAAGATGACCCGCTACCTGGCTTTAATGCTCAGCCTGATGGTGGTGGTGAGCCAGACGGCGTCCTGCGCCGCGGTGCTCGTGGGGGTGGCGGTCAAGGCCCACCGGGAGCGCAAGGGGCTCATCGACCCGGCCTTGCTGAACCAGATCACTGTGGGCCAGACCAAAGAGGATGAAGTGACGGATCTGTTGGGCCGGCCCTGGAACACCTCCACCAGACCCCAAGGGGGCAAGCAGCTCATTTACCGGCTGGACACCCAGCCAGCCGCTGAGGAAGGGAAAGAAACCCGCACGGAATTCGCCACCATCACCTTTAACCAGGACGGCGTGGTGGCCCGCATCGACCGCGCCGGCGGCTCATAAACCTGGGAGGCCAGGGGCGCGGCAGAACCCGCCCCTTTTCTCCGCACCCCTGGGTTAACGGGCAGAGGACCGGGCGCTGACACCACTGCGGGTTTACGAGGCAAAGGGGGTGTGCCCCGTAACGCAGGAGGTGCCGGCGACGCCTCCCGAGCCGCACTGGCCGCCGTAGGCCACACTCCCCGGCCAGCAGGGCTGCTGCCCCTGGTTCTTTTCCGTGGTGAAACTGCGCAGCCTGGGCACCTCGTACTTGAGTTTCATGCTCGGTCCTCCTCTGTGACGATACGCTCGGCAGGGCGGGAAAGCGAAGCGCATCCCGCCTTTCTCCTTGCTGAGGCGGGCAAGGTGTACGGGAAATTTATTGCCCACCCTCCCTGGCCGCCGGACTGCCTGCCAGCCGGGACGCAGGAAACCGCCCCGCTTCCCAGGCCTGCCGGCAGTACCAGAACGGCCCCCAAAAACTGCCGTGCGCTTCATAATTATAGGCCAAACAGCCCCCCAGGCACATATGCTTCATGAGGCAGTCCCCGCAGATTCCCTGCAAGCGGGCGGGCAACCCCCGGCGCAACTCCGTCAGCGTAGGGTGGCTTTCCCACACCTCCCGGAGAGAAGCGGCTGCGGCACCCCCAAACACCAGTTCGGGCACGCGCCGGCCGATGCCGCACAGGGCGTAGGAGCCGTCCGCCAGGACCCCCAGAATCCCCCGGATGCCGCACTGCCCGCAGCCCAGAGAGCGTTCTGCGAAGATGCGGCTTAAAGGCTGGAAGGCCAGGGGGTGGTGGAAAAACAACGGCAGATTGGTCCGCTCGGCCAAATCCTGCTCCACCCACCGGGCCAAGGATAACAGATCTTCAATGGGAAGACCCTGGCCGGCGGCCAGAAGTTCCTTCCCCCGGCCCACCGGTTGCATGACGTTGAATTTGACGGACCCGGCCCCCAGCGATTCGGCCAGCCGCACCACCGCCTCCGGCTGACCTTCATTGCCCCGCATCAACGTCATGATAATTTGCGGACGCAAGCCCGCGGCTGTCAACTCCCTGATGCCCTTCAGGGTGGCGGCAAAACACCCCGGCACCCTTCTCAATCCTTCGTGCGTGGCGGCGTCGGCCCCATCCAGGCTCACCGTCACCTGGGGATGAGGAACCTGGGCCAGCCGGGCGGCAATGGCAGAGGAGATCAGCGTGCCGTTGGTTTCCAGGACGCATGCGAGGCCCTGTCGCGCCAGCATCTCGAGGATTTCCCGGATCTCCGGGTGCAGCAGCGGTTCCCCGCCCGTCAATTTAACGGCTTGCAGGCCCAAGGGTGCAGCTTGGGCGACGATGGACTCGAGGGTGTCAACGGGAAGGTTTTGTCCGGCAGGGGCCGTCCCCTGGCCGGTTGGCTGAATCCAGCAATGGCGGCAGGCCAGGTTGCAGCTCTCTGTCAGGTAGACGTAGAGCATGCCCAGGGGCCAGGAGCCGACTAACGCGGTGGGGTCGGTGCTCATCTCAGCTCACCCGCCCGGGGGCAGGGGAGAAGACTCGCGGCGCGTGCCGGCAAAGCTTTGGGCCGGAGCGAGGGTCCCCCGCCACCAGGATTATCAGAACCAGCACCAGAAATGTGATTTCTGACGCCTATCTGGGCCTTGATGCCGACGATCCTGCAAATTTAAGTAATTTTACCACATTTTTCCGATTTACCTATTTCCCTTTTTTTCCCCTGTCCCGCCAGGCGGACAGGCCCAGGAAGGTAAAGTAAGCCAGGGACAGTCCGGCCACTGCCGTGCCCAGCCATTCGTGGACCTGTAAGCGCTGGAAGCGGAAGCGCGTCATCCTGACCCAGGCGGGAATCTGGTCCGTGGGCCACCCCTTTTCCCTGGCCAGGGCGCGGTAGAGATTTTCGTCAAACAGGCTATATGTCTCAAAACCGTGCACCAGGGTGAAGATGATGAACAGGGCCACCGCGGCCAGGGTGGCCAGCCCGGCCAGGTGGCGGACAGGCAGGGGCCAGATGGCCGCAAGGGCCAGCGCCGCTGCGGCCACGATCCAGTGGCTGGGAACGGGGAAGGGCAGGGCTTGGAGAAAGATGGCGGCCAAGACGGCCAGGGCGCTTTTCAGCAGCAGGCTGCCCCAGGGCAGGCGCACCCGCCTGCGGAGCCGCGCCTCCCGTTTTTTAGCCGCCCCCTGCCACCAGTCTTCGACCTGCTGCCGAACCGCCGGGAAGTTTTCCGGGGTGCAGTAAAGGCGCAGCACCACCCGCCAGGAATTCATCAGGCTGATGACCCGGGGCCCGGGGTGGATGTTCAGGCGCTCCACTTCCGGCCACCCGATCCCCACTTCCTCCTGGGCCATGCCCAGCATGCCGGCCCCGGCCACCCCGGGCTTGCCGGCCAGGGCGCCGATGATGACGGCCAGGCGGTTGGCCACCTGGCCCCGGCGGCTCTGGCTCGTTACTGCGGCCCCTTCCTCCGACAGGGCAAAGCCCATGGGAAAGCGGTTCCAGAAGAACAGCAGCATGACCAGGACCATGAGGACGGCCAGTCCCAGGCAGGCGAAGCCGGCCATCAGGGCCATGTTGACGAACACGTCCCATTTTAAGCCTTCCAGGACCAGGATCATCCCCTCCACCAGGACGAACATGATCAGCGCGCTGATAATGGTGAGCTTGGCCAGGTCGTAGAGAATGAAACGGTTGGTGAGCAGGGGGACATCCATCTGCCAGCGGATGAGGAGCGTTTCGGATTTGCCTGCGCCGCCCGGCGACATAAAGAACCCCGGCAAAGAATTGTGGTTTTAAGAATGAAAATATCACGGCCGGATGACGATGGCGGCTCGAAATACTTCCAATGGAGCTTTATCTTTTTCCCAGGGCCGGGCGATCTGCACAATGAGATCGGTGCGGCCCTGGCCCTTCGCCTGAAATTCAAAGAGGTGCCGGATGGGAAATCCCACCCGGGGATGGCCGGCCTGGAGGGGAGGATTTTCTTTATGGCTGATCAGCTTCAGGACCCGGTCCTCAAAGACCGGCGGCTGCATGACGTAGCCGGTGCCCGAGGGCTGCTGCAATTCCACCATGAAGCTGGCTCCCGGTTTCATAGTAAAAGTTTTTCCTGCGTCTTTGGCGGTAAGCGTTAAGGCCGGCTGGCCCTCAGCCGCCCACGCCGCCGCGGCCCACATGAACCCCAGGCACAATGCCAGGCCCGCAATTTTCTGGAAATAATCCCCGCTGAACATGTCCTTGTCCCTCCTGCACCTTAAACGCCGGCGGCACCGGGCTGCCGGTCCGCGGTTGATGGGGGAAAGAGATTGGCATTTATTCCTTGAGGCCCATTTTATGAGAAAAGCGTCCGTATTATAATGAAAAAAATTTTTCTGCGGCCTGCGCTTCCCCGAACGGGCGGCCTGTTCGCCGGGAGCCCAGGAAACCGCAAAGACAAACAGGAAAGATGCCATGCTCAAAGTCGCATTAGTGGCCTTTCAGGGCGAAGCCATGTGTTTCGTGCACGTGCTTCTGAACGCCCTGGATTTGCAGCAGCGGGGGGTGGAGGCCACCATCATCGTGGAGGGGCAGGCCACCGCCCTGGTGGCTACGCTGGCGGACCCGGGCCATCCCTTTTTTGCGCTGTACGAAAAAACCAAAAAGGCCGGCCTCATCGGCGGGGTGTGCCGGGCCTGCTCCCACAAGATGGGGTCTTTGGAGGCGGCCCAGTTGCAGGGATTGAAGCTCCTGGACGAGATGCAGGGCCACCCGGCCCTGGGCCGCTACCTGCAGGAAGGCTTTACGATCTGGACTTTTTGACAACTGCTGGAGACATTAGTATGCGGGGGATAAGGCCAGGAATCAGAGCCCCGTGCCCTCTCCCCACACCCTTAAAGGGGGTTGGGAGGGGAGTTTGAGGGGAGGGTGGGGGAGCTGCGACCCTCCGGCCCTCCCCTCAAGAACCCATCCCATACCATGACCCAAGCATCTCCTTCTCATTGGCCGCCGCCGGTGCGGCCGGGGGACCGGGTGGCGGTGGCCGCGCCGGCCAGTCCGGTGGATCGCGCCGCCTTCCAGGCGGGGGTGCATCTCCTGGAGGAATGGGGCCTCACGGTGGTATGCGGGCTGGAAATCTTTGCAGACCGGGCCTGGGGCCGGGACGCGGACGCAGCCCTGGCCCGGCGGTTTCTGGAACTCTGGGAGCGGCCGGACATCACCGCGCTCATCGGCGCCCGGGGCGGTTACGGTTCGCTCAAGGTATTGCCCCACCTGGATTTCGCCGCCCTGGCGGCCTCTCCCAAGCGCCTGGTGGGCTTCAGCGACCTCACCAACCTTCTCTGGAGCCTGCACGACAGGCTCAACGTGGTCACTTTCCACGGCCCCAATGTGGCGCACCTGCCCCATCTCACCCCCGGCGCCCGGGAGGATTTCTTCGCCTGGCTGGCCTCCCCCGGCCCCCGGGAGGTCACCTTCCCGGACCTCACCGTGCTCCATACCGGCGGTGCGGCAGGGCCCCTGGCGGGGGGCAATCTCACCACCCTCTGCCACCTGCTGGGCACGCCCTTTGCCCCCCGGTTCGCCGGCAGCATCCTCTTCCTGGAAGACCATAACGAGGCCCTTTACCGCCTGGACCGCCTGGCGCACCACCTTTTGCTGTCCGGGGCCCTGGCCGGAGTCCGGGGGGTGGTGCTGGGGGCCTTCACCAACTCCGGGTCCGAGGACCGGGTTCAGGAGGTTTTGGCAGTGGCCCTGGAACCCCTGGGAGTGCCGGTGCTGGCCGGGTTCCCCGCCGGCCACCAGCCCGCCAACTACACCCTGCCCCTGGGAGCCTGGGCCCGCCTGGACGCGGCCACGTCTTCTCTCACCATCCTCGGGCCGTCTTCACATTAGGGACCTCCCTCACGAGGACCCGCCGAAAAATCGCCACGCCGGTTGACTCTGAGATTCCCCGCCTTATTTTTTTGTAAAACCTAGAATTTCCAGGGAGGCGTTATGGGCAAGAGAGTTTATGTCTGTGAAACCTGCGGTGCACTGGCCGAGGAGCCGGGGCATCTTTGTAATCCCAAGGGCGAACCCCAGAAATGTAATTTTTGTGGTGAGACAGCCCCCGCCGAAAAACACTTCTGCAAGGGCAAACTGGATTCCATCCAGTATGCCTGCGAAGGCTGCGGCCGCCTGGCCACCTCCCCCGATTTTCTCTGCAAGCCCAAGAAAGTCCCTGCCTAAAACCGGCGGAGGGCCGGGAATCCCCGGCCCTCTCATTCGACATAACCCATTCCCATACCGCAAGCTGTCCTGCTTCGAAAGGTTCAATTTCAATGGTGGCACAGGCTTTCTAGCCTGTGCCGGCGAAAATGGCGGGCGGGACGCCCGCCCTACCGCACCTTTTTATGTAGGACACCCACCCTCGGGTGTCAGCACAGGCTGGAAAGCCTGCGCCACCGGGCTTTTCATTTTTTTTTTGAGAAAAGCCCAGCCTCATGGGGAACATCTTTAAGAAATTTTTCGTAAAACCCTCACTTTTCCTTGCTGGCTGCCTTACCGGGCCTTTTCTCGTCCACCCCCAGGACAAAAACCGGAATGGCGGCCAGGAGTATTGCGGCCAGCATGCAAAATGAGGGGAAATAATCGAATCTGGCCAGCAGCAGACCCGCCAGGATGGGGCCGGAGGCGTGGCCCACATCGAAGATGGTGCCGAAGGTGCCCATGGCCGCGCCGAAGTGCTTCTCCTGGCAGACGTCCGCCACCAGGGCCGCAGACGACGAGGTGACAAAGGCCTCCCCCAGACCGAAGACCAGGGCGGTTATCATGAGCAGGTAAAAGGACGTGAGCAAAGGAATGGCCGCGAAGGACCCGGCGCACAGCACCATGCCGGCGACGATGAGAGGCTTTCTGCCCCAGCGGTCGGAGATGCGCCCCATCACCGGTTTGGAGAGGATGGTGGTGAGCACCTGGACGCCCCAAAGCAAACCTGCCTGGAATTCATTCAGACCCGCCACCTTGACGGCATACACCGGCAGAAAAGCCTCCAGCGCGCCCATGGTCAGGTTCTGCAACCCCTCCATGTTGGAGGTGATAACCACCCGCCGGTCGCTCACCACCTCTTTGATGCCGGAGAAAAACCGCCCCAGGCGTTCTTTCAGGGCTCCGGGGTGGGGGACCACCATTTCTTTGCCTTTGAGGGCAATGAGGCCCAAAACCAGCGCCGCGGCCCCGGCCACGCCGCTAACCAGGAAGATTAACCGGAAGTCGGCAAGCCCCGGGCCATGGGCGGCAATGAGGTAGGTCAGCAAAAAACCGCCCACCGGCGCGCCCGCCAGGGTCCCCAGGATGGTCACCGAGGAAAACCAGGAGAGCCACTCGCCCTTTTGGGCCCCGGCGATATCCGCCACCACCGCCATGGCCACCGGGCCGTAGATGGCGGTGGCCAGGCCGTGCAGGAAGCGGATGACGATGAGCAGGCTGTAGTCCC
>CAZFWX010000124.1:0-7835 GCA_964522695.1 uncultured Desulfobacterales bacterium
GCCCCCGCCCATTTACGACAGGCATGATATTTTGTCCTGGATCCCGGACAGTAAGTCCCTGGCGGTCATGGCCCAGGTCAACCAGGTGGCCGTCCTGGACCTCGCCACCGGCCGCACCAGGCTCACCCTGGCCGGGGCGCAGGGCAGAATCACTGCGGTGAGCTGGAGTCCCGACGGTAAGTTCATCGCCGCCGGCGGCCAGGATGAGCACGTGCGCATCTGGGATGCCGCGAGCGGCGAACTGAAGCTGACGCTCCCCAAGCCCTCGCCGGGACTTATCAACTTTTTGGCCTGGAACCCCAATGGAGCCTTCCTGGCCGCGGCCGGCAAGGACCTGGCCGTGTGGGAAATCGCCCGGGGGACTGCGCCCCTGGTCTTCGGCAAGGCCAAGGGGTGGGACCAGGCCGCCTGGAGTCCGGACGGCAAATTCCTGGCGGGAAACAACGGGGACATTCACCTCTGGGAGTTCCCCAGCGGCACCCCCTGGCGCATCCTCAAAGGGGCTCAGTTCGGCTACCGGGGCATGACCTGGAGTCCGGACAGCCAGCACCTGGCCACCTGCGGCGAGGACCTCCGCATCTGGCAGACAGGGAGCGGCCGGGTGACCAAAAAGATCGGCATGCACCAGCCCTCGGCGCGTCAGGTGGACTGGAGTCCGGACGGACGTCTGCTCTTCATGGCGGGTTTGGGCGAGTTGTTCGTCTGGGAGGCGTCCAGCGGCAAACTGCTGCGCCGCTTCGACAAACTCTTGAGCTACGTGGGCCATATCACCTGGAGCCCGGATAAAAAAACCGTGGCCTGGTCCTCCGGCTACGAGGAAATGAAAGGCACCTGGATCTGGCCGGTGGGCAGCCCTGGGCCGCGCCAGTTGCCGGCCATCCGGCCGGTATGGAGTCCAGACGGGCAAAAGCTGGCCACGGGCGCCGGGCGAGGGTGGGAAACGGACCAGATCAAGATCTGGGAGGCCCATACAGGCAAGCTGCTGCGCACGCTGGGAAACCCGAAGGAGACCATCCGCGGCTTCGCCTGGAGCCCTGACGGCCGCTATATCGCGGCCAGTTGCAGCGGCAAGGTGGCGCGCATCTGGGACGCGGCCAGCGGCATTTCCATCCGGCATTTCAAGGGCCAGGTGGATGAAGTCGATGCGGTGCTATGGAGCAAAGACGGCAAGTATCTCATTGCCGGAGGCCCCAATGAGGCCATAGGGCAGGAAAATATGGGCCGGGTCTGGGAGGTCAATACGGGCAGAGTGGTAAAAACCCTGGGGGGGCCGGGAGAATCAATGTGGTCGCTGGCCTTGAGCCCCGACGGCGCGCTCTTGGCCACCGGCAGCGAAGACGGCCAGGTGCGGCTCTGGGAGACCAAAAATTTTTCCATGGTCCGGGCCATCCAGGAAAAATGTTCCCCTGCCCTTATCTGGAGCCCCGACGGCAAGTTCCTGGCCGCGCACAGCCAGAGCGGTTATGCCCATTGCCGGGATCAGGACGTGAGGATCTATGATCGGGAGACAGGCGTCCTGCTGGCCACTCTGCCCGGCCGCCCCGGCGAGGACGTGCGCAGCGTCAGTTGGAGCCCCACCAGCCAGTTCCTTCTGTCCGGCGCGGAAGACGGCACCCTGACGGTGTGGGACATCAAAACGGGAAAAGCCCTGGCCCGGCTCTACGCCTTCCCGGAGGCCTCGGTGGCGGTGACGCCCGAAGGTTTCTTCAGCGGCGCGGGCCAGTTCTCCCGGCGGGTGCATTTCGTGCAGAGCATGGCGGCTTATGATTTCAACCAGTTTTATGATGCCTTTTACCGCCCGGACCTGGTGGAGCGCAAACTGCGGGGTGAGGATATCTCCAAGGATACCCTGGGACTGAATGTCAGCGAGGCCATGCAGAATCCCCCGCCGGCCGTGGAAATCCTGGACCCCCGGGGCGGTACCCGGCTCACCGGCCGGACCGCCACAGTAAAAGTCCGGATTCAGGATGCCGGCGGCCGCATCGGCGATATCCGCCTGTACCACAACGGCAAGCTCATCTCCTCCGAAGGCGTTTACCGCCTGGCCAAGGGCGAGGAAGGGGCCCCGCCGCCCGCCCTTGAGGCCCAACTGGACGATCCCTACCTCACCCCCAAGCGGGGTACGGAGTTACGCCAGGTCATCCTGGGCCAGCCGGACGCGCCTGCGGAGCGGTTTCAGCCCCGGGAGGGAACCCTGACCAAAGAATATGGGGTAAACCTCATGAACGGGGAAAATGTCATTTCCTTGTGCGCCTTTAACGGCAGCAACCTGGTGCTGAGCGAGATGGTGAGCGTCGGGGTGGACTGCCTGGGCCCGCCCCGGCCGCCGGAATTGCATATCCTCACCGTGGGCCTCAATGACGCGGGCCAGCCGCAACTGCCGGTCCTGACCTGCGCCCGCAAGGACGCCCAGGACCTGGCCGCCCTCTTGGAAAAGGCGGCCCGGCCTTTTTATCACAAGGTGCACGTCCGGGTCCTGGCCGATGCCGAGGCCACCAAGCCGGCCATCGTGCAGGCCGCCCTGGACCTGGCCGCGGGCATGGCCCCGGAGGACGTCTTTGTGCTGGCCGTGGCCGCACACGGCCTGACCCGGGATGACCTCTACTACCTCTTCACCCGCCAGACGCCTGGCAACCGCCCCGGCGACCAGACCCTGTCCTCCCCGGAAATCATGGAGCTCTTTAAATCGGTGACGGCCCTGAAACAGGTCCTCATTTTGGATACCTGCCAGGCCGGGGGCTTGAACCAGACGGTGTCGGGCCTCTATGACGCCCGGGTCTCCGTCCTGGCCAAGGCCCTGGGAATGCACGTCCTGGCGGGCGCCAGTTCCCGGCAGGAGGCCCTGGACGACTACCAGGGCAACGGCCTGTTCACTCACTTTCTGCTGAAGGGCCTTAAAGGGGCGGCCGATGCCAACGGCGATAAGCGGGTGACGGTGGTGGAGGCCGGGGCCTATCTGGAAAAGGCTGTCAAGGAAGCCTCCCGGGGACGTCAGGTCCCCTGGATCCGCACTTTCGGCCTTGACCTGCCCCTGTCGCAGGTGGCGCCCTGACCGCATCCTGGGCTGTTGATTGAAGCAGCAGCATCTCGAGGCTGGGGACACCCGCCCTGCCGCGCTTCAGGTCACCACCCGGCAATCCACGGCCCAGCAGCCTGCGGCAGTGGCCATGACGGGATTGAGGTCCAGTTCCTGGATCTCCGGGTAATCTGCGGCCAGCCGGGACAGGCCTGCCAAGGCGTCCTCCAGCAGCGCCAGGTTCACCCCGGCCTGGCCCCGCGCGCCCTGTAAGATGGGGAAAATCTTCAGCCCGGCCAGCATGGCCCGGGCCTCCTCCCGGCTTACCGGGACCAGCCCCCTGGTCACATCCTTCAGGATTTCGGTATAAATCCCTCCCGCTCCGGCCAACAGGACGGGCCCCAGTTGGGGGTCCCGCTTGAGCCCCAGGAGCAGTTCCACTCCCTGCACCTGCTTTTGCACCAGGATGCCGGTGAGGGTCCCCCCCGGGGTTTGTTTCCGGAACCGGTCCGTCAACTCCCGGAAAGCCCCCTGAAGCTCCGTCTCGGTGCTCAGGTTGAGGCGCACCCCGCCCTGGTCGGATTTGTGCAGCCACTCAGGCGAAACGATCTTGAGCACCACCGGGTAGCCCATCTCCCCGGCCCGGGCGGCCGCCTCAGCGGCCTCCTGCACCAGAGCCCCGGAAACCGCCGCCAGACCGTAGGGTTCTACCAGGCCCAGGGCCGCCTGCCCCACCAGCACCGCCCCTTTGGGCAGGGGCCGGCGGTTTTCGTCTCCGGCCGGGGGCAGGGCAAACCGGGCCGGCTTGAGGTTCTGCTGCCGGAACTTCTGGTAGCGGTGCAGGGCCGCCAGTCCCATGACGGCCTCATCCATGCTGTCAAAACAGGCCACCCCGGGAATGGCCTCCAGGGCCGGGATGTGGGCCTGCCGGGCCGCCTCCTCGCCGTACAGCAGCAGGGCCAGGGGTTTGCCCCCTAAGTTTTTGGCGCTGAGCCGCCGCACCGCGCCCACCACGTCAAGGTCGGCGTGCCGGGGCGAGCTCATGATGGGCGCCACCCCCAGGACCGCGTCCACGTCGTCCGCCTGCAGCAGGCCGGCCGCGGCCCGCCTGAACACGCCCATGAAGGAGCCGGTGACCATTCCCAGAGGCCAGACGTCCACCGGATTGTTGAGTTTGTGCCAGGCGATGCGCTCCTCTTCCAGTTCCCGCAGGGTCTCGGGAAATGGCGCCAGGGTCAGGCCGTAGTCTTCGCAGGCGTCCGCGGCGATGATGCCGAAGGCCCCGGTGGCGGTCACCACCCCCAGGCGGGGCCCCCTCAGGGCCTGGTACGAGAGAAAGGCCCGGCAGGCGGCCCGCAGTTCCACCGTGGTGCGCACCCGGACGATGCCGGCCCTGGCCAGGGCCAGGTCGACGACCGCGTCTTCGCCCACCAGCGAACCGGTATGGGACAAGGCGGCCCGGGCTCCGGCGGAGCTGCGCCCGGTTTTTAAGGCGATGATGGGTTTCCGCCGGGCCACGCGGCAGGCGGTCTGTAAAAATTCCCGGCCCCGTTTGAGCCCCTCCAGGTGCATGACGATAATCCGGGTTTGGTGATCGTTTTCCAGGTATTCCAGAACGTCAGTCATGTCCACGTCCCCGGCGTTGCCCACGTCTATGGCCTTGCCCATCTTGACGATCAAAGACGAGGGGCTCACCTGGAAGGCGCCGGATTGGGCCACCAGGGTGAGGGGTTCGGGCCGGGGTTCCCGGGGTACGTCGACGAAGGCCGTGGAAAACGAGGCAAAGGGATTGATGATGCCCATGGTGTTGGGCCCCACCAGACGCGCCCCGTGGGCCCGGGCCAGGGCCACCATCTGCTCCTCCAACTCCCGGCCCCGGGCGTCCGCGTCGGCAAATCCCTGGCTGATAATCACCAATCCTTTGATCCCCCGCTGAACGCACTCCCGCACCGCAGGGACCACCCGCTCCCGCCCCAGGGAAATGACCGCCAGGTCCGGGGCCTCCGGCAGGTCGGCGACCTGGGGGTAGGTGCGGTATCCCATAATTTCCGTCACCTTGGGATGCACCAGGTAGATGCGACCCTGGTAGCCGTAGCTCACCATCATTTCCAGATTGTTGTAAGCCCCGGGACCGGTCTGACGCGAGGTGCCGATGAGCACCACCGAACGCGGCTCAAAAAATCTCTGCATCAGCTGATTCCTTTCCTGCGCCCTTGCCTCGGCCCGGTGCAGCAGTGTGGGCGGTTCTGCGGCAGTGCCGTCCGCTGGCAGCGCCAGGGAGGAGGTTATCAGGCGGACCGGGGAGAGAGGAAAAACACAAGCGGCACAAAGGTCGGGAGAGGATTTTAACCCGGCAGCATCCCTTTAATCGTGGCTACGGCCACCTCCCGCGACGATTCCGGACTGATGCCTTGAGAGTGCAGCAGGTCCTGCAACTCGGCCTCGAACAATTCGATCCGGTTGCGGATGTTGGCGGCATGGCGGGTAAAAACAGCTTGCTGGCATCCTCTTCCCTGGGAGTCCGCGGCGCCTTCCACCGCAAACCAATCCCCCAAAATGGTCAGGGTCTTGTCTTGGGGCATCCGGCGATCGATGCCCACCATCACCGGTTTTCCGGCGCCGGCCAAAGACTCCAGGAAAACCAGGAGCGTCTTGAGGCGCACCTGCTTGGCTTCCTCCCCCATCTCCTCATAGGCGACCCGGGTATTAATGATGAGGCTCAGCCCAGCCTGGCGGGCATGTTGTTCCAGAGTCCGGCGTTCCTCCCGCAAGAGCTTGCAATGAAACTCGCTCAGACCCCAGGGGCCATGCCGTTGCTTCCACACCCGGTCGCCCGGGTGCTTGTCCGGGATTGAAAAGGAACTCAACCCCCCTTTCTGCCGCACATGGCCATAAGCATTGAGCTGCAAGACTTTGGTGGCGTATTCCACCATCATCATGGTGCCTTCTTCCGGGTGCTCGGCCCATTCGAATAACGGCCGGGAATTTTTCTGGGCCCGGGAAACCAGCTGCTCAAAAATGTTTTGGGATAATTGCCGGGCAAGTTTCTCCTGGTCGTCGCTCAAAGGGATGGCATGCAACTGCTGGAGCATTTCCCCCGGCAACTGATCCTTGGTGACCGGCAGCACCGGCACATTGAGGGCCAGGGCATAGCCGATCTCCTGGTGCACCCAGCCTCGCTGGCAGGAGGCGTTGGTGAGAATGGGCATGAACACATGGGCATGGGCGATAAAATTCTTGATCTGTTCGTGGAAGCCATGGCCAAAGGCGAAGTTCCGGTCCCACATGGGCGCCAGCCCCTTTTGTTCCAGGATTTCGACGATATTCTCCGCCAACCCCATATCTTCATGGGAATAACTGATAAAGACCCGATATGCGCCCATGCCGTGTTGCCTCTCCCGCGCGTTGCGCCCTCAAGGATTAGCATCTTACCGTATGCCCGGATCATTGTCTACGCTGATCGATCCTTTGCACGGCCAGATTCAGGGCGTGGGCAAAACGTGCAGACCCGGGTTCCCCGGGGAGATGGCCGGCTGGAGGGGGGACAGATCGGCGGCGGGCAGGAGGGCTGGAACGAAAAATGAAGGGGTTAGGCTGATTAACCTAACCCCAGGATTTCCTTTTGGGCAGACGCTGCCAGTACACCGTGGAGCGGTTCAAGCGCCACACGCGGCAGACCCGGACCAAAGAATACGGTTTCTGTGTGGAGGGCGAGGTGGTCCGGCTCATCTCCTCAACCTCCGTCGCGGTAAAGGGCGGCCGTCCTCCAGGTGCTCAATCTTCTTCTGAAGGAGCTCGTTATCCATGGTGACCTCTCCCAGCTTTTGTCGCAGCCGGGCGATCTCCAGATCTCGGGCGTCCTGGGGACGCTTCTTCAGCACGGCCCTTCCGGCTCTGAGGAATTTTTCCCGCCACTTCGAGAGTCAGGCGGCAGTGACGCCCAGTTCCCGGGAGAGCAACTCCAGGTCTTCACCACGCAACAGACGTAAGACAATCTCGACTTTCCGCCGGGCGGAAAATCGCTTGGGGCCTTTGCCTATCAGGCCAGGGCCATCTCCGGTCGCCCTCCGGGCTCCCTGCGATGGCCTTGGCTGCGAACCACCCTGCTGATCCATTGAGACACCTCCTGGGATGTTTCATTTTACCCATATCGGTGTCCAAAAGAATTGCAGACCTGACTGGGCTAATCCCGAACTTGCGTGTGACTTCTTCCACGGCAGTCCCCTACTCGCCTACTTCAAAGCAAAGGCAATTTACTGCACATAAATCGGGAACGTTGCAGGGAGAAAATCCTCCTGCCAGATATTTCATATTTGTAAAATTTTCCCACTACGCATGGTTTAGTTGCCAAGGAGCAGACCAATAATCTATACCAAAATTTTCTTTGAGATAGTCAATCTCATCAAAATTTAGTGAAAAGCACATCATCAGCTAACAATTCTCGTCTAAATAAACAGGTACATGTGAGGATTATTAGGATAAGAAGAGATTTACAACGTTTTGTCATTGAGTCTAACTCTATTAAGGAACAAAATAGGGGTTTATTATGAGCAATTTTTGGGCTATCTGCGGCGGGGTTCTTTTGCTGTACCTGGTCACCTCCTTTTTCTATCGACTAGAGAAGCGGGACTAGGCAATTCTACCTGATCTTAATCATTCCGCCTTTCTTTCGCCGCAATTGCTGGAAGTGTCGGCTCGACCCTTGTTCTCTCTTCTGCGTCCCATTTCCCCCCTCAATTTTCTCGGTAAATCTGAATTGTTCCTTCCTCAGCCGAAGCGGCCGGTGATGTAGTCTTCGGTTTGTTTCTGGACGGGTTTG
>CAZFWX010000125.1:0-7804 GCA_964522695.1 uncultured Desulfobacterales bacterium
CCCCCCCCCCCCCCCCCCCCCCCCCCCCCCCCCCCCCCCCCCCCCCCCCCACATCTCATTTTCCACTCATTGCCCCCAAATCCTGGGCCCGCCAGGTGGCCGATTCCACGGCGCTCATCACCGTACCCCGGAAGTTCCCCTGTTCCAGGGCGAAGAGGCCGTGGATGGTGGTGCCGCCCGGGGAGGCCACCTGGTCTTTGAGGACGGCCGGGTGGATGCCGTTTTCCAGGCAGAGGCAGGCGGCGCCCAGCACTGTCTGGGCGGCCAGTTCCAGGGCCAGGTTCCTGGGCAGCCCCATTTTCACGCCGCCGTCGGCCAGGGCCTCGATGAACAGGGCCACGTAAGCCGGACCGCTGCCGGAAAGCCCCGTTACTGCGTCTAAGTGCTTCTCCTCCACCGCCACGGTCCGGCCCCCGGCCTGGAAAAATTCCAGGGCATAGTCCAGGTCCTCGCGGCTGGCCCGGCTGCCCGCAGCCACCGCGGTGATGCCGGCCCGGACCAGCACCGGCGTATTGGGCATGGCCCTGAGGAGCCGGGCCTTGGGCAGGGCCTCTTCCAGGACGGCCAGGGGCAGCCCGGCGATGATGGAGATGATGCGCTGGTCAGGCCGGGCCAGGCCCTTGAGGTCCGCCAGGATGTCTTTGGCGGCCTGGGGCTTGACTGCCAGGATGACCGTGTCCGCGCCCATGACGTCGGCGTGGTGGCGGGCCCGCCTGATCCACAGATCCGTCATCTCCGCCTGGCGGGCCTGATCCGGGTCGGCGTAGGTCAACTCCTCCCGGTGCACCCGCCCCGAGGCCAAAAGTCCCCGGATGAGAGCCCCCCCCATGCTGCCGGCGCCGATAAAGCCCACCTTCCCCGCCTTCCATTGCTCCCGCTTGCGCTCCGTCATTGACAATCACCCCTTAGCCGGGTCATATTTACCTGAGAATTATTGTGCCATACTCAGGAGATTGAAGGCACTGGAAAAAATGGTCATACTCCTGAGGGGGGTCTTTTTCCCCACTCCGCCTGTCTCAACCCGGAGAAATGGCCTCTCGAACAGGCTGGCGCTCCTGCTGATAGTCTCCCTGGCCCCGCAGGCGCTGAGCGTCTTGGCAGGCCAGTCGGCCGAAATGACTGAAGGGTTGCGGTCGAAGGGTGGAGAAAAGGCATTCTGAGGAAAAGCGCGGCGGCTGGTGACCCAAAGCCGCTTCTTCAACTCATCTTGATAACACGGAGGAAACTGCATGCCTCCTGAAGTTTTCCGGCCGATCCTGGCCCTCACCATGGGCGATCCCGTGGGGGTGGGGCCGGACATCCTGGCCATGGCCCTCAAGAACCCCGGCATGTACGCGGCCTGCCGCCCCCTGGTGCTGGGAGACCTGCCGGCCCTTAGCCGGGCCTGCTCCCGGTTCGCCCCGGAGCTGACCATTAACCCGGTCCAGTCCGTGGGTGAGGCCCGCTTCGAATGGGGGAGCATCGATCTCTTGACCCTTTCCAAGTTGCCCCTCAGGCATCTGGAATGCGGCCTGCCCACCCCCGCCGGCGGCGCCGCCATGGTGTCCTATGTCCTGAAGGCCGTGGAATTGGCCCTGGCGGCAGAGGTGGCCGGCATCGTCACCGGACCCATCAGCAAACTGGCCATGAACCTGGCCGGCTACAAATATCCGGGCCACACCGAGCTCCTGGCGGACAAGACCGGCGCCCAGGAAGTAATTATGATGCTGGCCGGGGGGGAGTTCCGGGTGGTCCTGGCCACCATCCACTGCGCCCTGGCCGAGGTGCCGGGGCGTCTTACCACCCCGCATCTGGTGAAGCTCATGCACCTCACCAGCAGGTCGCTCAAATCCCATTTCGGTCTCACGGAGCCCCATCTGGGCGTGGCGGCCTTGAACCCCCATGCGGGCGAGGGCGGCCTGTTCGGCCGGGAGGAAGAGCAGATCATCATCCCCGCGGTGCGCCAGGCCCGGGCCCAGGGCCTCTTCGTGGACGGCCCCTTCCCGGCGGACACCCTGTTCTGGCGTCACCGCCACGGGGAATTCGCCGCCATCCTCTGCATGTACCACGACCAGGGTCTCATACCCCTGAAATTACTTCACTTCATGGATGCCGTCAACGTCACCCTGGGGCTGCCCATCATCCGCACCTCGGTGGACCACGGCACCGCCTACGATCTGGCCGGCACAGGCAAAGCCCATCCGGACTCCCTCATGGCCGCCATTTTAATGGCCGCGGACATGGCCCGGAGAAAAAAACAGCGCTGAACCGGTGGGAAACGCCAGTCCCCTGCGGCCAATGGGGCTGGCGTCACCTCTGCTTATCTGCCCCCCTTGGTTTCGATTTCCGTGGCCGTAAACTGGCTGCCGTAGTACCTGCCTTCCACCTCCACCCAGGCCCCGGGCACGATGGGGCCTTTCTTTTGCTTCATTTTCGTCTCCGCGGTCACCAGCACGGACCGGCCCCCGATGATCCAGATACCATAGGGGCCGTACGGCGGCATTTGCTCCACCACGCCGTAGAATTCGTCTTTGGCCAGGGCCGTGCCGGTCAGCAACAAGGACAGCATCAAAAGAACCAAGATAATCCGTCTGGTGCGCATGATGGCCTCCTGTGAGAATGGGACAGATTAATTTATGATAATGCTATTGCGGGAACAAACAAGAGGAAAAACCTTGCCCGCCTCATCGTCCTGAGATTCTCTGAAAAAAGAGGCCGTGGCCGCCGGGCCGCCAGCCTGGTCCCGATCCTTTGATATTAACATGCCGGGATTTTCTTTCAGAACCGCAGTGCTGCAATCAAGGTTTGCTTACGGTGAGTTGACGGGCCAACCATTGGCGGAGATGGTCGGCGAACCGGGCCAGATCGCCAATCCGGTGCAGATGGCGGTACACTTCGTCCCAGTCAAGACCGACGTACTCATACACCAGAATATTACGAAAGCCCGCCAACGGCGCCAGGCTGTGGGCAAAGTCTGCCGGCAGCACTCCCAGTTCCCCCAGTTCTAAAATGGCCCCGCAATAGTCATGGGGTTTGGGGGCGCCGGCCAGGGAGATGACCCGGTGGGCGATGTCGAGGACGCACTGGGCCGCCACTTCCAGATTGCGTTCGGCAATGTCCCTCAGAAAAGGGTCCTGGTCAAACTCGGCGCGGCTTTTGTCCTGGAGCGCCTCTAACCTGCTCAAGCGCTCCAAGAGTTCGTCCAAGCGCCTCTCGATGCCACTGAATTCTGGCGGCACGGGGCCCCTCCGTGAGAATTTCCCGGCGCTGCTCCCTAAGCACCGGCAAGTAATCCCCATAGCGGCTCAGCACTTCGGCTTCATACTCCACCCGGGTGGCCAGATCCCGCTCATAGAGCACCACTCCCGCAGCAATCACAGCGTAGGCCCATTCCAGGGGGGCTTTATTCAAAATCACCACTTGCACCGGCCGGTGGCGAACCGCGGCCTGCCAGGCCAGGGCCAGTTTTTCCCGGAGCAGCGCCGCATCACTACCCCGTTTAAGGAGCACGGCCACATCCACATCGCTGCCCGGACCGGCGGTCCCCGCGGCCTCAGAACCGAACAGATAGGCCAGGCTCACTTCGGCAAACCCGGCGGCAACTTCGGCCAGGCGCTCTTTCAATTCACCGGCGACCATAAAGGGAGGATACCACGAGGAACGGAAAATCACAGTTTAATGTGCGGGATGAGAAAAAATTCCCCGAAATTGACGCAAAAAAAGCCGGGGAGAGCGGCTCTTCTGGCCCAATCTCCCCGGCTTTCGCTTGGCGGGGTGGGAGGATATTGCCGTCCCGATGCTTCACCTAAGGGTGATTTTCACCCGCCTTTTTTGCCATTACCGGCAATCCCTACAGACGAAAAAGGTTTCCACCGGATCGCCGGTGAGCCGGGCCCAATGTTCCAGTTGGGCCTTGGGTTCGATAAAGGTGCCGCAGACGCTGCAGGCCTGCAGTTCGAAGTCCCGGCCCCAGATGGTGCGCACCCCTTCCTTTTCGGTGTAGGGGATGACGCCCGTGGGGCAGATGAAGGCGCAGGAGCCGCAGCCGATGCAGGCCTCTGAGGCTTCCTTGAAGGGCGTGGCCACCTGCTTGTCCGGCGTCCGGCCCGACATGCTGATGGCCGAGACCCCCACGATCTCCCGGCAGGTGCGTACGCACAGGCCGCAGAGGATGCACAGCTCCTCGGGATCGTCGATGTGGAAGCGGGTCTCGTACACCCCGTGCTGGGCCGCCAGCTCCTGGATGACCTTGGCCTTGGGGGCCCGGGCCAGGAGCAGTTCCAGGACGATGCGCCGGGCCTGGAGCACGCGCTCGGAGTGGGTCTGCACCTTGAGCCCCGACTCCACCGGATAGGTGCAGGAGTTGACCAGGCGGGTCCGGGGGGCTTCCCCGATCTCCACCACGCACAGCCGGCACTGCCCTTCCGCGGGCAGATCCGGGTGGTAGCACAGGGTGGGCACCTCGAAGCCGTTCGCCCTAATGGCCTGGAGCACCGAAAACTCGATGGGCGCCCGCACAAAGGCGCCGTTGATGTGAAAACCCACTTCCTCGATGGTGGGGGTTCTTACCTGGTCGGCCAGGATGCGTGTGGGCATGACTGGTTACTCCCTTCTCACCGCGTCGAACTGACAGGTTTCATAACACAGGCCGCACTTGATGCAGATCTCCTGGTCGATCTCCTGGGCCTCTTTCTTGACGCCGCTGATGGCCCCCACCGGACACTCCCGCACGCAGGCCAGGCAGCCGGTGCAGGTTTCGGGATCGATGGTGAATTTAAGGAGCGGCCGGCAGACCAGGGCCGGGCACTTCCTGTCCCGGATGTGGGCCTCGTATTCGTGGCGGAAATATTTCAGGGTGGAGCGCACCGGGTTGACCGCGCTCTGGCCCAGACCGCAAATGGAAGCCCCGGCCATGGCCTGGCAGAGCTCCTCCATGAGGGCCAGGTGCTGTTCTTCGCCCCGTCCCTGGGTGATTTCCTCATACAGGTGTTTGAGCTGTTTCAAACCTTCCCGGCAGGGGGTGCACTTGCCGCAGGATTCCTCATAGAGAAAGCCGATGAAGTAGCGGGCCACGTCCACCATGCAGCTGGTTTCGTCCATGACGATCATGCCGCCCGAACCCATGATGGAGCCCACCTGCTGGAGGCTGTCGTAATCCACCGGCAGATCCAGGAACTGCGCCGGGATGCAGCCCCCCGAGGGGCCGCCCGTCTGCACCGCTTTGAAGGGCCGGTTCTCCGGGATGCCGCCGCCCAGGTTATAGATGATCTCCCGGAGCGTGGTGCCCATGGGCACTTCCACCAGGCCGGTGTGGTTGACTGCGCCCACCAGGGAGAAGACCTTGGTGCCTTTGCTGTTGTCAGTGCCGATGCCCGCGTACCACGACGCCCCCATGTTGATGATTTCCGGTACGTTGGCCCAGGTCTCCACGTTGTTGATGATGGTGGGCAGGCCGAAGAGGCCGGACTGGGCCGGGTAGGGCGGCCGGGGATTGGGCTCGCCGATGAAGCCTTCGATGGAGTTGATGAGCGCCGTTTCCTCGCCGCAGACAAAGGCGCCGGAGCCCTGGGCGATTTTGATGTCGAAGTTGAAGCCGGAGCGCAGGATGTTGTTCCCCAGAAAGCCCGCTTCCCGGGCCTGGTCGATGGCCAGTTTGAGGCGCTTCACCGCCAGGGGGTATTCGTGGCGCACATAGATGTAGCCCGTGCGGGCGCCGATGGCGTAGGCCCCCACGATCATGCCCTCGATGACCGCGTGGGGGTCGCCCTCCATCACCGCCCGGTCCATGAAGGCGCCGGGGTCGCCTTCATCGCCGTTGCAGATGATGAACTTGATGTCGCCTTCTTCCTCGCTGCAGATGCGCCACTTGCGGCCGGTGGGGAAGCCGCCGCCGCCCCGGCCCCTAAGCCCTGAGCTCTCCACCGCGTCGATCACCTGGTCCGGGGTCATCTGGAAGAAAATCTTGCGCAGCGTGCGGTAGCCGCCCAGGGCCAGATATTCGTCCAGGTTCTCCGGATCGATGAGGTCCAGCTTCCTAAGGACGATGGGCTGCTGGCCCTGATAGAAAGGAATCTCGGCTTTGTGGGCGCACAGAGCGTCGGTGGCCGGGTCGTGATGGACCAGGCGCTCCAGCACCTGCCCGTTTATCAGGGTGGTCTCCACGATCTCCGGCACGTCGGCCAGGGTCACCTTCTGGTAGGCGATCTCCTGGGGGCGGATGAGGACCCGCACCCCCCGGGCGCACAGGCCCTGGCACCCTGTGGACTTGAGGGCCACTTTGCCGTCGACGCCCTTCTCCGCCAAGGCCTCCTTGAAGGCCTGGGCCAATTCTTCGCTCCCCAAAGGCAGACAACCCGGCCCGGCGCAAACCAGGACCTGCAGCTGGTTGGGGTCGATCTTCGCCTTGAGCTGGCGCCGATACTCCGTCAAATGATCAACGGACTCAAATCTGGGCATGGCATATTCTCGTGTTGGAATGGATGTGCTTTGGCAGGGCAGGGCAGGGACCGGTGGCACAGGCTTTCCAGCCCGTGGCCGCCCCTGGCCCTTTCCCCACAATCACTTCTGATACGCCTTCAAGACCTTGGGGACTTTGTCCACGGTCACCCGGGCGAAGTACTTATCATCAATCATCATGACCGGGGCCTGGGCGCAGGAGCCCAGGCAACCCACGGTTTCCAGAGAAAACTGGCCGTCTTTGGAGGTGTAGCCCACCTCGCAGCCGCAGCGCTTGGAGACCGAGTCCACCAGGCGCTGGCCCCCTTTGAGGTGGCAGGTGGTCCCCAGGCAGACCTTGACCTGGTGTTTGCCCTTGGGGATGAGGCTGAACATCTTGTAGAAGGTGGCCACACTGTAAATCTGGGTCAGAGGCAGCTTCAGGTGCCGGGCCACCTCTCTCAGCTCATCCTTGGGCAAGTAGCTGTATTCGTCCTGGATGTCCTGGAGGATGGGGATGAGGTCCCAGGTGTCGCCCTCGTAGCGGGAGAAGATATTGGCCAGCCGGGTTACGTCCATCACGCCACCTCCTCGGGGGTCTCGACCTTAAAGGGCACGGTGGGGAAGGCGGCGAAGTCGGTGCGGCACCTCTCCAAAAGCAGTTCATACCGCGCCGTGACCTGGCGCTGGATGAAATCCAGCTCCGGCTCCCTAAGATGCCGGAAGCGGCCCTGGGGCTTCATGTAGTGTTTTACCGGCCGGATTTGGGGCGGCGCCACAGTCTGGCGATAATGGCCGTTCACCACTTCGAACAGGGGAAAGACCGCGGTTTCCACGGCCAGGCGGCCCAGGCGCACGGACAGGTCCGTGGCCGAGCGCCAGCCCGTGGGGCACACCGACAGCACGTGGATGTAGGCTGGTCCGGGAGTCTCGATGGCTTTTTTCACCTTGAAATAAAGATCGAAGGGGTAGCTGGGGGAGGCGGTGGCCACGTAAGGAATGCCGTGAGCCACGGCAATGGCCACCATGTCCTTTTTCCAGGTGGCCTGGCCCATGCTCTGTTTGCCCGGGGGCGAGGTGGTGGTCATGGCCCCGAAGGGGGTGGAACTGGACCGCTGGATGCCCGTGTTCATGTAGGCTTCGTTGTCCCAGCAGACGTAGGTGAAGTTGTGGCCCCGCTCCATGGCTCCGCTTAAAGACTGGAGGCCGATATCGGTGGTGCCGCCGTCGCCGCCCATGGCCACCACCTTGGGCGGCGCGCCGTGGAGCTTGCCCTTGCGGGACAGGATCTTGAACGCGGCGTCTATCCCCGAAGCCACGGCCGCGGTGTTTTCGAAGGCCACGTGGATCCAGGGGTGCATCCAGGCGGTCTGGGGCATGCCCGAGGAAA
>CAZFWX010000126.1:0-7671 GCA_964522695.1 uncultured Desulfobacterales bacterium
GCGATTCGGCCATTTTCCAGTACGTCAACGGCAAACTCGTCATCCACCATGGCAAACAATACCAGGTAATGGCCAATTCCCCGACGTTTGATCAGCAGCTCGCCATGAATGAATATTGGCTGGGTATCGGCGGCTTGACCTTTCTGCCAGGGACGAACCGGTCCGCAGACCGCTTTGCCCGGGCCTACTTTCTGATCAACGCCATCCCCAAAGCCGTTGCCCCCAACTATATCAAGGCGGTGCCGCAAGGAACCTTTGCCAATCAAGCCGCACTCAGCGTTCTCAGCGTGATCCGCAGCGTCAGCGTCCCCTTGGGCATCACCACTCCCGGCGAACCGAACATCGCCTCCACTGTCTGGCGTACGGTGGCGGACCAGACGAACCTGCTCTTTTTCTTCGATTCCGCCACCAGCCCCAACGTCTTCTGGATTCCCTTGAAGGAGCTTGACTTGAAGGAAGGCGCGCCGGTGAAAAAGCTCGTCTTAACCGGCGGCAAGGTATATGCCGGCAACGCGGTAGGCAAATTCGAGCCGGCCCAACCGTTTGCGTTTCTGCCTGCTGCCGCGGAATGATCGAATCTTTTGGCAAAGTTGGTTAGGTCCTTTTGCCCTGACCATGGACGTCACCGAAATCACCGCTAAAACCGCCCTGGTCCGGTCCCGGATTCCCGGTGTGGAGTATGTCGTCAACCCCTACTTAGGGTGCGCGCACGGGTGCCGGTACTGCTATGCGCTGTTCATGCGCAAGTATGCCCGGCATCACCGGGCGGACCCGTGGGGGAGCTTTGTGGAAGTCAAGGGCAACATCGCTGAGGTCTTGCGCCGGGAGTTGGCCAGAAAGAAAAGGCCGGGGCGGGTGATGCTGGCCAGCGTCTGCGATCCCTACCAGCCCGTGGAGGCCCGCTACCGTTTAACCCGCCAGTGCCTGGAGGCGCTCATCGGGCACGGCTGGGGCGTCTCCATCCTCACCAAGTCGCCGCTGGTGACCCGGGATCTGGACCTTTTGCGCGGCGCTCCTGACGTGAGCGTGGGCTTTTCCATGGGCACGGATGACGAGCGGGTCCGCGCCATCCTGGAGCCCCAGGCCCCGCCCATTGCGGCGCGCATCGAGGCATTGGGCAGGCTGCACGAGGCGGGCGTGCGCACCTGGGTGTTCGTAGCCCCCATCCTGCCCCAGGACCCGGAGCGCCTTATGGCCGCCATCGCCCCCCATATCGACAGCTTCATGGCCGACGGCCTCAATTACGGGCATCTTGTGCGGGACCTCTACCGGAAACACGGCTGGGACTATGAGCTGACCCAGGCGTACGCCGAGGAAGTGGCGGCGGCCCTGCGGCAGAGATGGGGGGAGCGGTGCGGATAAGTGAGAAAATCCCCCCCTGACAGGGGAGGGAATCATGAGGACGGAGTGCGAGGAATAAGCCCCCCTCACCCCGGCCCTCTCCCCCCAGAAAACGGGGGGAGAGGGTATAGCAGGAGGCTGGTGCGCAGTGCGCACCCTACACAAAATTGGGACACCCGAGGGCGGGTGTCCTACTTAAATACCTTGCATCCGGGTTTTACACTCTCCAAGGGGTTGGGTGGGGAGTCTGAGGGGAGGGCGTGAAAACTCGTTCCCCCGGTCCTCCCCTTAAAAAAACCCCCACCGTACCCTGTTTCACTTCCCAGACTGATACGGATCCCAGTCGAAGCCCCAGAAATCGCTGTGGAAGGGCACTTTGTAGCCCCGGCGCTCTTTGTAGGCCGGGTATCTGCGGCTCACCCCTTCCTTTGCGTGCATGGAGACCGGGAAATGGGGCGGCAGCAGGCCCGCTTCCCGGGCGGCGCGCTCAAGACTTTCCCGGTCGTCGGGGTGCGCCAGAGAAATGAGGGCCGAGGCCCGTTCATAGCCACTCAAGCCCCGCAGGTTGACGATGCCGTATTCGGTGCAGACGTAATGGGCCAACTGCGCCGGCACGTCCACCGCGCTGCCCTCCGGCAGGAAGGGGAGGATGCGGGGAGTGCCGTGCTTGCTGCGGGAGGTCATGGCCGCCACCCCCCGGCCGCCCTTGGATTGGGCGCAGAAGGCCACGAACTGGAAGTAGCCGCCGGTGCCGGAGATGGGCCGCTTGTTATAAAAGCTGCAGCACTGCTGGCCCAACAGGTCCACGGCCACGCAGTTGTCAATGGCGATCATGTGGTCGATGCGGGCCAGGTTGTACAGATTGTTGGTGTAGCCGATGTCGTACACCGCCAGGTTCTGGTTGCGGTGCACGGTGTCGTAGTACCACTGCACGTCGAAGGGAAAGGCGAAACACCAAACGCTGCGGCCCTGGTCGATGTTTTTGTAGCGGTTGGTCACCTGGCCCGACTCCATCATGCGGATAAGGCCGTAATTGAGCATTTCGGTGTGCACGCCCAGGTCCTTGAACCCGGCTTCGGCCATGGCCGACACGCAGGCCGAGGGCAGGGAGCCGATGCCCAGCTGAATGACGTCCCGGTCGGCCATGATGCCCATGATGTGGTGGGCGATTTTTTGTTCCGCCTCCGTGGCGGCGATGGCCTTTTCGTTCACCTGGGGCCAGCGGTATTGCTCCACGTCCACTTCCACCCAGTAGTCGATGTCGTCGATGTGGATGGTGTTGAAGCGCCCGCCCTCGGCCCAGGGATAGTCGGCCCGCACTTCCAGGACAATCTTCTTGGCAGTCTGGCGGAAGATATGGCAGTTGTTGGTGCCGTAGGAGAAATTGAAGAAGCCTCGGCCGTCCGGGGGCGAGGCTGCGTTCCACCACCAGTCGAGGCCCCGCTTCCTCTTGACTTCGTGGGTGAAGCGGTAGTGATGGAACCACATGCCCAGCGACCAGCCCCAGTGAGTCCAGTCGCTGACGTTGTTTTGATCCCGCGCTTTCCTGTTCCAGGGGAAGAAGAAGTGCTCGTGGATGCAGTGGTACTGCTGGCCGGGGTCCGTCTCCTGGAATTCCGGGTGCGGGAAAAAGGAGGCGTATTGCCACAGTTCGATATCCCTGAGGCCTGGTCCCAGCCGCCGGGCCAACTCCTTCATGCAAGCGGTGGAATCCCCGCCCACGGACCCAGGCTGAATCCATTGGCCCGATTTCACCATGTCCAAGATTTGCCGGACCGTGCGCCGCTTATTTCTGATTTTTTGCTGGATTGGCGTGGTCATCACCCTCCCCCCAAACCCCGGCAACACGCCGGTTTGTATAGGATTGGGTGATCATAGCAGAGTGCCGTTCCCTGTCAAGGCGAAGGCCCGCGCCGGGTCAGGGTGACGCCCCACTCCTGTAATTTGGCGGCGATGATTGCTACTACTTTCGGCAATTTTCCCTGCACCGCCGCGGAGAGCTCCAGCCCCACGTCCAGAGATTCCGGCTCCACGGCGATGAGGCAAATCTTCTCGGGCAGGGAGTCCACCAGCCGGGCCGCGGCCAGCAATTCGGGCAGCCCCACGTGGTGCAATGACAGCTTGGCGGGGCCGAAAGCGGCGGGGATGGCCTCATCTTCAATAATCCCGATATAGCCAGGCTCTTTCCCGAAGAGCACTGCGTCCACGCACAGCACCGCAACCCGGCCCTCCAGATGGGACAGCAAGCCCAGGCCGGCGGTGCCGCCGTCCACGATGGCCAGGTCCGGGTGGACCGCAAACTCCTCCTGCACGGCCCTGACGGCCCGCACGCCTACGCCGTCATCCCCCTTCAAAAGGTTGCCGAGCCCGATGAGGGCCACCGTCGCTTTTTGAGCCGGCATCTCCCCTCCTGAAAGAATTCTCCTGTCACTTGTGGGGTTTTAAGTCTATCCAGAAAAATATTTGGCACGCCGGGGATCCAAGGCCAGTCTCATGTGCATACCCCACCAGGCTCTCACCCCAAAAGAAGCGCATTACCTTCTACTCTACCCCTTCCATATAGAGCCTGACAAGTTCCCGTTGCATAATGCATCAAAATGAGTAAGATGGGGTTGAGAATTTGTGCCTAAAGGATTGGCCCCATGACAGGACGGCTGCCCTTGCCCCGCCTCAACATCCGCCAGAAGGTCATCGTCGGTTTTACCGCCAGCATTGTGGTTATCGGCCTCATCGCCTGGTTTTCCTACCATTCCCTCAAGGCCATCGAACTGAAGCAGCACGTGGCCGAAGTGGCCAATGACTTGCGGGAAATCATCCTGGAGATCAGGCGCTATGAAAAGAATTACCTGCTCTACGGCTCCCGGGAAGACCTTCAGGAAAACCGCCGCTACACCACCCTGGCTCTCAAAACCCTGGAGGAGATCGCCCCCAACGGCATGAACCTGGAGGTGGCCGCCCAACTGCGGCAACTGAGGCAGGAATTGCTGGCCTACCAGCAGGTTATCGCCAAAATCAAGGAACCGGCCGCCACTACGGCGCCCGGCCCGTCCCGGCATGTCATCACCCCGGAGCAGGAAGAGGGCCTGCGGGAGCACGGCAAGGCCCTGGTGGACCTCTCCCAGCACGTGGTGTCCTTTGAGCGCCAGCGCATTCTGGAAATCATCACCCAGCTGAAAACCCAGCTCGTTATCTCCAGCATTCTCTTCGTCATCTGCGGTTTCATCCTCACTTTAGTGGTCAGCCGCAAAATTGTCCGGCCCCTGAGCGTCATCGAGCACACCACCGGCCGCATCGCCGACGGCGATTTCCGGCCTTTGCCGGTCCTGCACACCCATGACGAAACCCAGCAGGTGGTGGAGGCCTTTAACCGCATGGTGGCGGAACTGGAGAAACGCCAGGACCAGCTGGTCCAGTCCAAAAAGATGTCGTCGCTCGGCATCCTCACTGCCGGGATCGCCCATCAGTTGAATAATCCTTTGAATAACATCTCCACCTCCTGCCAGATTCTGCTGGAAGAGCTGTCCGGCCACGAGCAGGATTTATGGCGGCGCATGCTCACCAACATCGAGCAGGAGGTCCACCGGGCCCGGGATATCGTCAAAGGCCTCCTGGAATTTTCCCGGGCCCGGGATTTCGCCATCAAGCCCACGCCCCTGAAAGACGTGGCCGGCCGGGCAGTCAAGCTCATCTCCAGCCAGGTGCCGCCCGGCGTGGATCTGGAAGTGGAGGTGCCCCCGGATCTCATCCTGCCCCTGGACCCCCAGCGCCTGCAGGAGGTTTTCTTGAATCTCCTCATGAACGCCATCCAGGCCATCGAGGAGCCGCCGGGGCAGATTCGCATCGCCGCCGAGGTGGACCAGTTGCACCAGGAGGCGGTCATCACCGTGTCCGATACCGGCGTGGGCATCCCCAAAGAGCGGCTGGACCGCATCTTCGACCCCTTCTTCTCCACCAAGGAGGTGGGCGTGGGCACCGGCCTGGGTCTGGCCATCGCTTATGGCATCATTGAAAAACACCGAGGCAAAATCACTGTGGAAAGCGAGGTGGGGCATGGCGCCCGGGTCATCATCCGCCTGCCTCTGCAAAGCCCGCCGGAGGCGGAGGGACTGTCCGCATGAATCCCCCTCGCATCCTCGTGGTGGACGATGAACAGATCGCCCGGGAGAATTTGGAATTCATCCTGCGCAAGGCTGGCTACGAGGCCCGCTCCGCGGACAGCGGCGTCCAGGCCTTAAAGGAGCTGGACCGGGAGGAGTTCGACCTGGTGCTCACCGACCTGCGCATGCAGGCGGTTGACGGCCTCCAGGTTCTGGCTCACACCAAAAAGCTTTACCCGGACACCGAAGTGGTGGTCATCACCGGCTACGCCACCGTGGCCACCGCGGTGGAGGCCATGCAGCAGGGGGCCTACCATTACCTGGCCAAGCCCTACAACACCGAGGAAGTGCGCCAACTGGTGAAAAAGGCCCTGGAAAAGCGCGCTCTTCGCCTCCAGGTGCAGGAGTTGCGCCGCCAGGTCCAGGGCCAGGCGCAGGGTTCCCGGCTTATCGGCAACACCCCCCAGATCGAAGCCCTGCGGAGCCTCATCGCCCAGATCGCGCCCACCGACTGCAATGTCCTCATCTTCGGGGAAACGGGCACAGGCAAGGAGCTGGTGGCCAAGGCCATCCATGCCCTGAGCCTCCGGGCGGAGAACCGTTTTCTGGCCATCAACTGCGGGGCCTTCTCCGAGGAGCTGCTGGCCAACGAACTCTTCGGCCATGAACCGGGGGCCTTCACCGGAGCCCGGGGCGTCAAGAAGGGGCTCCTTGAGGCGGCCTCCGGCGGCACCATCTTTTTGGACGAAATCGGCGACATGCCGCTGGCCATGCAGGTGAAGCTCCTGCGGGTCATCCAGGAAAGGACCCTGATCCGGGTGGGCGGTACGGCCGAAATCCCCGTGGACCTGCGGGTGCTGGCCGCCACCAACAAGGACCTGAAAGAGGCCGTGGCCCAGGGCGCCTTCCGCCAGGACCTGTATTACCGCTTAAACGTGGTCACCCTGGAGGTGCCGCCCCTGGCCGCCCGCCGGGATGACATCCCGCTGTTGTGCAGCCATTTTCTGCAGAAATTCGCCGCGGCCCAGAACAAGCCTGCGCCGGGTCTCAGAGACGAAGTCATGGACGTCCTGATGAATTACGAATTTCCGGGCAACGTGCGGGAGCTGGAGAACATAATCGAACGGGCCGTGACCCTGTGCACCGGCGACGCCATCGAACTAAAGCACCTGCCCCCGGACCTGCAGAAACGGGAGTTTGCGGTGCGCCGCCGGGCCCGGCAGGAATTCCTCACCCTGGAGGACCAGGAGCGGGACTACATCGCCTGGGTCCTCAAACAGGTGGACGGCAACAAGACCAGGGCCGCCGAAATCCTGGGCATCGACCGGGTGTCCCTGTGGCGTAAGATGAAGCGGTACGGGATGGGGTGAATGTTATACTAACTCATTTTAAGGACAACTTGCCATGAAGGGTATGATGCAGGAACCGTAGGGCGGGAAAGCTTAGCGCATCCCGCCGTAGGCAATTATTTTTACATCTGACTTATACACCAATTTCTTTGCTTTTCTATTCCTGGGGGTATTTTCTTCTTCATGGACTTGACGCCGCAACACCGGAGGACATTCTTGCCTGGAATGAATACTATAAAGGGATGTACTGCGCTTTTTCGCCCTACGGCTTTTTTAACAAGAATAATCAAGGTTGGGGACGTATTTCCCATTCATCGTTTCAAGGACTCATGTTGGAATTCTCTATATTAAAGAGTGCTTTTGTGGTATCATTTTTTCTGAGGCAAGAAAGGATGAACATTACTCTTAGAGAAATATTCCGCCTTTGCGGACCCTGGCTTCTCGCGCTGTGCGTATCAGTCTGTCTTATGGTGGTCTTAGCCGGTGCGCCTGCGGCCGGCGAGACCTCCGCGGCCCGGCGGGCGCAAGCCTCGTCGGCCAATGAAAGTGCGCCTCCGGGAAAGATCGAAAGGGCCGGGGAGGCCACGGCCAAGGGCGTGGACCGGGCCTACAACGCCACCAAGCGGGGCTTGACCAAGGCCGGCCGGGCCACCGCCAAGGGCATCAAAAAGACCGGCGAGGCCATTGAAAGGTTCTTTTCCGGCCGGAACTCCACCAGAACGCCGCCGCCGCAAGACTAGCCCCTCCCCTTATCTTTCCTGAAAAGTTCCTCAATTATGGTGGCGCAGGCTTTCCAGCCTGCGCACCTGAGCGGCGGGCGGGACGCCCGCCCTGCCCGCGTTTTTCATCGTTTTGAGAGAGCCGCAGGCTCATAAGCAACTGCT
>CAZFWX010000127.1:0-7656 GCA_964522695.1 uncultured Desulfobacterales bacterium
AAGGCAATTATTGTGGGTGGGAAACTACTTTTAAATCCTACCTTTCCCCAGCAGTGTCACCGTAATGACATTCCATAAGCCTAATAAAGCCCCCTCCCTTGGTGGGAGGGGGTTGGGGGAGGGGGGCGATTTGAAGCAGACATCAAACATTCCGTTTAAATTATACCACCCCCGCCCTGACCCTCCCCCATCAAGGGGGAGGGAATTGGAGGACCAGGGACACCCGTCCCTGCCCACTCCTAAAATTCCGCGCCCGGCGGCGGCTGCCAGGCCTCGCCCAGGAAAAGAGGCAGTTCCGCGGCGCAGATGGGTCCCACCCGTATATCCCAGCCGGTGTAGGAGGCCAGTTCCTCTTTTAAAGGGGCCACGATGCCGGGGATGATCAGCGTGCGGTGCTGCACCCGGCCGGCCACATTATGGGCGCTTAACCCCTGGTCCAGGCGCTGGGGGGTGAAGCTGCGGTAGATCATGGACATGTCCACGGTGTCGCCCCGGCAGTCCACCACCAGGAGGAACAGGGGGCTGACGGTGAGGGCCAAGAGCCCCGTGATCACGGTGAGGGTGTACTCGCTGTTGCCGGTGACCAGAACCGGGGCGTCGGGGCCCGACTCGTTGATTTCGTAGAGGTCGGTGGGCATGGGCCGGGGCAGTTCCAGGGACTGCACCGGGCTTAAGACCTCTTTGGCCCGGAGGGCTAAAGACAGGGCATAACGTTTGGCGGGCGGCAGCCCGGGGCAAGAAGCCAGGGGCAGTTCCCCGGATTTGAGCCGGGCCGCCAGGTCGGCGGCGTCCCTGGCCCCGGCCGCCGCAGCTTGGGCGGCCGTCAGGTAGCGGGCCAGATCAATGCGGTCGATGTAGAGGTCGGCATAGAGCATGGGGCCTGCTCCTCGGGCGGGAGTATGAATAACAATACATCTGTCCCCCTTTTTTCAAGGGGATTGGGTCAGCGTCATCCGTTACGGCTTGCGGGAGCCTGGTTTTATAACCCCCTCCCCACGGCGTAAGGGGGCTGGGGGAGGGGGGATAGATAAACCAACCAGTTACCCAAAATCGAAAAATATCCACCCCCACCCTAACCCTCCCCCATCCAGGGGGAGGAAACAGCAGCCCCACCTTAGCAGGAATCCCCAAAGGCGTCAACGTCCAGGCTCTCCGGCAGGCGCCGGGACGGCTGACCCTGATACTCCCCACGGACCGCGAAAAGACTTGATTTCCGGGGGGCTTTAGGCTATATTGCTTTATTGCAGGCGGCGGCAGGTCCGGGCCGGGTTGACGATTCCCCGCGGTTACTGGTTAACTTGCTCAGATAACTAAATAAAGGAGTGCCTCCACCATTTCCGGCTGCCTCTGGTGGACGGCGCCCTGGACTTTGACACTCACATCCTCGCACTCCAAACCCGATCCCACGTCTCCTTCGGCAACACCATCAATTCAGGCTCCCGTGCAGTCCGGGGGGTCGCCGATGCCACCATATTCGCAGATAGCCGCGCTGGTGCAGTCGCACCTGGCCGCCATCACCCCCTACCAGGCGGGCAAGCCCCTGGAGGAGCTGGCCCGCGAAATGGGGGTGAGCGACGCCATCAAACTGGCTTCCAACGAGAACCCCCTGGGGCCCTCGCCCCTGGCCCTGGCCGCTATTCAGGCTGAATTGGCCACCCTGCACCGCTATCCCGACAGCCACGCCTATTATCTCAAAGAGGACTTAAGCCGCCACCTGGGCGTCAAACCCTCGCAGCTCATCTTCGGCAACGGCTCCGACGAAATTCTGGACCTGCTGGTGCGGGCCCTGGTGCCGGCCGGAGGCCAGGTGGTGAGCACCAACCACACCTTCCTGATGTACGGTCTCCTCACCCAGGCCGTGGGCGGGGAATTTGCGCCGGTGGCGCTCAATGGCATGCGGGTGGATCTCGCCGCCGTGGCCCGGGCCGTCACCCCCAAAACCCGGCTCATCCTGCTCAACAACCCCAACAATCCCACGGGCACCGCCTTTTCCCGGCAGGAATGGGAAGACTTCCTGGCTTCTTTACCGGCCGACGTCACGGTGGTGCTGGACGAAGCCTATATCGATTTCGCCGATGACCCCGGCGTGCCCCAGGGATTGGACTACTTGACCGAAGACCGCCCCCTGGTGGGGCTGCGCACCTTTTCCAAGGCCTACGGCCTGGCCGGCCTCCGGGTGGGGTACGGCTACGGCCCCAGCGAGCTGTTGGACTATCTCAACCGGCTGCGCCTGCCCTTCAACGTCAACCGCCTGGCCCAGGCGGGCGCCCGGGCGGCCCTGCAGGACCGGGAGTTTTTGGCGCGCACCCGGGAACTGGTGCTGTCCGGCCGGGACTTCCTCTACCGGGGTCTGGAACGCCTGGGTCTGCCCTACGTGCCCAGCCAGGCCAACTACATCCTCATTGAGGTTGGGGTGTCCGGCCGGGACGTCTATCAGGCCATGCTCAGGGAAGGGGTTATCATCCGGGCCATGGAGGTCTACGGCTTTCCCCGGCACATCCGGGTCAACGTGGGTCTCCCCGGGGAAAACGAGCGGTTTTTGGGCGCACTGGAAAAGGTCATGGGGTTGCTCAAGCGTTCGTGAAGCGGCGGGCTATCATCACCATCGACGGGCCGGCCGGATCCGGCAAAAGCACCTTGGGCCGACGCCTGGCCCAGACCCTGGGATATCTTTACCTGGACAGCGGCGCCCTTTACCGGGCCGTAGCCTGGCAGTCCGGCCAGGCGGACGTGGACGTGGCCGACCCCCAGGCCCTGGAGGCCTTTCTCGGAGCCTTTGAGCCCCGGGTGGAGGCCGGCGCCCGGGGTTTCCGGGTTTTTGTGAACGGCCGGGAACTCACGTCCGAGTTGCGCACCCCGGAGACCAGCCAGGCCTCGTCGCTGGTGGCCGCCCGGCCGCAGGTCAGGGAGTGGGTCAACCGCCAGCTGCGGGAACTGGCCAAGGACGGCGGGGTGGTGGCCGAAGGCCGGGACCTGGGCGAGGCGGTCTTTCCCCAGGCCGAGGTCAAGTTCTACCTGGACGCCCGCCTGGACGTGCGGGCCGCCCGGCGCCGCCGGGAATGGCAGACGCAAGGCGGCGCTCCGGCCCTGGAGGGGGTCAAGTCCGAACTGGCCCGGCGGGACCGCCAGGATGAAACCCGGTCCGCATCGCCCCTCGCCATCCCGGCCGGCGCCACGGTGATCGACACCTCGGACCTGGACGCCGATCAGGTCCTGGCAGCATGTTTATACCGCATCCGGGCTATCCTGGATGGCGATTTGCAATAATCAAAAGAAAATATTCGGGAAACCTGTGTAAGGGGGAACATTGTTCATGGACGGCATGGAACGCAACGAACTCAACCAACAAGACTCCCGCGAGGGAGAGCACAACACAACCCCGGGGGCGGAGCCGGAGAGCGCCGCTGCCGGCGCTGAGCGCGACACCTCTGCTGACACCGGCCCGTTCGCCATGGAGGCCGCCATGGAGGATTCGGACGAGCAGCAGATGTCCGAACTCTATGAAGAGAGCCTGCGAAGGGTGCAGGAAGGAGAGGTGGTCAAAGGCCGCATCGTCTCCATCACCAAAGACTTCGTCATGGTGGACATAGGCTATAAGAGCGAGGGGCAGATCCCCATCCACGAGTTTACCACTCCGGAAGGGGAGATCACGGCCCAGGTGGGCGACCAGGTGGAAGCCCTGCTGGAGAGCCGGGACGACGAAGAAGGCCCCCTGATGCTCTCCAAGAATAAAGCCTCCCGCATCAAGATCTGGGAGGAGATCAGTTACGCCTACCACAACAACGGTGTCGTTGAGGGCCTGGTCACCGCCAAGGTCAAGGGCGGGTTGTCCGTGGACATGGGGGGCATCCTGGCCTTTCTCCCCGGCTCCCAGGTGGACCTGGTGCCCATGCGCAACACCGACAACCTCATCGGCCAGCGCCTCACCTTCAACGTCCTGAAATTTAACCGCAAGCGCCGCAACGTGGTCCTGTCCCGCCGCACCCTGCTGGAAAAGGCCAAAAACGAGGCCAAGGCCACTTTGCTCGCCACCCTGGAGGAAGGCAAGGTGGTGGAAGGCGCGGTCAAGAACATCACCGACTACGGCATCTTCGTGGACCTGGGCGGTTTGGACGGTCTGTTGCACATCACCGATCTGTCCTACGGGCGCATCCGCCATCCCGGCGACCTCTTCAAGGTGGGCGACGTTATCAACGTCAAGGTGCTGAGCTTCGACCGGGAAAAGGAACGCATCTCCCTGGGCCTCAAGCAGATGACCGATGACCCCTGGACCACGGTGATGGAGCGCTATCCCGTGGGCCTGCGCGTCACCGGCAAGGTGGTGAGCCTTACGGACTACGGCTCCTTCATCGAGTTGGAGCCCGGCGTGGAAGGCCTCATCCACATCTCCGAGATGTCCTGGACCCGGAAGATCCGCCACCCCAACCAGGTGCTCAACGTGGGCGACGTGGTGGAGACGGTGGTCCTGGAACTGGACCCCCAGCGCAAGCGCATTTCCCTGAGCCTGCGCCAGGTGGAGCCCAACCCCTGGGAAGTCATCGGCGAGAAATACCCGGTGGGCTCGGTGATTGAAGGCAAGATCAAGAACATCACCGACTTCGGCATCTTCATCGGCATCGACGAAGGCATCGACGGCCTGGTGCACATTTCCGACATCTCCTGGACCAAGCGCTTCAAGCACCCCTCGGAGATTTTTAAGAAGGGCCAGGTGGTGCAGGCCAAGGTGCTGCAGATCGACAAAGAAAACGAACGGTTCTCCCTGAGCATCAAGGAACTGAACCCCAATCCCTGGCAGACCATCGATCATGAATTCCCGGTCAATTCCATCGTCACCGGCCCCATCACCAACATCACCGACTTCGGCCTGTTTGTGGAGATTGCCGAGGGCATCGAGGGCTTGGTGCATATCTCGGAACTGAGCCGCGACAAGCAGAAGATGGCCGCGCTCAAGGTGGGGGACCTGATCCGGGCCAAAGTGATCCACAGCTCGCCCCACGAGCGCCGCATCGGCCTGAGCATCAGGCGCCTGGAGACGGACGAGGAACAGCGCAACTACCGCGACTACATGAAAGGTTCCTCGGAAGCCACCACCAGTCTGGGGGAAATCCTGCGGGAAACCCTGGAGGAGAAACAGGGAAAGGAATAAGGACCTGCACCATGCCGCCCCACCCCCCATCTGGACGCCGTCCTGCCCGGGCCCTCGCAGCCCTGCTGAGCTGCTGTCTCATGCTCATGGGCTGCGAAGACCAGCTTACCAGCCTCTTTGATATCAGCGAAAAGGTGGGGGTGATCGAAATCACCGGGACCATCACCGAGTCCCGTTCCGTCCTCGCGGACTTGAAGAAGTTCAGGGAAAACAGCCGCGTCAAGGCCATCGTGCTGAGAGTCAATTCCCCCGGCGGCGCAGTGGCCCCGTCCCAGGAGATCATGCGGGAAGTGGAAAAGGTCCGGAAAATCAAGAAAGTGGTGGCCTCTTACGGCACGGTGGCCGCATCCGGCGGCTACTACGCCTCCTGCGCCGCAGATCTCATCATGGCCAGTCCCGGCACCACCACGGGCAGCATCGGCGTCATCCTGCGCCTCCCCAATGTGGAACAGTTGGCCAAAAAGCTGGGGGTGGACGTACAGACCCTGCAGGCCGGCGCCCTGAAGGACATCGGCTCCCCCTTCCACGGCATGACTCCCCAGGAACGGGCCTCCCTGCAAAGCCTGCTGGATAGCATCCACACCCAGTTCATCAAAGACGTGGCCCGGAACCGGAAACTGCCCGAGGACAAGGTGCGGGCCCTGGCCGACGGCAGCGTCGTCACCGGCGAGGAGGCTAAGAGCCTGGGGCTGGTGGACGAACTGGGGAACTACGAAGACGCCGTGGTGCGGGCCGGCCGCCTGGGGGGCATCAAAGGCAAGGTGAGAACCGTGGTCCCGGAAAGGAAGGGCATGTCCCTGCTGCGCCTGCTTCTGGGCCAGGACGCGGAAAAGACGCTCACCGACCTCACGGTCCTGGCCCCGGAGCCCGCCTTGCTGCCGCCGTGGTACCGGTGAGTTGCGTCTGGAAAACTCTCGATGCAGAATCATGACGCCAGGGCGTGAATTCTCATAATCCTCCCCTTCCCCCTGTAGAAAAGGGGGGAGAAACAGGATCGGCCCATAAGCTTTCATAATTCCTTAAGTCCCTCTTTCCCAAGAGAAGACTTAGGGGGATGAAAAGGCGTTTCTCTCTCAGAAGCCTTTGGCTGCCCTCATGGGCCGACTGGCAGGGGAGTTGAGACGGCGCGGTTCTCCCCTCCTCTACCCCCCCTCAGTCCCTCCCCCGCCCTTTCCCCCCCGGGCGCAAATCTGTATACTATTCAAATGGATTTGGTGGCCGGCCTCTTAGACCCCGCGGCCTATCCGGAGGAAACGACCCGGGTGGACCTGGTGCAGACCCACATCTCCTGGGTCTTCCTCACGGACCGCCGCGCCTATAAGCTCAAAAAGCCGGTGAACCTGGGGTTCTGCGATTTCACCACCCTGCGGCGCCGCCACCACTACCTGGAGCAGGAGCTGGTGCTGAACCGGCGCCTCTGTCCGGATATCTATCTGGCCGTGCTGCCGGTGACGGCGGCCCATGGCCGGGTGCGGGTGGGGGGCCCGGGGCATCCCGTAGATTATCTTTTGCAGATGGTGCGTCTGCCCCAGGAGCGCATGATGGACGAGGTGGCCGGCCGGGGCGAACTCACCACCGCGCACCTGGACCGCCTGGTGGACCGTCTGGCGCCGTTTTACGCGAGCGCCGCCACCGGCCCGAGTATCAACAAATACGGCGAACCCGCAGTCATCGCCTATAACCAGGAAGAAAATTTCGCCAGCATCGAACCTTTGGCCGAAGATTTGCTGTCCCGGGAACTCTTTGAGGAAATCCGGGATTACGCCCGGGCCTTCCTCATCAGCCACCGCAGCCTGCTGCGCCGGCGCATCGCCCAGGGGCGCATCCGGGACTGCCACGGCGATCTGCACATGCGCAACATCTGCCTGGCCGACGGGATTTACATCTTCGACTGCATTGAATTTAACCCCCGCTTCCGCTATGGTGATGTGGCGGCGGATATCGATTTTCTGGCCATGGACCTGGACTTCCATGGCTTGCGGGAATGCAGCCGCCATTTCGTGCGGCGCTTCGCTGAGGCTTCGGGGGATCCGGACATTCTCGCCGTGCTCAATTTTTACAAATGCTACCGGGCCTGCGTGCGGGGCAAGATCAACGCCCTGGCCGCCCGGGAACCTGAGGTGCCGCCCGAGGCCCGGCGCCAGGCCCGGGAGGCGGCCCGGGCCTACTTCGCCCTGGCCGGGGAGTATGCCCGGGAAGGAATGGATTAAATCCCCCCTAACCTCTCTACGGGATTGGGGGAGGGGGCGTGGGGGAGGGGGTAAGGGGCTCGCCCCTTAGCCCCCTCCCCCACAACAAAAAACCCGCATTCCGCGGGGCATCGTCGGTATCTTCGGGCGGAGGGGCACCGGCCAGGTCCAGGTGGCGGGAATCGATCACCCCTCCCGTGGCCACCACCAGGGCCCGGGTGAGGGCGTTCTCCAGCTCCCGGACGTTCCCGGACCAATCGTGCTCGGTGAGGACCTTCATGGCCTCGTCGGAGATGGAGGGAGCGGTCCGGTCCAGGGTCC
>CAZFWX010000128.1:0-7531 GCA_964522695.1 uncultured Desulfobacterales bacterium
GATTATCCCGTAGCCCTGGAGAGCGACTTTTCCAAGACCTGCTTTGAAGGAGACATCTGCGCCCCGGGGCCGGGCGAGGTGGGGGTCTGCGAGGCGTGCGAGAAGAAGTGAGGAAGTTCTGATATTGTGGCCGCAGTCTAAGCACTGCGCCGGCGCAGGCTGGCAAGCCTGCGCCATTTTTTGACTGCAAAATAGTATCAGGGGAGGCCAGAGGAAGATACCCCTGGCCCCGCCCTCCTTTCCTTTCCCCTCTCACGAGAAGGCCGGAAAAGCCGCAGCCCCGGCTCTTCCGGCCGTCAATGGCAGGAGTCCTGCCATTACTCCTCCGTCGAGTCGTCATTCGCTCAGCAGCAGGACATTGGTCGAAGGAATGCTCCCTCCGCCTTTGCACAGGTTGATGGTCAGGATGATGTCCGTGGCCGGCTGCTGCTCCAGTTTGCTGGCCCAGCCCATCTCATCCATGGGAAAGGCGTAGATTTTGCGATCGATGCCCAGGCTGTGGAGGATTTTCGCATAGATGTTGGGACGATATTGGGCGTCGGTGAGACCGTTTTGCTTATAAAAATTGGTTTCGATGGTCCAGTCAGACAGATGCATCACCGACCGGTTCAGGGCCATGTTGACCTGATCCTTGATCTGGCCGTCCCGGGCATTGAAATCCCCGGTGCCTGCGGGATCAAAGACGCCAGCGCCGGTGCAGTCAATCACCTGCCGGCTGGAGGGTCGGCTGATGGTGTGAGTCTCTGCTAAACTGGCATTGGCCAGGGACAACACATCCCCCGTCACTGTCCCGGTAAACATGTATCCTTTGACAGTCAGAGTGAGCGTATGGGTGGTGTAGTAATCCCAGCAATAATTGACGTAGTTGTTGAAGTAGTCATTGGGAAAGGTAACCCCGGGGTTGAGGGTCATGGGAGAGAGAACCCGGTAGGGAGTTACCATCTGGTAGGTCTGGACACCGGCTGCGAGAGCCTGGACCACCGCTTGCTGGGTGCGGTTCAAACCCAGCTTGCCCAATGACGTGCTGCCGTTTTTCATTTCGAACATCAGGGGCAGGCAATAGAAATCGACGCAGGTGGTGTTGGCCGTCACCCCAAAGCTGTCATAGGTGATCTCGAACTTGTCGAACTGAGTCTGATAGTTGGGGTCCGCGGAGTTATCGGTGCTGGGCTCCCGCAGTCCGCCGCCGGTGTTGATGTGGAAATAGACGGGATTCGCAAAAGAAATCCAGAGCCTGCCGCCATCGTTTTTGGGGACGGTAAACGTATATTTGCCATCGGGTTTTTTGATTTTGTCCAGGGTGGTGTAATACTCGCAATATTTATCGGCTTGGCCCTCCACGGTGAGGGTGTTGTCGGTTTCCAGGCACTGCACAAAGGCCCCGGTGTTCCAAACCAGGCGATGATAAACACCGCTCACCTTGCCGATAAACGAGATATAGACCTGATTGTCCGGATAGCCGGAGTTGTTGACGATGGTGCAGACAGGGTCTGACGTTTGAGCCCACGCTGGCGTTGCTGGAAACCACACCGGCGGGACGACAAGCATACTTCCCAGGAAAAATGCAACCAGCCAATATTTCTTGATATCCATGAAATCCTGAATCCTCCGGTAAATAGTCATAGAGATGCGGAACCGTGGCCGAAAAATTGCATGACAGTCCGTCGCCCTGAGGCCTGCCCCTGGCAGACGCTGAATTCTTAAGCATTTCTGGCCCGTGAGTCAAGGAAATATGAGATCGGGGAGGGAAGAAAAACGGCGGGGCGGCCCGGCCGCCAGGACTTCCTCCAGGTGGCAAAGTTTACAGGTGTCTGAGCCGACGTATTCTTTGGACTTGGCTTTCAGGGCCTTGACGTCGATGGCGCGTTCGCGCAGCCCAGGAAAGCCAGGGCTGCCAGGGCCAGGATGAACAGACTGTTGTGTGTGTTCATGAGCTTGCCCTCTCACCGGGGAGGTGGAAATTGGGGAGGAGAGATGAATTTTAGGTTAGGAAAGCCTCCATTTATATAATCAACAACTATAGATTGCCATTGAACTGTTTTCCGGCAAAGGTTTTTTCCGCCATTCCGGCCGCATCCCGCCAGATTGCAGCCCGCTAAGATTCCACCGGAAAAAGGATGGTTATCGTGGTGCCCCGGTTCACTTCGCTGTCGATGGCGATTTCGCCTTGGTGGGCCTGGACAATCTTCTGGGAGATGGCCAGACCCAGGCCGCTGCCCTTGGGCTTGGAAGAAAAGAAGGGCTGGAAGATTTTCTCCCGCACCTCCGGAGGAATGCCTGAGCCCGTATCATTGATTTGCACAAAAATTTTCCCATCCTGTTGACCGGTGCTCACCGTTAGGACGCCGCCAGGGCTCATGGCCTCGATGCCGTTTTTGGCAAGGTTCAGGATGACCTGCCGCAGGTGCACCGGATCGAACCGGGTATCAGGCAGCGCCGGGTCAAGCTCCAGAACCAGGTCGATCTCGCCTTCCCGCAGGCTGGGCTCCAGGCGCTGGCAGGTCTCCCGGACCAGGTCGTTCAGGTTCCCGGCCTGCTTTTGGGGCTCGGAAAATTTGGCATAACTGCCCACCTCCACCAGGAAATCTTCCAGACGGCGCACTTCATCCACAATAATTTGCAGCTTCTCCCGGGTCTTGATGGGATCCGCGGCCTGATCCTTCAAAATCTGGCGGGCAAAGCCGCCGATGAACATCAGGGGATTTTTGATTTCATGGCTGATGTGGGCCGCCATCTTCCCCAGGACGGCCAGGCGCTCCGTGCGCAGCAGTTCCTCCTCCATGCGCTTGCGTTCCCGCAGGTCCTTGAAATGGCCGATCATGCCGATTTCCCGGTCGCCTTCGTACAGCACCCGGGCAGACAGCCAGATGGGCACCAGGGAGCCGTCCTTATGCCGCATCAAGGTTTCATAATTCTCCAGGATGCCCGCGCCGCCGTGGGCATGTTCATGAATTTTCTGACTGATCTCCTGGGCCATGCCAGGGGCGTACACGTCCCGGATATTCATGACGCCCAGCACTTCTTCCGGCTCATAGCCCAGAATTTGGGCCGCGGTTTCGTTAAAAGTGCGAATGGTGCCTTCCACATCATTGGCCACGATGCCATCCATACAGGTATGGATCAACAGCTTCTGAAAGTAGACGCCCCGCTCCACTTCGGCGGCCAGGGCCTTCTCGGCCTGCTGACGCTTGATCTGCCACAACATGGCATGCATCAATAACGTCAGTTGACGCACGTCTGAGTCATCATAGTCCTCTTCCTTGTTGCCCACGCCGGCCACCGCGACGATGCGATCCCCGTCAAAAAGGGGAATATTCATATGCCGCCGGATATGCACGTGGCCCGGCGGGTAGCCTTTCTTATGGGGATTGGGCGCGCCATAATCATTGGTGATAATGGGGCGCCGCTGGCGCACGGCCTCGCCCCAAAGTCCGGTGGTTTCCACCGGATAGACAAAGGTTTTATCCGCCACGGCGCACTCCCCCATGGCGCCCTTGGACCAGGCCTGCATGGTGAGAACCGTTTCGTCCTCGTTCATGAAAGCCAGGTAGCCGATCTTGCTGCGGGTGAGCCGGACTCCCTCCTCCAGGGCGAAATTGGTGATCTCCTGGAGCGAGGCCCTGGTCATCTGGCTGAGCTGCCAGACGGCCTCCAGGCGCGATTCATCCAGGCGCAAGGCCTCTTCCATGTTGGCCGTGCGCACCGCCAACCCCAGGTGCCCGGCCAGCGATTGGAAGAACTGCATATGTTCTTTGCTAAAGAATCCCTTCTGACTGCTGGCCGCGGTCAAGACCCCCAGGGTCAGGGTTTCTGCGGTGATGGGGGCCAGCACCAGGGACGTCAGGGCCTCATCGGCGGCCAGCCCCTGGAGGCGATGCGCCACGACGCTGGAATCGGGCACGGAAATCACCCGGGAGGTGGACAGGCATTCCCCCAGGAGCGAGGCGGTGTCAGGCTTTTCCACCGCCCCCCGGGCCTCGGGGGGCAGGCCCCGGAAGGCTTTCATATGCAGGAGGCCATCTTCATCCAGGAGCCGCACCGCGCATTTCTCCACGTCCAGTTTCTCCACCAGCACTCCCAGCACCCCATCCAGGATTTCCGGGAAATTTCGCGAAGAAGCCAGACGCTGGGCCGCTTCATAGAGCACCGACAACTCGCTCACCCGTTTTTTTAACTGCTGCTCGCTTTCTTCGAGAGAACTGGAGATGCGTCCGAAAAGATCGAACACATCCTCCATCTTGGAACCCAGCGACGAGAGATAGCCCTCCACCAGCACCCGGGCTGCAGCCGGACCGATGGAGCCGGCAATGGTACGTTCCACAAAACCGGCCAATTGGAGTTTCTCCCGGTCCCCCCACTGGACCTCGGGGACCTTCACCTCATGCAGAAAGGTCCGCCGCGCCGCCTTGGCCTTGCGGGGGCCGATAATCTTTTCCATGAATTCCGACACCTGGGCCAGGGTGGGAAAAGAGGTGAAGCGTTTATCCATGGGGAGTTCCTGCTCCCGCTCAAACACCCCCACAAAGCGCCGGGCCTGCTCCTCTTCCACGGGACTGGGCGCCGTGCATAAGGAACTGGTGACAAAGGCGCCGACATTGAACAGCATGGACCAGAAGAAAGCATGGGAGAGCCGGTCCAGGCCGGTCAGTCCCAGGAAAGCGGTGGGCTTGAGAAAGGCCAGGCCCAGGGGGCCCGCCGAGAGAATGCTGTCAGGAAACCAGCCAGCCTCAATGAGGTAGGGAAAAACCAGGGTGTAGGCCCAGAAAAAGAAACCCGCCATCAGCCCTGCCATGGCGCCCCACCGGGTGGCCTCCCGCCAGTACAGGGCCCCGATCATGGCCGGCGCCAGCTGCATTACCCCGCAAAAGGCGATAAGCCCGATATCCACCAGCATCACTGTGGGAAAGACCAGGTTGTAGCCGAAATATCCCAGCAGGATCAGTACCAGGATGCCCAGCCGCTTGATGGTCAAAAGATGAGAGGTGATCCGGTCCTGCAGCTTGAGCCGGATGGCCAGGGGCATCACCAGGCTGTTTAAGAGCATGGTGGTGACGGCGATGGAGGCCACGGCCACCATGGCGGTGGAGGCCGACAGCCCACCCAGAAAAACCAAGAGGGCCAGATAGGGATGCCCGGTTTGCAAAGGAATACGCAGGACAAAGGTATCGGCCGTCTCCGGGGGAAGGCCCAGCAGCAGCCCGCCAAAGGCGATGGGCATGACAAACAGGTTCATCAACAACAGGTACAGGGGAAACAGCCAGATGGCCGTGAGCAGATGCCTCTCATCGATATTTTCCACCACCGCCATGTGAAACATGCGGGGCAGGAAGTGGATGGCGCCCATGGCCAACAGCGTGAGCACCAGAAACAGGGTATAACTGTTCTGGGGTCCGGTGTTCATCAGCAGAAGCTGGTGAAACTCGGGACTCTGGCGGATACGCGTGAAGATATCCCCCCACCCCGAGAAAAGCACGAAGGTCACCAGGAATCCCAGACTGATGAAAGCCAGAAGTTCGATGAGGGACTCGAACACCACCACCGCCACCAAGCCTTCGTGGCGCTCGGTGGGGTCCAGGTGGCGGGCGCCGAACAGGATGCCGAACATGGCCAGCAGGAGGGCCACATAAAAGGCCGTGTCCTTATAGATGGGGATGGCCAGGGGCGGGGTGATTTCCCCGTATACCAGGACATTGAAGGTGTCGGAGATGGACTTGAGCTGCAGGCCGATATACGGGATGATGGCAAAAAGCACGCCCACAGTGGCCAGGGCCCCCAACAAGGCCCCCTTGCCGTAGCGCAGCGTCAGAAAATCCGACATGGTGGTGAGGTTGTTTTCCTTGCAGATGCGCAGGAGCCTGCGCAGACCGAACCACCAGGTGAAGGCGATAATGGTGGGCCCCAGATAGATGGTGAGGAAGGTCACTCCGGAGGTGGCGGCTTTGCCGACGCTGCCAAAGAAAGTCCAGGCCGAGCAGTATACCGCCAGGGACAGGGCGTAGATGTAAGGATTGGCGATGATGCTCCTGCCCCGGGCCCGTTGCCGGTCCCCGTAATAGGCGATGGCAAAGAGCAGCAGCAGGTAGCCGAACGCGGCGATGGCCAGGGACCATTCACTGATCATGGCCTTGTGGCTCTCCTTTGCCCGGTGCGCCAGGAGAAGCAAGGCGGCGGCTCATGGCATAGAGGCCCATGATTGCCAGAAACCAGACCACGAAAATGGCGCCATAGAGTAACGGCGCTCCTAGAAAGAAAGTATCCCGGTTGAAGATATGCAAGAGAGGATAATTCAACAGCAAAAAACAGAGAATCCCCATAACGATGCTGAGTTTTTCCTGTTTTATCGCGGGAGCCATTTTCCCTCCTGCATCTCACTCTTTAATGTTGTGTGACCTTTAAGGCTTAAAGGCGCATGACATTTTTAAATGTATCAATTGTCAGAATAAAATTGAAGCATCTCTTTACTGTTATTTATTGGCTAAATTGGGCTTGTATAAGAAAAAGGCGATAATCTTTCCGGCAGATCACTACCACAGCGCACAAGAGATGAAAGCAAGTGATCGGAAAGGCACCCCGCGCCAGAGCTTTTTCTTTTCATTCCGTCCTTTGTCGCGCCTTAAAAATGCTAATGAGAAAGGGAAGTCTAAGTAAAAATTAAGCATTCCTTGAGAAATTGTCAATGAATCAGGCCCTTGGAGGGTCAAGCCACCTGGGCCCAGTAGGCGTCCACCCGGGCCTGGATCTCACGGATGAGGGCTTCGTTGATCTCAGGCTGGAAGAGGTGGGCGAAGCGGCCCTGGGTTTTGAGATATTCGGTGACCGGCAGCCGCGGCTGGGGAATCCTGGTATGCACCACCTGGCCGTCCACGTATTCCTTGAGGGGCCAGATGCCGGTTTTGACGGCCAATTTGCCGATTTCCACCGAGGCCTGGGGCTCAAAGCCCCACCCCGGCGGGCAGGGAGCCAGAGTCAGGATCAGGCGCGGGCCTTTGAGATTCTTGGCCTTGTGAATCTTGCGGGTCAGGTCCAGGGGTTCGGCCGCCGCCGCGGTGGCCGCGTACACGGGCCGGTGCGCCGTCCAGATGGCGAAAAGGTCCTTTTTATAGCCGGAAAAACCCGCCCGGCCCAGGCTGGTGGCCGTGCGGGCCGCGTGGGGCGTGGCCTCGGAGTATTGCTGGCCGGTGTTACCGAAGCCCTCGTTGTCGTAACACAGATAGAGAAAATCGAGACCCCGCTCCAGGGCGCTGGAGGTGGCGGAGAGCCCCATGCCGTAGGCCGAGCCGTCGCCGCTTAAGACCACCACCTGAAGATCCTCTTCCGGCCCCATCCGGCCCTTGGCCAGGAGCACGTCCAGGGCGTCCCGCACCCCCTGGGCCCCCGCAGGCGCAGAAGCCATGGCGGTATAGAGCCAGGAGCCCCGGAAGGGCGTAAAGGGATAGGTGGCGAGCAAGGTCAGGCACCCTGCGGCATTGACGAACACCGTCTTGGTCCCCAGGATGTCGTAGACTTCATGCACCGCCTCCAGCCCCCCGCA
>CAZFWX010000129.1:0-7395 GCA_964522695.1 uncultured Desulfobacterales bacterium
GCAATAACATAGCCCACATAGAGTCATAAAACCTGCACGGAGTCCGGCTTTCCAGCCATCCGCAAGGGCAGCAAATGGGGCTGGGATGGGTGGCTGAAATTGTGGTGAGGTTGTTTTGGGGAAAGGTCTCCCTCTGTGTGATTCAGAATTTACTACTGCATTATGTAGATTTCAAAATGCTATTGATTCTCAGTTGCCATTTTTGAGCCAGGCTGATAAAACGAGTCGCCAAAGACGAGGGGTGTAGTTTACTTATAAGAAATCTTATGGGCCAAGAACCCAAGCAAAGAAATCTCTTCTCGAATTCAGAAATAGTGGAAAGCACTCCCTCCTCCCTTCAGAGCCTGCATTCCCCTTGAGCCTGGCGGAAAATCTGGTGCACCTTTTCATTTTAGTCCTCCACCCTGCTTAAGGTAGCGGCTCTCACATTAGCTTCTAAGAAAAGTCCCAGCAATTCCAACCAGTTCCCTTGCATAGCCATCCCGAAGTCATTCAGAAAAAAACCTGGGCAGGGTTTTCACTTCGGAATTCGCCCCCAGAAGGGAGCAGTGTTGGCGGATCAGTCCGGGTGGTAGCCAGGGAGCATGTTGGGTGGCCATGGTCAAGGGGGTGCTGAAACCAAGAGATCAGGGCCAAACGCCCCTTGATCCTGCGAGCCAAAAGGCAGGGTTGTGGTCTGGAAATGCCTGGAGAATCATGGTCTTGCCCCTGATTCCGACAGATTCGTTTTTATCTCTATATTATTACCTGTTGGCAACGATATGTCCTAACTGGCCTGTAAACCCCTCTGGTAGGCCTTATTTCCACCAATATGTTTCCCCAAAGGGATAAGTTTCCGTAACTGACTATAATTATTATGCATTATTCTCGAACAGGTGGGCAGCCCCTGAGGTTCCCCATACAAATCCCAATAAAGAAAGAGGATCTACGCATGACCACATCAGTACCACGTCTCCTGTCGGTTCGAGAAGCAGCCCAGTATCTCAGCCTTTCCATCCACACCCTACGGACATGGGTCTGCGAACGGCGAATTCCCCACATCAAACTCGGCCGCCGGGTATTGTTCCGCCAGGCAGACCTGGATCGGTTCGCGGCGCAAAACCTCATCAATACCGCTGATTAACGAGGACTATTTCACTATGCGAAACCACAACTTCTCAACAGACCATCCCACCACCCACCATGGTCACAATGGAAAATCCCGTGTCGATACCATCGCCACGGGTCTGCAGTGCGGCGACCCCACCTGCGTCTGCGCTTCTGAGAAAGCGGCAGGCTGGCATTGCCATTGCCCTGCCCATGACGATGAAACACCGTCCTTGTCTCTAACTGAGAGAGACGACGGCAAGATCCTGTTTCACTGCCATGCCGGCTGTTCCCAGGAAGAAGTGATTACCGCCCTCCAAGACCGCGATCTATGGCCGACCAAAGCCAAGCCCCAGGCCAACAGGCAAAAAGGGGAACTCTTAAAAGCCTATAGCTATCTCGATGAAGATGGGCGCCTCCTCTTCCAGGCATGCCGGTTTGAACCGAAAAGGTTCTATCTAAGGCGGCCGGACGGGAAGGGGGACTGGGAGTATGCAGTTAAAGGCACCCGCTTGGTGCCGTATCGGCTCCCCGAGCTCCTCAAAGCCGATCAGGTCTGGATCGTTGAGGGCGAAAAAGACGTCACCAACCTCATAGCCCAAGGCCTCACCACCACCTGCAACCCCATGGGTGCCGGGAAATGGCGGACAAAGTACAACGCCTATTTCAAAGGCAAGGGAGTCGTAATTCTGCCGGACAATGATGACGTGGGCCGCCAGCACGCCCAACAGGTAGCCCGGAACCTCCACGGTATCGCCTCTTCCGTTAAGGTGCTGGAATTGCCCGGCCTGCCGGAGAAAGGAGACGCTTCGGACTGTCTGGCCGCCGGACCTGACCGCCCCTTTTTCATCGTGTTTTACCACACCATGGCCCGGGTGGGGGAAATCTTCCGGTTGAGGTGGGATGACATCAATTTCTCAGCCAAGACCATCCGCCTTTGGACCAGAAAGCGGAAAGACGGGTCCATGGAGTTTGACCTGCTTCACATGGGGCCGGAACTCTATGACACCCTCTGGAGCCTGTGGAAAAAGAAGGCTCACCCGGAATGGGTCTTCCCCAACCCCAAGACCGGCAAACCCTACGTCCAGCGGCGCCGGCTGATCCAGGGACTTTGCCAACGGGCCGGGGTCCGGTGCATCGGCTTCCACGACATCCGTCACCACGTGGCCACCCGGCTGATGGACGAGAAGAAAAAATCCCTGGGGACCATCTCCCGCTACCTCCGCCATAAGTCCATCCGCACCACGGAGAAGTATCTCCGCCGGCCGGACTCAAGCCTCATAGAGGCGGCAGAAAGCCTGGAAACACCCATACTCTTTGGAGATCTTCAGGGAAAAGAGGAAGTTGTTGAAGTAAATAAATAAATGTCAGGAGATCGCTTCTTCTTTCTCAAGGGGACTGGTTCCCTAATCCTGGACCCCACCGGCTGAAAGTTTTGCCACATCAATATAGACATCGGCCATATATTTGCCAAGACGGTGACGGTTGCCGATCCCCAGCACACCTTTAGCGACCGAAAGCGCCGCTTTCCACTCCGAAACTGAGCCTGGCCCCCCCACCTCCTCGTCGCCGATGAAATAGACAAATACCAGGTATACTTGTTTTTTGTTGAGTTTCCGAAGCAAGTACAGATGGGCAATGCGGTTGGCGAGCTGGTACAATTTACCCGTCCAATCGATGTCAGCTTCTACACCAAGAAAACCCTGAACCTCTCGAAGACTCGCCTGGATCAGGGATTTCGATTTATCCGAGGCCTGACTGGCAGGAGAAACGAGTTCAAGAAGGTTCGCCTTCGCCTCAATCAAGAGAACGTCACCCGAATTCGTTCGACCAAGCGCATCCCATTGCGGGCCGTTACGGGGCCAAAATTCTTCGAGGGAGCGTGTCGGCAGCTTCAAATTGAGACGTTCAAGGAAGCTATTATCCCTATACTCGGCGTACTCATCTTCTCGGAGCGGAGATAGCCAAGTTATTGGCTCAGACTCGTTAAAGCCAAGTGCCTCCCGGATGGCGCGATCCAACAATGCAGCATGGTCGTTGACCGCGAGTTGTATCCACCGCTGGCTTCCACGCGCTGCCGCCTTAAAAGGTACACGCATGATTCTTGATGGCCCTCCTTTCTCGAGATAACGCCTAACCTTTTGTCATCATAAAGCCATGTCCGCTCTCAAGCCATAAAAGAGATAGGTTTTTGAGAAAAACCCCGCAGTGAACCCCGCAGTGAGCTGCTCCCTGAAAAAGAAAAGGCCACCGAAGTGGCCGAAATTCATGGTGGAGATGAGGGGATTTGAACCCCTGACCTCCTGCATGCGAAGCAGGCGCTCTTCCAGCTGAGCTACATCCCCACAGGGTTTAATTATGGCGGCGATTTCCCGGTTGTCAAGAGGATTCCCGAACCCGGAGGGTTCGGGGCAAGACAGATGACCCGGAAACAGGTATTTTAAGGGCAATCGGCGGCAGGTGCACAGGCTGGAAAGCCTGCGCCACCAACTCCGCTCACCCTAACTCACAAATTCTCTCCCAATCCTACATCTTCCAAAACAGCAGCCGGGCGTAAACCACCACCGGTGCGGCGAAGAGAATGCTGTCCAGGCGGTCCAGCATGCCGCCGTGGCCGGGGAGAAGCTGGCCCGCGTCCTTGACCTGGGCCCGGCGCTTGAGCATTGACTCGAACAGGTCCCCCAGGATGCCCACCACGCCCAGAGCGCCCCCCATCACTGCCAGACCCACCCAGGAAATATACGGGATGAGCCAGTAGCCCGCGGCGCCCCCCATCACCACGCTGGCCGCCGCGCCACCCAGGGTCCCGGCCCAGGTCTTACCGGGGCTCACCGTGGGAAAGAGCTTCGTATTCCCCAGGGTGCGCCCGATGTAAAAGGCGCCGGTGTCCCCGGCAAAGATCACTGCCAGCAGCCACAACACCCACCAACGGCCGTCGGGGAGGTCCCGCAGCCAGACCAGATGACCCAAAAGAAAAGGGATGTAGAGCAGGGCCAGGGCGTTGACGGAGAGGTCCCGGATGAGGTTTTCAATGTGGCCGTAACTCATGAGATAAAATGCAAAAAATGAGAAAAGGGCCAGGGTCAGGGCCAGGAGCGGGAAATAGCCGGAGCGGGTGACCGGGAAGAAACTGAAGAGGACCAGAGAGCCAAGAATGATGGAAAGGAAGCGCCGGACCCGCTCCTCCTCCACCTGGAGCATGCTCAAAAACTCCCATTGCCCCAGGCCGCTTATCACCAGGAGGACCAGCACGAAAAGGCCGCGCTCCCCTTTTAACAGGATCAGCAGCAGGATGGGCAGGGCGATGAGGGCGGTGAGCCAGCGCTGAAGATGCATGGATGATCCTCTTATCGCAACTGATTGACGAAGTACGGGGAGAGAGGAGCTAGGCTCCCGGCCCCCCTCCTGCCTGGCTGGACGGAGGCTGCTCATCTTTCTTTCTGAGCCAGAGCCAGGCCAGAATGGCGCCGCTTACCAGGAAGATGGCCAAGGCGGTGATTTGGGTGGAAGGCATGCCAAACCAGACCGGACCGCGGTAGTCCCCGGGATGGCGCACGAATTCCACCAGGAAGCGCGCCAGGCCGGCCAGGAAAAAGTAGGTGAGAATGATCTGGCCGTCATAGCGTTTCCGGGTTCTGAGCCAATAGACCACTCCGAAGATGCCCAGGGCCAGGTCCGACTCGTAGAGCTGGCTGGGATGCAAGGGCTCCTTGATGGGACACAATGTTTCGGGATGGGTGAAGGTCACGGCCCAAGGGAGCGAGGCCGGAGTGCCGTAGCAGCAGCCCGCAAAAAAACAGCCGATGCGGCCCAGGGCCTGGCCGAAAGGCATGCCCACGGCCAGGGCGTCGAAGCTGGGGCGCCAGGGCATACCGTGGCGGCGCATGAACCAAAAGGCCATCACGACCGCGGCGATGAGACCGCCGTGAAAAATTAAGCCTCCCCGCCAGAGATAGAAGACGTGGAGGGGGTTCTCCCAGAAGTATTGATATTCCAGGATGACATAGAGGAGCCGGGAACCCACCAGTGATGCGACAATGATGAGAAAACACAAGTCGAAGAAGCGGGCCGGGTTTATCCCCAGGCGCCGGGCCTCCCGGCCGGCGAGGAAAATGGCCGTGACAAAACCCAAGGCCAGAAAGAAACCGTAGGTAAAGATGCGCAGGGGCCCCAGTTCAAACAGGATGGGATACATCGTCAGCCTTTTCTTCCGTGAAGATGACGTAAACTAAAAACGCGGCTCCCAGGCAGACCAGGGAGTCGGCCACGTTGAAGGCGGGCCAGTGATAGCGGCCCAGATAGAAATCCAGGAAATCGATGACTTCGCCCAGGCGCACCCGGTCAATGAAATTCCCCAGGGCCCCGGCCATGATGAGGCTGTACGCCAGGTTGGCGGGCCAGTCCCTCTGGGGCAGGCGCCACCAGAGGAAACCCACCACCACCAGAACCAATGACGTGGTAAAGACGAAAAAGAGCCAGGCGTACTGAACGCCCAGGTTGGCCAGGAGGCCAAAAGCCACGCCCCGGTTGCGGATGTGCACCAGGTTGAAAAAGCCCTGGATGACCGGGATTTGGGCTCCCAGGGCCAGGAACCGCACCACTATAGCCTTGGTGAGCTGGTCCAGGGCCACTCCCACCACGAGGATGGGCAGCAGGATCGTCAGTTTACGGGACATGGGGCCTTTTAGACTCCTAAAATTTCCCGGCAGCGGGAGCACACCTGGGGGTGGTTGGGATCATCGCCCACGCCGGGGCGGTGGAACCAGCAGCGCACGCACTTGGCCCCGGGGGCCTTTTCCATGGCCACGGTGAGCCAGGGGAGCGCGGTGCCGGGACTCACCCCGGCCGCAGCCGGACCCTCCACGATTCTCAGGTGCTCCACCTGGGCCACGGTCTTGATTTCTGCGGCGTATCCCCGCAACTGTTCCACCAGTCCGGCTCCGGCAGCCGAGGCAGCGTCATCTGGCGGCGGCTGCACCCCCAGGATGGCCAAGGCTTCCTGGGACGACGACACCACCTTGCTTTTCTTGGCCAGGTCCATCTGGCGGTTGATTTCGTCCCGCACCTTGAAGATGAGATCGTACTTGGCCAGGAGCGCCTCGTCCGGGAAGCCCGGCGCGGGCTCCGGGAAGGGGGCCAGGTGCACGCTGGCCGGCTTGTCCGCGCCCGGCAGGTAGTCCCACACCTCTTCCGCAGTGAAAGAGAGAATAGGGGCCAAAAGCCTCACCAGGTCCTGCAAGAGGTCGTACAGGGTGGACTGGGCGCTGCGCCGGGGAGTCCCCTCGGCTGCGGAGATATAGAGCCGGTCCTTGAGGATGTCCAGGTACACGGCGCTCATCTCCACGGCGCAGAACTGGTGCAGCCGGTGGAAGACCAGGTGGAATTCGTAGTTCTGGTACCCCTTTTTGACCCGCTCGATAAGCTGGGCCATCCAGGACAGGGCCAGGCGGTCCAGTTCCTCCCGCGACGACGGCGGCAGCCAATGCCGGGCCGGGTCGAAATCAGCCAGATTGCCCAGCATGAAGCGGGCGGTGTTGCGGAAGCGCCGGTAGGCGTCGGCCAGTTGCTTTAAAATGGTGTCCGAGACCCGCACGTCGTCCCGGTAGTCTTCCGCAGCCACCCAGAGGCGCAAAATCTCCGCGCCTGCGCCCTCCATGACTTCCTGGGGGGAGATGACGTTCCCCAGGGATTTGGACATCTTGCGGCCGTCGCCGTCCACCACGAAGCCGTGGGTGAGGACGCCCCGGTAGGGGGCCTGGCCCCGGTTGCCCACCGCGGTGAGCAAACTGCTGTGGAACCAGCCCCGATGCTGGTCCGAGCCTTCGAGATACAGATCCGCGGGAAAGCGCAAGTTGGGGTCGGGCTCCAGCACCGCGGCCCAGCTCACGCCGGAGTCGAACCAGACGTCCAGAATGTCCGTCTCCTTGGTGAACTCCCCGCCGCCGCAGGCCGTGCAGGTGAGGCCGGCAGGCAAAAGGTCCGCCGCAGGGCTGGCAAACCAGAAGTCGGCCCCTTCCCGGCCCATGCGGGCGATGATGCTGTCCAGGACGTCTTTCTTTTTGAGCAGTTCGCCGCATGCCCGGCAATGGAAGGCGACGATGGGCACGCCCCAAGCCCGCTGCCGGGAGATGCACCAGTCCGGGCGAAGTTCCACCATCTGGTAGATGCGCTCCCGGCCCCAGCGGGGAATCCAGCTCACCCGGTCGATGGCCGCCAGGGCCTGGCGGCGCAGGTCGTTGGCCTCCAGAGAAATGAACCACTGCTCCGTGGCCCGGAAGATGATGGGCTGCTTGCAGCGCCAGCAGTGGG
>CAZFWX010000130.1:0-7375 GCA_964522695.1 uncultured Desulfobacterales bacterium
CCGGCCGTCAAACAGGCCCTCTTTCCCCTGAACCGCCTGCACCGCCGGGATCTCGGCATTACTCAGAGGTTGCCGCAACGACAGGGCGGTCTTGTCCCGATGGCGCAGGTCGTTCAAGTACAAGACGTCCTGGCCGTCCTTTTTCACCAGGAGGGTTTCGGCGCTGGGGCTGGGGGTGGGCCAGGACTGGATCAGGGGGTAGAGGTATTGATAAGGGTTGGTTCTCAAGACTACCACCGCCAGGGGCCGGCCCTGGGGGTCCAGGATGGGCGCGGCCACGTCCAGGTGAATCAGGTCTTCCCCGGGATGACGGCAGAAATCGCCCATCACCGCCCAGCGGCTGGCCAGGGCTGATTTCACCAGTTGTTCCCCTCCCGGGGACTGAGAACCCTTTTCCGGCGTTAGAGACAACAGAAGACGGCCATCCGGGGCAAATAAAAGCACATTGTTGTAACCCTCAGCCGTTTGCTCCAGTCTGAACCGCTCCAGCAAATTCTCCCGCAGGTCCGGATTGGTCGGGTCCTTGAGCCATTTCACCAAGCTCTCCCGCAACAAGGGGCCGCGGGTTAAGCGGAGGACATCGTCCAGCCGTTCCTTGCGCCACTCCTGGATTTGCTGGATCTTCAGTTGGGCGATGGCTGCCAGGTCCTGGTATCTCTCCTGCCGGATGTGGTCCCGCTCCATACGGTAGTAAGCCAGGCCCCCGCCTGCCACCGCCAGGCTGATCAGAGCGAAACCGATGATCCAGAAACTCCGCCAGGCGGTGACTCCAGGGCGAAATTTGTCCATCTGGCAACCTCCTTGTCAACTACCAGCTAATCTCGCGGCGAGGAAGGTAATCGGTGAGTTGTCGCGAAATCTCCTGACAGAAACCGAATAACTTAAACATTTAAAGGGAATATAAATTATGGTTAACATAGCAAACCAACAATTTCAAGTACTTGTCTAGATCGGCAATTTTTAACATTAAGATAAAGAGGGTTAACTTTAGGGCTTAGCGCCGGAGGTTACTTGAGGGCGGGAGGCCAGCCGGTAGTAGATCACCGGCACCACCACCAGGGAGAAGGCGGTGGAGGCGAACAGCCCGAAGATGAAGGACCAGGCCAGGCCGGAGAAGATGGGGTCCAGGGTGATGACCCAGGAGCCGAACATGGCCGCGAGGGCGGTAAGGAGAATGGGCCGGAAGCGCACCGCGCCGGCACGCAGCACCGCCTCTTCCAGGCTGTAGCCCCGGTCCAGGTGGTGGTGGATGAAGTCGATGAGGATGATGGAGTTGCGCACCACAATGCCAGCAAGCGCAATCATGCCGATCATGGCGGTGGCGGTGAAATAGATGGGATTGGCGTAGCCCGCCACCGGCCAGGAGAACAGCAGATTCAGCAGGGCGAAGCCGGGCATGACGCCGATCATGGTGAGCGGAATGGCCACCATGATGACGAGCGGCATGGTGTAGGAGGCAGTCTGCAGGACCAGGAGGATATAGATGCCGATGAGCGCCCCGGCAAAGGCGATGCCCAAATCACGGAAAACCTCCACCGTCACCTTCCATTCCCCTTCGCCGGCGAAATTCGCCCGGAAGCCGGGCGGCGGCGGGTGCTTTTGGGTGACACTCATCAGGTCCAGGATGGCGTTCACCGGCGAAAGGCCCGCGGTATTGCCCGTGACCAGGACCAGGCGCTCCAGGTTCTTGCGCATGATGGGCTGGGGGGCCTGGTCCAGGTGAAACTGCCCCAACTCCTGCAAAGGCGCCATGGCCCCTGTGGGAGTCTTAAAATAAAGCTGGCCCAGATTCAGGGTGGAGGACCGCCAGGCCTCGGGACCGCGCAGGAAAATGTTCAGCGGCTCCCGTTCCGCGTCTGCGTGCACCCGGCCCACCGTCTCCCCGGCCTGGGCCAGGGCCAGCCCCCGGGCGATCTGCGCCTGGCTTAAGCCGCTCAAGGCCGCCTTATTTCTATCCACCACAAAGCGGAGCCGGGGCTGATCGGTGTTGGCCGAAGTGTCCACGTCCACCACTCCTTTGGTTTTCAGGAAAAACTCCTTGACCCGGTCCGCTTCCTTTAACAAAGAAGAGTAAGGCGCGCCCGGCGGTCCGTAGACTTCGGCCACCAGAGTCTGCAAGTCCGGCGGCCCCGGCGGCACTTCCACGATCTTGAGGCGGATGCCGTGCTTCCTGGCGATTTCCTCCAAAGCCGGCCGCACCCTGAGACTCAGGGCATGGGAATCGGCCGAACGCTCCTCCTTGTCCGCCAGATTGACCCGGATCTGCCCCACCCACGGCCCCCGCAGGAGATAGTAATGGCGCACCAGGCCGTTAAAGTCGATGGGCGCGGCCACCCCTGCGAAGGTGACCACGTTGTCCACCTCGGCCACCGTGGTGAGATAGCTCCCCAAATCTTTCAAGGCATTCTGGGTGCGCTCCAGAGGCGCGTCGTTGGGCAGGTCCGCCACTACCAGAAAATCGTTTTTGTTGTCAAAGGGCAGCATTTTCAGAGGCACCAGCCCCCAAATGGGCAGCAGCACCGACATGAGGAACAACCCCAGCACGATGAGCAGGAACAGGCGGCTTAAACCGCGGCGTTCCAAGAGCGGCGTCATGATGCCGGTGTAGATGCGGTAGACCCAGGTCTCTTCCAGCACAAAGGCGTGCTCTTCCTTGCCGTATTCCTTTTTCAGCATGTGGTAGGTGGCCCAGGGAGTGACGGTGAAGGCGATGGCCAGGCTCATGAGCATGGCCAGGGGCACGTTTAAGGGCATGGGCGCCATGTACGGCCCCATCATGCCGGTGACGAAGAACATGGGCAGGAAGCTGATGATCACCGTGAAGGTGGCCAGGATAGTGGGACTGCGCACTTCGTCCACGGCCACCAGCGTGGCCTCCAGGGGCGGGTGCAGCCGGAGCTGAAAATGGCGGTGGATGTTCTCCACGTCGATGATGGGGTCGTCCACCAACAGGCCGAGAGACAGGATCAGGGCGAAGAGGGTCACCCGGTTGATGGTGTAGCCGAAGAGCATGTTGCCGGTCAAAGTGATGGCCAGGGTCAGCGGCACGGCCAGGGCGACGATGAGGGCCTCCCGCCAGCCCAGAAACAGGGTGAGGAGCACGGTGATGGAGATGACCGCGATGAGCAGCTCCCGGATGAGCTCGTTGACCTTTTCGTTGGCGCTTTTGCCGTAGTCCCGGGTGACCTTGACCTTGATGTTGGCCGGGATGATGTCTTTTTTCAGATCCTCCACCTGCTTGAGCAGGCCCGCGGCCACGGTCACCGCGTTGGTGCCGGTGCGCTTGGCGAAGGCCATGGTCACCGCGGGGTAATATTCCCCCCGGCTGGCCCCGGCTTCCTTAGCCCCGGCCGGGCCGAAGGCAATGCGGCTCAGTTCCACCGGCTCTTCCGGGCCGTCGATGACCTGGGCCACGTCCTTCAGATACACAGGCTTGCCCTGGTTCAGGCCCACCAGCAGGTTGGCCACTTCGTTCGCGGATTTTAAAAACGGCCCGGCCTCGACCAGATATTCCCGGTCCTGGCGGGTAAACCGGCCCGCGGGCACATTGACGTTGCTTACTTCAATGGCCTGGGCAATTGCGGCCAGATCCAGGCCATGGCCCGCCAGCCGGGCCGGGTCCGCCACCACCCGCACCTGGCGCTTGCGGCCGGCCACCACGTAGGAGCGGGCCGTGTCCGGGATGGCCTGCAATCGGTGCAGCAGTTCGTCCGCCACCCGGCGCAGTTCGTAATCCCCGGCGGTGTCGCTATACAGCGTCAGGGTGACAATAGGCACGTCGTTGATATTGGCGGGCTTGACCACCCAGCCCGTCACCCCGGAAGGCGCTTGGTCCACGTTGGACCAAACTTTGTTGTAGACCTTGAAGAGACTGGTCTCCAGGTTCTCGCCCACCTTGAACTTGGCGGTGACCACCGCAAAGCCGTCGCCCGCCTGGGCGTAGAGGTCTTCCAGGCCCTCCATCTCCCAGAGCTTTTTCTCCAGGTTGATGACCACCAGATTTTCCACTTCCGCAGGCGCCGCGCCGGGCATGCGGATGAGGATGTCCACCATGGGCACCTTGATCTGGGGGTCTTCCTCCCGGGGGGTCCAGATGAGGGCCGCGGCCCCGGCCAACAGGCACACCAGAATGATGATGGTGGGCAGCTTGGAAAGAAGGAAAACCTTGACCAGGCGGGCGGTGAGTCCGAGATGGAGGTCGGGGGATTGGTCAGCCATAGGGGTTATGAGTTAAATTTTCTGTCTCGGAAAGGTTCTTATTTGCTCCCTCTCCCCCCACCGGGGGGAGAGGGTGGGGGTGAGGGGGGCGCATTTTTCTGGTTCCCAAGCTTCTACTTGGGAACCCCATTGGCTGCGAAGCTCCGCTTCGCTCCGGCCTTGTCAGGCCGCTTCATTCAGGTTGTGCCAAGCAGAGCTTGGCGGGCAACGGCGTTCCCAAGCCGGAGCTTGGGAACGAGGAGAATCTTTATTCTTACCTTGTAAAATGTAAAATTATATCAATGTTATTAATATAATATTCGGTCACCGGCCTGCAGCCCCGCTAAAACCTCCACCTTGTCCCCCATCTGCCGGCCCAGTTTCACCTGGCGGCGCACGGCGCGGCCGTCCACCACGGCCTCCACCAGGTCCAGTTGCCCCACCTGGCGCACCGCGGCTGCGGGGATGAGGATGCCCCGGGACGCGCCCAGAGGGATTTCCAGGCGGGCGAACATGCCGGGGACGACTTCGGCCTCACGGATCATGGCCGTGCGCACCCTGAAAGTGCGGCTGCCCTCGGCGCTGATGGGAAAGACTTCGGCCAAGGAGAGCTCCCCCTGGTAATTCACCGCGGGGACGCTGGCCCGCACCGTCAGGCCCACCTTGACCAGGTCCCGGTGGCTGTCGTTGACCTCGCCCTCGATCTGCAACTGCTGCGGATCGTACAACGTGATCAGGGGTTGCCCCGGCTGGGCCACATCGCCCACGGCCACGCGCCGTTCCGCCACCACGCCCTGCTGCGGCGCCTTGATGAGCGTATAGTCTTTAAACGTCCCGGCCTCCTGCACCTGGGCCTGGGCCTGGGTGAGGGCTGCCTGGGCCGACTTGTGCCGGGCCTCCATGGCCTGAAATTCCTGGGGGCTCACCGCCCCTTCCTTGACCAGGCGCAGATAGCGGCGATAGTCGGCAGCCGTCTGGGCCAGGTGCGCCTGGGCCTGGGCTGCGGCGGCCTGGGCCTGCTTCACCTTGGCCGCGAACTCCGGGGCCTTTAAGGCCACCAGGGGGTCTCCCGCCAACACCCGCGAGCCTGCTTCCACCCAGATGCGGCTCACCTTGCCGGAGACCTGGGCCGCCACCTGGGTGAGGCTGCGCGAAACCACGCTGCCCAGGACGGTGAGCTCCTGGGGAAGTTCCACTTCCTGCACGGTGAACACCCGGCCTGAGAGAGGCGGGGCCTTTTCGGTCACCGTGCCCGGCGCGATCTTGCCGAAATGGAGCAGCCCGGCCAGCCAGGCCATGAACACCAGGGACGCGGCCACCAGGGCCGTCAAGCCCCACATTTTTTTTCGGGCCATCATCATGTTTGCCTAAAGCGACAGGGTATAGTCAAAAATGTTGCGGAGCAGACGCCCTCGCCAGCACTATACAGCCGGGGGCGGCTGTTCTACAAGATTTTCGCAGACCAGAAGTCCCCCACGTTCACCAAGGTTCATTATAATGCACCCCGCGCCTGTGGCCAAGGAGGAAGGCGGCAAAGTTGCTGGCAAAGGGCCGGTCTTATGATATAAGGGGGCAATTCGCTCAAGTTCAGTCAGGGGGACCGTCCATGCCAACCACCAGGATCGGCTTTGCGGGCACCGACGGCCGCAGTTTTTTGGCGGCCCTGGAAACCAGCCGGGCCACCAGCGAATTGTATCCCGGCCGCTATCAGGGGGTGGTGGTGCGGGGGACTCCGGCCATGGCCCCCTATGCCCGGGAACGGCGCTGGCCTGTGGAATTCCTGGAGGTGCCCGACAACAGCGTGGAGGCCTACGCGCAGGCCCTCACCGCCGCGTTCCGGGAAGGCGCGTTGGATTATGCCCTGATCATGCCCGAAGGCCTCATCTTCCAGGGCCTGGTGGATCAGGTGGCGGCCCAGGGTTTCGGGGAGCGGCTCATCGGTCTGGAGGCACAGGGCGCCTTCCTGGAGGCCGACAAGATCGCGGCCAAGCATTTTTGCCGGGACGCGGGCGTGCCGGTGGCTCCGGACTGGCGGGAGGCTGACGCCCGGGACCGCCGGGCGGTGCTGGGCGCGGCCCTGGAATATCTCCACCAATTCGGCGGCGCAGTTCTAAAATACCCCTACAGCGCCGGCGGCAAGGGGGCGCGCATCATCCTGGACGCCTGGGAAGTGGCCGAGGTGTACGAGGTTCTCCTGGCCGACTACCGGGAGGACTATGCCCGCCTCTGCGGCAAGAAGGGGCCGTGGCCGCTGTTGATCGAGGCCCGCATGTCCGGGGTGGAGATCAGCTTCACCATCCTGGCCGACGCGCAGGGCCATTTTCAGATTCTGCCCACGGCCATGGACTACCCCGAGCGTTTTCCCGGCCCGCCGGGCTTAAGCAACCCCATCACCGGCGGCATGGGCTCCATCTCCCCCCATCCCTTTGAAACGCCGGAGCTTTTGGATCTGGCCGGAGAGACCATCGCCCGCCCTTTGATCAAGGCCATGGGAGAGAAGGGCATTTTGCGGCCAGCGGTCCTCTATCCCGGCTGCTTCGTGTCACTGGACGCCCACCTGAAACCTGCGGCCATCCGGGTCTGCGAAATCAACGTGCGCCCCGGCGAGCCCGAGTTCCAGCCTGTGGTCAAGCGCCTGCGCAACCTGGGGGCCTTGATCACGGCCATGGCCCAGGGCCGTCTCCATGAGGTGGCGCCCGAGGTGCGCACCGACCAGATTTCCCTCTGTATGGCTCTCGTCACCGGCCCTGGCGGCCCCAAGCAGCAGAAAGGCTACCCCTGGTCCCTCACCAAGGGCGAGCCCCTGGAGATGGATTTCGATTATCTGGATAAAAAGAAGATCACCGTGATCCCCTCGGCCATGGACTGCACCCCCGAGGGCGTCTTCAAATCCGACGGCTCCCGGGTGGCCTTCCTGGTGGCCAACGCCACGGTGAAGCCGGACCAGAAACGGGGCGCGGCTGCGGAAATCCTGCGCCAGCGGCTGCTCACCGCCTTTGATCTGGGCAAGATCCGGGTCATTCCCCGGGAAAATGAGGCGGGCAACCGCCTGGACCTGCGCCGGGACGTGGGCGGCCAATACGCCAAGGCGGAGGCGTTGTTTAAATGAAAGTGAGGGAGGGGGCTAAGGGTCGCAGACCCTTACCCCCTCCCTCACACTCCCTCCCCCAATCCCTTA
>CAZFWX010000131.1:0-7362 GCA_964522695.1 uncultured Desulfobacterales bacterium
GGGGTGGTGGGCGGGGCGCGCCGGCCCCCCCCCCCCCCCCCCCCCCCCCCCCCCCCCAATAACCATCAGGAGGAGGAACATCATGAAAAAAGTGCAGGTTTTGGGGCCGGGGTGCCCCAAATGCATCGAGTTGGCCAAGCGGGCCCAGGACGCGGCCCAGGCCGTGGGCGGGGACGTGCAGGTGGAAAAGGTCACGGAGTTGAACCAGATCATGTCCTTCGGGGTGTTCATGACCCCGGCTTTGGTCGTGGACGGCGAAGTAAAGGTGGTGGGCAAGGTGCCGACCGTGGAGGAGATCAAGAAGATGATCGGTTAGGCCGGGCCGCCTTCTCCGGTCCTGGAGGATAAACCATCCATGTTCAAAGTCCTGTTTCTCTGCACCGAAAACGCCTGCCGCAGCCAGATGGCCGAAGGCCTGGTGAACCACGATCTGGCCGGGCAGGTCCAGGCTTTTTCCGCGGGGGTGCGCCCCAGCCGGGTGAATCCCCGGGCCATCCAGGTGATGGACGAGCTGGGCATCGACATCAGTGGACACCGCTCCAAATCCGTGGACGAACTGGCCGGGGAAAACTTTGACCTGGTGATCACGGTGTGCGACCGCGCATCCCAGGAGTGCCCCATTTTCCCCGGCAACACGGAAATCATGCATGTGGGTTTCCCGGACCCGGCCCGGGCCAGCGGCACGGAAGAGGACATCCTCATGGTGTTTCGGAAGGTGCGGGACTCAATGCGGGAGCAGATGATCCCTCTGCTGCGGGAAAGGCTGAGGCGGTCAGGTGGAAGATAGAAGGGAAACATACGGTGTCACAAAATGGATAAGAGCGAACCTGGCCATGTCTGTGTCCATCCGGGCTGTTGTGGGCCTAGCCTCGGCCAGGTGGAGGCCGAAGTGGGGGCAGCCCCACCGCCGGGTTCGCCGCAACAACCGCCAACCCGGGGAGTGGCCCTGTGGGTCAGGCTGAGAAACTGGCTGCTGTGGTTCCTGGCCTTTTTCGGCATCTATGCCTCCTCCTCGGTCTGCGTCTTCTGCGGCACGCCGGGTTGCCCGGTGGGGGCCGGCGGGGCCGCGGTAGTGGGGGGAATCTTCACCGTCTTGTGGCAGTATGGCCGACGTTTTTGGGATGGAGCTCTGCGATTGTGGCGCCGCACCGTCAGGGGAACCCCCCAAATCCCCCAAGACCACACGGATTCCTCGGCCAGCAGAGATGATAAGGCCATCGTCACAACTGTCAAGGAAAACAAGTGATTGTCCTGAAAACCTATATTTTCTATGTCCTGGCCGCGTTTGCCGAAATCGGCGGCTGTTTTGCCTTCTGGGTCTGGCTGCGCCAGGGGAAGAACATAGTGGTGCTGGTTCCCGGGATTCTGTCCCTCATCGCCTTTGCCCTCCTGTTGACCAAAATTGACACGGAACGGGCGGGCCGAGCCTACGCCGCCTACGGCGGCATTTACATCCTGGCCTCTCTGGTCTGGCTGTGGCTGGTGGAAGGCCAGCGGCCTGACGCCTGGGACCTCTCGGGCGTATCTCTCTGTCTGGTGGGAGGCGGGCTGATTCTCTTCGGTCCGCGATAACGTCGCCGGCAATGCCGGCCGCAGGTGATCGCCATGCTGCTGGATGAAATACGCACGTTTGAGATTTTCCGCCCCAAAATGGACGCCACCAAGGAGGTTCTGCACAGCATCGCCGCCTTTGACGCCGATATCTCACCTGCCTTGCCCTACATTAACGCGGAACTGGGCGGCTGGGATTACGACCAGCGCAACCAGGTGCTGCTGCTGAAGCTGTCGGCGGGCAAGTGGATCACCCTGCACGCCCAGGAAATCGCCATCCGGGGGGCCAGGGACATGGACGAGTCCCGGGCCCTGCTGGAGTGGATCAAGGGCCAGATCAACGACATCTACGCCCGCCGGGAGCAAATCACACCCCGTTTCACCGGCCAGGCGGGCCTCAAGGTCATGGAAATCCTGAAACTTACGCCCATGACAAACTGCAAGGCCTGCGGCTACGCCACCTGCATGGCGTATGCGGCGGCGCTGCGGGAGGGGGAAATTTTCCTGGACGACTGTCTGCCCTTTAAGGAAGAAAAATACCAGGAGAAGCGGGAGAAGCTTCAGGCCTACCTGGAAAGCTTCGGCTGGCGTTCTCTGGATGCGGATTAGGAGAAAAGAACTGATGCTTAGAAAGAAAATGGCCTACGGACCGGTGATCGGCATGGCATTGGTGCTGGTGGCCGCTTGGGCGACCCTGGCCCTGGCCGGGCCTAAAGCCCAGGTCCCGGTAACTACCCAGGATTTCGGCGAGGTTTTTGAAGACCGGAAGCTGACCCACACCTTTGAAATCAAAAATGTGGGGGACGCCGTCCTGGAGATCAAAGATATTGACTCCGATTGCGCCTGCACCACCACCGAATCAGACCGCCGTATCCCCCCTGGCGGCGTGGGCCGCATCACCCTGACCATCGCCCCGTACTCGGTGTTGCGCCAATTTGCCAAGAAGACCAAGGTGTTTTTTAACGATCCGGATAACTCCCAGGTGGTTTTGACTATGAAGGGCTACGCCAAGCCTTTCATTGAAATCCAGCCCAGCCATATTGTCCGCTTCCAGGGCTCGCCGGGTGACGACCTGCGCGCCCAGGTCCGCTTTATTTCCCATCTGCCCGGTCCCTGGGAAATCAAAGAATTTAAGACCAATATTCCCCAGTTCATCGACGTGACCATCAAGGTGGAGCAACCCGGCCGGATTTATGTGGTGGAGGTGCGCAACAAACATGGGCAGGCGGGCAATTATGCCGGCGTCATCAACCTGGTTACCACATCGGAGAAGCGCCCCCGCCTGATTATGCGGGTGTTCGGCGAAATCTCGTCACCTGCCTATGATGGCCGGTGAGTCTTATCCTGGAGGGCGAAAATTGCTTACCTAGGGACTGAGTCTGGAGATCATCGGCCACAAGGAGGATGGTGACATGAAATGAGGAAGCTTGTCTCCAGGACTATAACCGATTATAATATGTGCAGAAATCAATTCTTATAGTCTGGGAGTCGGCTCATTGACCCCGCGGCGGTTTAGGCAAATAACCATGGCACCCCTCTGGGCGCTTCTGGTTATGATAATCGGCTGCAGCGGTGACAGCGATCAGGTCGTCGTTGACTTCTCCAAGACCGTCCCCGTGGCCCGGCCGGGCGAACGGGCCTCTCCCACGCCTCCTTTGCGGGTGGCTGTGGCCGCCATGATCTCCCCCAAAGAGACTTTCGATCTCTACCGGCAGCTTTTGGCCTACCTGGGCCGCAAGTTGAACCAGGACCTGGAGTTCGTGCAACGCAAGACCTACGGAGAGGTTGATGAACTCTTACGGCGAGGGGAAATTGACCTGGCCTTCATCTGTTCGGGGCCCTATGTGGCCAGGAAGGAGCGGTCCGCCTTCGAGTCCCTGGCCGTGCCCGAGGTTCATGGCAGCCACTACTACCAAGCCTACCTGATCGTCAATAAAGACAGCCCACATCAGCGCCTGGAGGATTTGCGCGGGCGCACCTTCGCCTTTACCGACCCCGATTCCAACACCGGCAAGCTGGTGCCCACCTACTGGCTGGATCAGATGCAGGAGCGGCCGGAGACGTTCTTCAGCCGCATTGTTTACACGTACAGCCATGACAATTCCATCCTGGCGGTGGCCAGAAATCTCGTGGACGGCGCCACGGTGGATGGGTTGATCTGGGAGTTTTATCAGGAGAAGAATCCCTCTTTTACTTCCAAGACCCGGATTATCAAAAAATCTGAACAGTTCGGCATCCCGCCGCTGGTAGCCTCCCGGCAACTCCCCGCCGAAGCGAAAGAACGCATCCGGCAGATACTGTTTTCCCTGCACCAGGACCCGGAAGGGAAAAGGATCTTGAGGGAACTGATGATTGACCGGTTCATCGCTCCCCGGGAAGAATGGTATGACAACCTGAGACAGATGTACCGGCAGGTGACGGGACGGAAAGAGAAACCCCATGCACCTTAGAAGCCTGAAGAGGAAGTTGCTGCTGGCGGTCAGCACCTTGGTCATCATGAGCGGCATGATCATCGCCCTGTTGGTGACCAGGCAATACGGCGCGGCCCTGCGGAAAGCCATGGTGGGGCAGGTGGAGCATGCAGCCCAGGCCATTGCCCTGGACGCGGCCGACAAGATTCTCGTCAACGACCTGGTAGCCCTGCAAAGGTTGCTGGACCAGCAGATGCAGAGCAACCCAACGTTGGGCTATATTCTGATTATCCGGGACGGCCGGGTTCTGGCCCATACCTTCGAACACGGGGTGCCCGGGGAATTGCTGGGCGCCAACGGCACCGTGGCCGGAGAACAGCCCCGCTTGCGGGAGATTGTCTCTCAAAAGGGAGAATACTATCTCGATGCCGCCTGGCCCATCTTCGGAGGCAAGGCCGGCGTTCTGCGGCTGGGGTATTCCGAAAGCACTTATCGCCGTCAGATCAACCAGTTGTGGATGGAGATGGGCTTATTTACCCTGGGCATTCTGCTGGTCGCCCTGTTCGGCAGCCTGTTCTTTGTGCGCCGCATCACCCGGCCCCTGGCCGCCCTGGTCAAGGCGACGCAGGCTTTCGACCGGGGCGAGGCGAATGTCCGGGTGGACGTCCAGGGCGAAGATGAAATCGCCGCCCTGGCGGCCTCCTTCAATCACATGGTCAGCCGCCAGGAGGAATACACCCGGCGCCTGGAAGAACAGACCTCCGAACTGGAGCGGGCTCACAGCCAGACCGTGGCCGCCTGTCAGGTGGTTCGGGAGATCAGCGGTCTGCGCACCCTGGAAGAGATGGGCGCCATTCTCCTGGGCAGGTTGCGCGAAACTCTGCGCTGCGGCCGCCTGGCCCTGATTGTCCTCGATGCAGCCCGGGATTTGTTGTTCGTGGTTTCCGGGACGGAAGTTAAAAAGTTTTCCAGCAGCCCCCAGATTCAGCTCACGCGGGACAATCTCGACAGCATCAGGAAGATCACCTTCACCCGCAAAAAGCTTTTCAAACCACCCCTAGTGCCGGCAGATTTCCTGGATGCGGATCGACAGGCCCTTGTCCCTTTGGACCGGGATCAGGTGCTGGGTGCGGCGGTCATTGCCTGTCCGGGGGGCTGCGGCTGCAACCTGGAGGAAATCCAGAGGGTGGGGATGATCCTGAATCAGGCTGCGGGGGCGCTGAAAAGGGCTCTGACGCAAGCAGGAGAGCAGGACATACTTAAGGCCCGGGTGGACCAGAGTCAAGGATTCGGCGAACTCATCGGCAAAGACCCCAAGATGCGGGTGGTCTATAAGCTGATCGAGGATGTGGCGCCGGCCGACGCCACCGTTCTGATCCAGGGTGAAAGCGGCACCGGCAAGGAACTGGTGGCCCGGGCCATTCATCTTAACAGCCCCCGCCGGGACGCGCCCTTTGTCGTCATCAACTGCTCGGCGTATCCGGTGACCCTGTTGGAAAGCGAACTCTTCGGCCATGAAAAGGGGGCCTTCACCGGGGCGTTGCGGCAAAAAGCCGGCCGTTTCGAGCAGGCCAGCGGCGGCACGGTTTTCCTCGATGAAGTGGGGGACATCCCTATGCCGGCCCAGATCAAACTGCTCAGGGTCCTGCAAACCCGCAAGTTTGAGCGGGTGGGCGGCGAGGCCACCCTGACGGTGGATGTGCGCATCCTGGCCGCTACCCATAAGGACCTGGTGCGAGAGGTGAAAAACGGCGCCTTCCGGGAAGACCTCTTTTACCGGCTCAACGTCATTCCCATTTTACTGCCGCCGCTCAGAGACCGGAAAAACGATATTCCCTTGCTGGCGGAGCACTTCCTCAAGGTTTTCGCCGCGGCCAAGGGCAGGGATATCCAGGGCATCAGTTCTGAAGCCATGCGTCTGCTCCTGGACTACCCCTGGCCGGGAAACGTGCGGGAATTGGAAAACACCATGGAGCATGCCATGGTGCTGGCCAAGGCCGGACAGGTGGAAGCCTGGGATCTGCCGTCCGCCATCCAGGCCAACTCCCCAGAGGCGTCACCCACCCTGGCGCAGCGGGAAGCCAAGGCCCTCCGGGAAATCCTGGAAGCCTGCGGCTGGAACAAGAAATTGGCGGCCCAGCGCCTGGGCGTCAGCCGCAGCACCCTGTATCTCATGCTGAAGAGGCATAAGATCGGCGGCTCCAAACCCACCACCCATTAAGCCGCCATTTCCTTCCCCAGCAAATTTCAGTGTCCGAAGGTCATAATTTGTGTCCGATTGTCGGACACGGTCAACTATTTAATATTAAAATATATTTTTATTTAAATTCGAAGATGTCCGAATGTGTCGTGTCCGGGTGTCCTCGCCGGCAAGCCGCATCAGCCAACTCCAGAAGATTTTCTCAAAGCCGTTTTCCTGACATTCCCAATAGATAAGCTCAGCGTAGATCAACCCGGGAGGCGCTGCCAGAAAAAATCGGCGCGGTTTGGGATTTTGGCCCGAATTGTGCTCTTGTTCAGTTCGCAGGAAAAATAACCGGGCATAAATCATGAGAATGGGAAATCCGGGCATGAAGAAGCTCAGGGTAGCCGTAGTAAATGCTGATGTTCCCTATTGCCGGGAAATCTGCGCCCTGGTGGAACAGGCCAACGCCTCGGCCAGTGCCGTTTATTCCCTGGAAGATTTGCCTGAGCGCCTCCAAAAGGAGCCCGTCCGGATAGTGATTCTGGATCTGGATACGGTGCAGGTGGATAACACCTTTTTCCGAAGGCTGAAAAAGCTAAACCCTGACGTGCAGATTCTGTGTCTCTCCAGCCGCAGTCATCACCCGGGCCTGGAAGAGGCCATGGGATCTTATATTTACGCCAGTCTGGCCAAGCCGTTGAATGTCGAGGAGCTCTTTTTCTGGCTGAAGAGCATTGAAGAGATTTAGGCAGCGGGAATGCCCGATTGGGCGAGGACCAGAAAACCCACAGCGTGAAGGAGGCTGTCCATGAGCAGAAATTTGCCGGCTGAAGACCCCTTGATCCGCATGCAGCGGGACCTGAAGCGGGCCCAGCAGAAGAAACCGGCGGACATCAAGTGGGGTATGGTCATTGACATCGCCCGCTGCATCGGCTGTCATGCCTGCACGTTGGGCTGCGTGGCGGAAAACAAGCTGCCGCCGGGAGTGGTGTACCGGGTCGTGCTGGAAGAAGAGGTGGGCCGTTACCCCTTTGTCAGCCGCCGGTTCACCCCGCGGCCCTGCGTCCACTGCCAGAATCCGCCCTGCACCAAAGTCTGCCCGGTGACCGCCACCTACGCCAATGAGCAGGGCGCGGTGGTGGTCAACTACGACCGCTGCATCGGCTGCCGCTACTGCCTGGTGGCCTGCCCCTATGCGGCCCGCACCTCGGACTT
>CAZFWX010000132.1:0-7287 GCA_964522695.1 uncultured Desulfobacterales bacterium
GATCATGGTCAAGGTGCTGCCGCGTATCCCGGGGGTCCGCCGTCTCTTTCCGGAGGGGAATCTGGATTTCCTGGCCTTCGGGAATCTGTACGCCAAAGAGGGAAGGGAGGAGGCGGTCTTTTCCCTGATGGAGGCCCTGCTGGCCCGGCGCCGCCTGAATTTCGCCATGATCTACCTGGACAAGCGGAGCCCGATGTATCAGCGCTTGGCGGCCGTAGGGCGGTTCGGAGTCTTCAATGCCTTGGTGGATGTGCCGGTGCAGGTGATGGGGTATTTTCAGGGCTTTGCCGAAACCGAGGTCGCCCGCATCCATGACCAACCGCTATTTATTTCCCTGGATGACCCGGTTTGATGATTCTCCGGGGTTTATCCGAAGATTTGCAGGAGACCCGGGCCGGATGAAGGTATCCTAGCCTGGCAGGCGCGGTACATCAAAGTGCAGCCGCGTCCCCCGGCCTGCCTGGCTGGTGAGCGATAATTCGCCTCCCAGCATCCGCACCCTCTCTTTCATGGCCAAGAGACCCAACGCACTTTTTTCCTGGCGCCGGCCCAGAACCCCCTCCAGGTCAAAACCTTTGCCGTTGTCTTCCAGGGTGACGGCCACCTTGTCCGGCTGTGCCTTGATGGCCACCTGCACGGCTGTGGCCTGGGCGTGCTTATGGACGTTGCTCAGGAATTCCTGGATGACCCGGTAAATACCCAGATGAGCCTCTGGGGCTATGAGATTCTGGACCTCTTCCAGATCGGCGGCTATGACAATGTCATCGTGCTTTTGGAAGTCCTCAAAGAGACTCCGGATTGCCCCTGTCAGACCCAGGTTCTCCAAAGTCGTGGGGCTCAGGGCATGGGAAAGGGCGCGGACTTTGTCGATGATCAGCCGGAGATAACCGGCAGACTCCTCCAAAGCCTGGCGCAGCGGCGGCTCAGGCGATAACCGCCTGAGCATGGCGTTGATCTGCATTCTCAAAACCAGGAGAGATTGGCCCAGGTCGTCGTGCAGTTCCAGGGAAACCCTCTGCCGTTCCTGATCCTGCACTTCCAGGAGCTGGGCGGCCAGGTAGCGCAGGCGTTCTTCCGATTCCTTCAACGCCTTTTCTGCCCGTCGGCGCTCCACCACCTCCCTTTCCAGTTGCTCAACCATCAGCCGCAATTCCGCGGTGCGTTCCCTGACCCGTTCCTCCAGTTCTTCATTCAAGCGGCGCAGGGCTTCTTGAGCCTGTTTGCGCGCAGTGATGTCCTGGGTGGTGCCGAAGCCCCCCAGAAGTCGGCCCTGGTCGTCAAATTCCAGTTCGGCCTGCTCCCGCACCCACTTCATCTGGCCGCCCGCGATGATGCGGTGTTCGATATCGTAGGGCTCGCCCTTGAGGGCCGCCTGCCACTGCCGATCCACGAATTCCCGGTCCTCCGGATGCACGATGGCGAGGAAAGTTTCGTAGGTCATGGCGGCGCCCATGGGAATACCGAATATGCGGTGGTTCTCATCGGACCAGGTCAGCTCGTTTCTCTGCACATTCAGCCGCCAACTGCCGGTCTGGGCCACGGCCTGGGCCCGGTTCAGGTCCTCCCGGCTTTCCCGGAGCGCCTCTTCAACCCGCTGGCGTTCGGTGATGTCCACACCGGTGCCGATGACGTATTCCACCAAACCGTCAGACCCCACCAGGGCCGTGTTGGACCAAGAGATGAGGCGGCGCTCCCCTGCCTTGGTGAGCCAGTGGTTCTCATGGGTATGAGGGAAATCGCCGGAGCGCAGTTTGCCGAAAACATCTCTCACTCCAGCCGTTTCCTCGGGGGTGAGAAACTGGTCGAAAAAGAGGCGGCCTTGCACCTCTGCCGCAGCATAGCCCGTGAGATTTTCACAGGCCTGATTGAAACGGACGATCCGCCCTTCCCGGTCCAGCACCACCACCAGGGCTCCCAGGGTATCCAGCAGGGCGGCGACGAAATCCCGTTCCTGACGGAGGGCCTCTTTCGCCTCCTGCAATTCGGTGATATCCAGGACGGCCACTGCGCATTCGCTCACGGCGCCTGCGTCATCCAGAACGGGTGCGGCGCTGTTGATGACGTAGGCATAAGCACCGTCGAACCTTCGAATTCTTAAAAACTGGCCGGAAACCGCTTCTCCCTTCTGGACCACGCAGGCCGATGCCCATTCCTCGGGCCTCAGCGGTTGGCCCGAGTCCGCCCACCAGGCTTTATAAGCCTCGTAATCGTTAACGTCTTGGGGGGAAGGGCGTCCCTGGCCCCAGACGCCCTCGAAGGCGCGGTTGGTGAGCAACTGGCCTCCCCGGCTGTCCAAAATGGCCACCCCCACAGGCAGGGCCTCCAGCAGCGCCTCCAGGCGGTTCTTTTCTTTCACCGCCAGGAGATGGGCTACTCTCAGGGCTTCTTCGGCCCGCTGACGCTCGGTAATCTCCCGGTGCAGCATGGCGTTGGCGTCGCTCAGTTCGGCGGTGCGCTGGGCGATGCGGTCTTCCAGATCCTCCCCGGCCAAACGCAGCTGTTCGTTGACGTCGCTCAACTGGCGGGTGCGCTTATGGACCAGCCTTTGCAGCATCACCAGCCAGAACGCCACAATCACGGCAACGGCCAAGGTAATGTAGAAGATGGGCCAGAGGAAAATCCGCCACTTCCACCAGGGATCGTCGGCGGTCAGCCATTTATCGTAAATCCGGTCATATTCATGGGTGGTTTTAATAATCAACAGCCCCTGGTTCAGTTTTTCCAGGAGCCCGATGTCGCCTTTCTTCACGGCAAAGGCGAATTCCCGCTTGTAGTCGGGAATGGGAGGGCCGGCCGCCAGGTTGGTGAGCCCATGCTCCTGCATCACCAGGGTGCCGATCAGTTTCGAGCAGAGGAAGGCGTCGTGCTTCCCGGAGGCGATGAGGGACAAGCCTGCCGGTATGCTCTCCACCAGGGTCACAAGGCCCGGATACTTTTTCTCCACCAAGGCGTGGTGCGCGGCATCGGCCCGCATGACGACGATGTCTTTGCCTCTGGCCGCGTCGAGGTTGGGAAGCAACGGCTGCCCCCGGCGCACAAAAAAGGCGTCAAAGGTCTCGGTGTGCGGCGCGGAAAAGTCCACCAGACGCCGGCGTTCGGGGGATTTGGCCACGATGGGCAGGACGTCGAGCCGGCCGGCCACCAAGTCGCCCCAGACGCTGTGCCAGGGCCCGGTGGAAAACGTGAGGGACAGGCCCATGGAATCGGCCACAGCTTTGATCAGGTCAACGGAGAAGCCGGCCGGCTGGCCATTGGCATCGATGGAGGCGTAGGGGGGAAAGTCCAGTTCGCTGCCCACCCGGATGGCCGGCGCCTTGCTGGCCGGGGCGGCGGCCCCGTGGGCCAGACCCGCCGCCAGCACGGCCGCCAGCAGCGCCAGGCCGGGTAGGAGACGGCATAACAGAGACGGACCGCGGCTGCCCCAGGTACGCGGTCCGGCACGTCCTCCAGCAATAGTACGCATTGCCAGCACCTCGCCTGTTCACGGTGGCAAGAATTACTTCTATCATAGCAAATTTCCAACGAGAAAAAAGGGTTGGGGAAAAGGCGCCATGCGCGGGACTGATTGGAGATTCCGGTGGAGACAGGCTGAGGAGTATCTGCTCTCGGCTTCGGTCAAGGACGCATGCTTGAGGCGGCCTCAAAAAGACGGGTGACGCAACTGGCGCCGCGTGAAACGGCCCCCCAAGACAATGATGCAGTGCTGTCCGGCAAGATTGTTGCTGCGGCCATGTCCCTGAAATTGCCTGGCTTGGCCGCAGATGAGGTGTTTGTGGGCGGATTTTGGGGGGAGATTCGTCTTTGCTCTGTAACGGACGGGATTTGCATGAAAAATCCCTTTCCTCCCACAAGCGGGGGGAAAGGGAGGATTCCTGTGCCGCCCATCAGGCTTCCCGAAGCAGGCCAAACCTTGTCATGATGAAACATGGTCGGAGTGGCCGGCGACGGAGATGTTTCTACCCAACACCCTGGTATTGGTCATTACCCGCAACCGCTGCCCAGGCCTTTGCCGGTACAGCCCTTGGCCAAACCGCCGCGCCGGGCCTTGAAAAATGCCGCCCCTTGGCCCTCATAAACGGCCCGCAAGCCCATCTCGATGAGCCCGGTCATTTCCAGCGGCGCGGCGCCGGCTTCGGTGAGAATGGCTCTCGGGGTATCACCGATGGCGCTCACCAGCACCGCCCGGCAGTCCTGGAGCATTTCCGCCAGGGCCCGCCAGCGGTGCTCGCCGCCGCCCGCGGGCGGGGCCGGGCGTTCTTCCAGAAGACGGAATCCCTTTCCGTCGGGAGCCCAGATTTGAAAAGACGCGGCTTCTCCCAGGTGCAGGTTGACCAGCATGCCTTCCCGGCTGCCTACGGCCACATAAGGCCGGTCCAGGGCCAGGGGTGGGAGCGCCGCAGCGCAGGCGCTGAGGCAGTCCCGCAACTCCTCGGTGCGGTCCGCGTCCAGCAGACCCACGGCATCGGCCCGGCAGCGGGTGCAATGACGCATCTGGGGCAAAAACTCCTCGGCCGCAGCCTGAATTTCGGCCATTTTTCCGGGTCCGGGCTCCGGCAGGTCCCCGAAAGGCGTGTCCGCATTGGGATAGACCGGCATGCAGTTGAGCAGGTCCGCCCCCAATTCCTGCATCGTGCGGGCCACCTCCTTAACGTGCCCATCATTAATGCCGGGAATGACGATGGTGTTGACCTTGACCATGACGCCCTTGGCCTTGAGGCCGGCGATGGCAGTGAGCTGCCGGTCCAGCAATACTTCGGCGGCTTTCCGGCCCCGATGGATCGTCTTGCCGTCGCGGACCCAGCCGTAGATTTTGGCCCCGATCTCCGGGTCCACGGCGTTGACGGTGACAGTCACGTGGGAAACCTGCAGTTCGGCCAGTTCCTCCAGATGAGGCGGCAACCCCAGGCCGTTGCTGGCCAGGCACAGCAAGAGTTCCGGGAACCGCCGCCGGATCAGCCGCAAGGTCTCCATGGTTTCCTGGGGGTTGGCAAAGGGATCTCCCGGACCGGCGATGCCGGCCACGGTGATGCGGGGTTCGGCCTCCAGGACCTTTTCCAGGTAGGCCATGGCCTGGGGGGGAGAGAGCACGGCGCTGGTCACCCCGGGCCGGGATTCGTTGACGCAGTCGAACTTGCGGTTGCAGTAGTTGCAGAGAATATTGCACTTGGGCGCCACCGGCAGGTGCACCCGGCCGCAGCGGCCCTTGACCTCGGGGTTGAAACAGGGATGAATATCGTAGTTAATCATGGCCTTAATTCCCTGGAGCGCGTCTTTTGCGCCCCTGCCGCATTTAGATGTAGCCGTAGCCGATCGTGGAGGTCTCCTGCTTCCGGGTCATGACGGCGTTGACGATCAGGTCCAGAAGGACTTGGGCGCCGCGATACCCCAGATGCAATATCCGCTGGCCGCCGAAGCGGTCATGGATGGGAAACCCCACCCTGATTAAGGGCGCCTTCAGGCTCCGGGCCATCTTATAGCCCTTGCTGTGGCCCATGAACAGGTCCGGGGCCAGCCCTCCCGCCGCCTCTCCGATTTCATGGAAATCCGCCCCTTCAAGCACGAGCGGCGGCTCCGGCAGGAAGCCGTCCGTGACCTGGGCGATGGCCTCCCGCAAGCGCCCGCTTCTGCCGCCCGAGGCGCAGAGGACTGGTTTGACGCCGATTTCGGCCAGGAAGGAGACCAGCCCGGCCACCAGGTCTTCTTCTCCGTAGACCACTGCCTTCTGGTTATAAACGTACTTGTGGCCGTCCACATAGGCATCGATGAGGCGGCCCCGCTCCTCGGCATGGCGGCGCGGTGCGGCCCGGCCGGAGATTTCTTCCAGAGCCTTGAAGAACCGGTCGGTTTCCCGCAGCCCGATGGGCATTCCCAGGGCATGCCGGGGAACGCCGAACCGGGTTTCCAGCCAGGCGCCCGCGGTTTCCCGGGCGGGCAGGGTGCGGCCGAACTCCAGGGTGGCCCGCGACGCCCCCATGGCCTTGATGCCTGCCAGGGGAGTGCCTCCTGCGGGAATCTTCCGGTAATCCTGCTGCGCCGGTGCGTCCAGGGTCTCCGACAGGTCTGGCAGGATGACTCCGGACAGGCCGAAGTCCGCCAGAATCTCCCGAAGATAGCGGATGTCCGCAGGGGATACGAAGCCGGGCAAGACATTGACAGCCGCGGTTGGTTCGCCCTTCTCGGCCAACTGCTCCACCAAGGCCTTGACCGCGGCGTGGAAACCCTCCATGTGGGTGCCGGAGTAGCTGGGCGTGGAGACCGTGACGATCTCCGGCGCCTCCGTTTCGCCGCCGTTAGCTTCCTGGCGGAACTCCCGCACGAGAGCGGGCACGTCGTCGCCGATGGTTTCGGTCAGGCAGGTGGTGGCCACCCCGATGAGCCGGGGTCCATATTTTTGCATGACGGTGCCCAGGCCCTGCTTGAGGTTCGGCCCGCCGCCGTAAACCGCCTGCTTCTCTCCCAGGGAGGAGGAGGCGATGTCCATGGGCTCCCGGAAGTGACTGATGATGTAGCGGCGCATGTACGTGGCGCAGCCCTGGGAACCGTGGAGAAAGGGGACCGCCCCCTCCACCCCCCGGAAGGCCAGGCACGCCCCCAGGGGCTTGCAGAGCTTGCAGGCATTGGTGGTGGAGACATATGCCGGATTTTGGTTTGTGGCGCAGTTCATGGCTTTTTCCTTGAAGGGGCCAATCCTGCAGCAGCCCTTGGTATCGGGTTCCAGGCCCACCCTTTGAAATTTTTGAATGATTTTCTGGTCCATAAGCTCCCCTCCCCCGGTGGGAGGGGGTTGGGGGAGGGGGATAATTTAGCGCTATGCCACGATAAATCACCCCCACCTCAGCCCTCCCCCATCAAGGGGGAGGGAGTAAAGACCTCAATTCTGATTGCCCGTCGGCGCCTTCCGGGGGACAAATCTCCACACCGGGCTCATCACCGTGCTGTAGACCTCCCGGGCGAAATTGAGCATGCCCACGAAGCCTTCCAGGCATTCCTTGCGCTCATGGTTGTGGTCGCAAAAGCCCACCCCCAGCTTGTAGGCGATGGGCCGTTCCTTGACCCCGCCCACAAAGATGTCCACGCCCTTTTCCTTCAGGAAGCTGGACAGCTCCAGGGGGTTGGAGTCGTCCACGATAATGGTGCCTGGGTCAGTGATGTCGTGCAGTTCCTGATAGTCTTCTTTCGCGCCGGTCTGGGAACCCACCAGGACCACCTGCATGCCCAGCAGCCGGAAGGCTTTGACCAGCGAGAAGGCCTTGAAGGCGCCGCCCACATAGATGGCGGCTTTCTTGC
>CAZFWX010000133.1:0-7275 GCA_964522695.1 uncultured Desulfobacterales bacterium
GTTACCGTCAGTACGGATAAGGAGTGGTTCATCCTGGGCGCCTTGGTCCCGGGTCTGGGGCAGAAAATCACCCTGAACGCAGCCACGACTATGAAACTGGAATGAGGGTAAAAGGATGAAACTTCCCGCAGGCTTGAAATATCTGGTGCTGGCCGCGGTGGTGGGCCTGGTGGCCACCGTGCTCATTCACCGGTATATCACCACCAAGACCACCTTCGTGGAGAAACCCACCGATAAGGTGGTGGTGGCCACCATGGAGATCGAACCGGGCACGGCCATCACCGGCCGCATGGTGACCGAAACCTCCTGGCCCCGGGACCTCATCCCGGCCAACGCCATCCGCTCGGCCAAGCAGGTGGAGGGGCGGGTGACCAGAGCTATGATCAGCAAAGGGGAAGCCATCCTCCCCACCCGGCTGGCGCCTGAGGGCACCGCGGCCGGGTTAGGGGGCATGCTCAAGCCCGGACATCTGGCAGTGACGGTGCGGACTGATGAGGTCTCCGGGGTGGCCGGCTTCATCAACCCCGGCGATTACGTGGATGTGCTGGTGGAACTGGCCAGCACCGAGGGGGGCGGGGAGCACTTCTCCAAGATCATCCTTCAGGGCCTCAAGGTGCTGAGCAAGGGGCAGATCACCGAGCAAAGCGGCGAGAAAAAACCCCAGGTGGTGACCACGGTGACCCTGGAGGTGACCCCGGAACAGGCCGAGGTCATCAACCTGGCCAGCTTCCAGGGGAAGATCCGCCTGGCCCTGCGCAACCAGTTGAGTCAGGAGCAGTATACCACCAAGGGGGTGGCGACCTCCCAGCTGATTACCCGGCAGGCGCCTCCCAAGCCCGTGGAGGAAAAGCCCAAGGAGCAGCCCCAGGTGAAGCCCCAGCCCCAGGATCGCGAAATCGAGGTGATCAAGGGGATGAAGCGCACCAAACCCAATCTCTGATGTTTGCCGCCTCAAGGGGAAAGATCCCGGTTAAAGGCGCGCAAGATAGTGGCGGGACCAGAGGACACGTGATAGCGACCCGGCTTTTCCAGGAGTTCCAGTCCTGAGCAGGCAGCCCATCGAGGCCAGAATTCAGCATGAAAACCGACATTCTCACCATGTCCATCCTGTTCGGCGCCGGTGTCGCGAAACCGGAGGTGCAGGAGCTTGTCAGGAGATTGCCCCATATTAAACTTCTGAACAGCGCCATTGACCCGGAAAGTTTCCTGGCCCAGAACCGGGAATACCCGCCTCAGGTCGTGCTGCTTGACCTGGACACCTCCACGCAGATCCCGCCCTGGCTGGAAACCCTGGTGAACCAGTTGCCCGGCTCGGCCCTCTTGGCCACCTGCCGCAATCTGGACCCCCTCTTCATCATCAAGATCATGCAGCTAAAGGTGCGGGATTACCTGCCCTCACCCTTGCAGGCGGAAGATTTGCAGGCCGCCCTGGACCGGCTCCGGACCGACCTCAAGCGGGAAGGCCGGGGCAGCGCCCTCCACTGCCGGACCGTCGTCGTCACGGGCGCCAAAGGAGGGGTGGGCACCACCGCCATCAGCACGAATCTGGGCGTGGCCATGGCCAAGGCGTCCCCGGGACGCGTGGTGCTGGTGGACCTGGCCCGTCCATTCCCCAATGTGGGGCAGTTTCTGGACATCCGCTCAACCCATACCATTATGGACCTGGTGGAGAATGCCGATAACCTGGACCCGGTCTTTTTGGGCAAGACCGTGCAGCAGCACGACTCCCAGTTGTCCGTGCTCCTGGGGTACGGGGGCTTAAGCCTCAATTCCCACCCCTTGCTGGAACCTGCCGTCCTGGAAAAGATCTTCCACGCCCTCCGGGCCTCCTACGACTGGATCCTGGTGGACCTGGGCCACTGGCTGGACTCCCTGTATCTGAAGGTGGTGGAAGACGCGGACATGATCCTTTTGATTACCGAATTATCCGTGCCGGATTTGCAGAATCTGAAGAAGGTCAGTACGTATTTCAAGCACTGGAACATTACCGAAGAGAAGATCAGAATAGTCGTCAACCGCTATGCCAAGAGCTTCACCCTGGGCTTGGGTGATTTGGAGTCTATCTTTCCCAGGGCGGCCGTCACCACGTTCCCCAGTGATTACAGCAATCTTATTGAGGGGATCAACCAGGGGGCGGCTTTGCCCCAGGTGGCGCCCCGGTCCAAGCTCTGGCGGCAGATTGAACAATTGGCAGATGAAATCATCGCCACCTCCCACTCCACCGGCTCAGGCCAGACGGGCGAGCGGCCGGGGTGGCTGCGGCGTCTTTTCGGCGCCAAGGGATAAGACACCATGGCATGGCTCAGTGATAAAAATCCCGCTAACCCGGCCCAGTCAGAGGAAAGGGCGGCAGGCCCTGCCGGCGTCCGCGCCGAGACAGACCGGCTGACCCGCATCCACGATATTAAAACGCGTTTGCACCGCTCCCTGGCGGAACGCCTGGACCTGGACCAGATGGAGCAGTTGGACGACACCACGGTGGCTGCGGAAATCCACCGCGCAGTGGCCATCCTGCTGGCCAGCGACCCCTTTCCCCTTACCGTGGAGGAGCGGGCCCGTCTGGCCCAGGAACTGGAATTTGAAATCCTGGGGCTGGGTCCCCTGGAACCTCTCATGCGCGACCCCACCATCTCGGACATCATGGTCAACCGGCCCAATGAGGTCTATATCGAGCGCCACGGCCGCATGGAACTCACCCCGGTGGAGTTCCGGGACAACGTTCACCTGATGCGCATCATTAACAAGATCGTCAGCAACGTGGGCCGGCGCATCGACGAATCATCCCCCATGGTGGATGCCCGCCTGCCCGACGGCTCCCGGGTGAACGCCATCATTCCTCCTCTGGCTTTGGACGGTCCCCTGTTGTCCATCCGGCGTTTCATGGTGATGCGCCCCACCATGGACGAAATTTTGAAGCGCCAGTCCCTGACGCCCCAGATGGCGGAGGTGATGCAGGCCATTGTCAAGGCCAAGCTGAACATCCTCATTTCCGGGGGCACCGGCTCGGGCAAAACCACCTTGCTGAATATCCTGTCCAGCTATATCCCCAAGGAGGAGCGCATCGTCACCGTGGAGGACGCGGCAGAACTGCAGCTCCAGAAGCGCAACGTCTGCCGCCTGGAGACCCGCCCGCCCAACATCGAGGGCCGGGGGGAGATCACCCAGCGGGATCTGGTGCGCAACTCCTTGCGCATGCGGCCCGACCGCATCATCGTGGGGGAGGTGCGGGGCGTGGAAGTCATGGACATGTTCCAGGCCATGAACACCGGCCATGAAGGCTCCATGACCACCATTCACGCCAACAGTCCCCGGGACGCCCTGCTGCGCCTGGAGACCATGGTCAACCTGGCCGGCTACCAGATTCCCCAGAAGGCTCTGCGCCACCTCATCGCCTCCTCCCTGGACGTGATCATTCACCTGGCCCGGCATACGGACGGCGTGCGGCGCATAGTGTCTTTTGCCGAAATCACCGGTATGCAGGAAGATGTCATCAGCATGCAGGATATCTTCAGCTTTGACCGCCACGGCACCGCCGAAGACGGCCAGATTCTGGGCCAGTACATCTCCACCGGGGTGCGGCCCCAGTTCGCCGACCGGTGCAAGATCTTCGGCGTACCCCTGCCGGATGACTATTTCCTCCCGACCAAGGCAGGCCGCAGCCACTGGCGCGGCTCCCTGTCGCCGGAAGGGCGTTAGAGGTCCTGATCATGATGAAGGGCATAGCCATCCGCGATCTCTGGTACGCCATCGCCCTGTCGGGCATTCTTGTGGGGGTGATCCTCCTGGTCATGGGGGCCTATTACCTGTTCATCGCCCCCTTAAGAAGCCGCCAGAAAATCGTCGAGCGCCTGGAAGAAGCCAGCGATGAGCACCTGCGGCGGGTCCAGATCCTCAAAGCCGAATTGGACCGCCATGAGAACTGGCTCCTGAGCTTTTTCAAACGCCTTTTGGGACAGAAGTACCTCACCCGCATCCAGAGCCACCTCCTGCAGGGCGACATCTACTGGACCCCCAGCACGTTTCTTCTCCTGGTCTTAGGCCTGGGGCTGGCGGGTTTCATCATCGGCAACTGGATCATCGATCGGTTTCTGTGGGCGCTGCTCCTGATGCTGGGGCTGGGATCCCTTCCCCTCCTGTACCTGCGGCGGAAGAAGAAGCAGAAGACCCAGGCCTTCGAACAGCAGATGCCCGACGCCATGGAGTTGTTATCCCGCTCTCTCAAGGCCGGGCACACCTTGCCCTCAGCCATCGAACTTTTAAGCAAGGAAATGCTCCACCCCATGGGTTCGGAGATGCGCATCGCCTACGAAGAACAGCGCTTCGGCATCAGCATGACCGAATCCCTTATCCATATGCAGGAACGGGTGGACTCAGAAGATTTGCGCTATTTTGTCACCGCGGTGGTCATCCAGCACGAAGCCGGCGGCAATATTGTGGAAATCATCGAGAAAATCGCTCAGGTCATCCGCAGCCGCCTCAACTTCAAAGTGAAGATCAAGGCCCTCACCGCTGAAGGCCGCCTCTCTGCCGTGGTGCTCACCGTTCTGCCAGTGGTGCTCTTCGTTCTCCTTTTGTTCATTAAAAATGATTACGAAGGCGTCCTGCTGACCGATGAGCTGGGTCACAAATTCCTCTTTGTGGCCTTCATCATGCTGCTGGCCGGCTCGTACCTGATGCGGCGGATCGTCCGCTCCGTGGAAATGTAGCGGAGACGGGAGCGTAATATGATTTGGCTTATCTTAATCAGCACGTATCTGGCCTTCTTCCTGCTGACCTATGCCGTGGCCCTGGTCTGGGAACGCCGGCGCAAAGTCAGGGAGCAGCTGGTCAGCTCCGCCCAAGGCTTTACCTCTCCTTTGCTCAAGCCCGACCCTGAACAGTCGGCGGTGAAAAACTGGGCTCTGGAATGGCTGTCCGCCTCCGGTTACTGGGCCTTGAAGGACCCCCACAACCTCTCCAAGATGCGGGAATCGCTCATCCAGGCGGGGTTTCGCAGCCCCCAGGCCCCGGCCCTGTATGTCAGTCTGCGCACCCTCACCGCCCTGACGCTGCCCCTGCCGTACTTGCTGTTCATTGTCATCCGCGGCCTGTTCAGCGTGCCCTATCTGCTGCCGGCCATGTTCCTGTCCCTGCTGGGCTTTTTCCTGCCCACCCTCATCCTGCAGATCACGAAAGAACGCCGGCAAAACCGCATCGACCGGGCCTTGCCCGACATTTTGGACCTTCTGGTCATCTGCATGGAGGCGGGCCTGTCCCTGAACGCCTCGCTGAACCGGGTGGCCGATGAAATCCGCCGCATCTATAAGGAATTTTACGTAGAGCTGCAAATCACCAGCGCCGAACTGCGGGCCGGACTCCCCTGGGATGAGGCCCTGGACAATATGGGCCGGCGCACCGGGGTGCAAAGCGTCAAGTCCCTGGTGGCCCTGATGATCCAGTCGGAAAAACTGGGGGCCAGCATCGGCCAGGCCCTGCGCAACCACGGCGAATTCGTGCGCACCCAGCGGGCCCTGCGGGCCGAAGAGCGGGCCGCCAAGCTGGCGGTGAAGATCATCTTTCCCCTGGTCTTCTTCATCCTGCCGGTTATGGGCATCATCACCGTGGGGCCGGCCATCATTCACATCACCAAGACCATGTTCCCCATGTTGCGGCGCGGGAAGCAGTAAAGAGAGGCCAAAGCTCACAACTGTTCTTAAGCCTGGCCATCTTGTTGAATTTTTTCACATTTATGTTGTTCTTTACTTGAGGCTGTTTATGGATAGGAATGGTTCTGGTCCGATAGAAGAAACGACAACAAGGGGCACTGGGAACTGAGCCAGTTCTGAAAGAAGGAGCGAAGCCATGAAACGGGTAAGAGCATTTATCTCCGCCCCATTCGGCCTGGCGGGGGTCCTCACGGCGGTGGGACTCTTCGTCTTCGTGGCGCTGATGGCCGTGGTCATCGATCTGGGTCATCTCCACGCGGTGCGCAATGAGGTTAAAAACGCTGCGGACGCCGGCGCCCTGGCAGGCGCCCGGTACCTGCTCGCCGACCCCAATACGGGGGCGCTCAGGGAGTTTCCCTGGATCGCCCCGCTGGCCAGCCTCACCGCCAATCCCCCTGACTGCCTCCAGGCGGTGCAAAAGGCCCAGCAAGGCGCCCAGGGCAACACCTCCGACGGCGCCGGGGTGACCGTGCTGGGCAGCGACGTCCAGAAGGGCTGGTGGGATTTCAATGCCAATACCTTCACACCCAAAGCAGGCTGCACCTGGGCCGAAGTGAACGCGGTGCAGGTGACGGTGCGGCGGGCGGCAGACACCAGCGGGCGGGTCTTCCTGACCCTGGCCCGCGTCTTCGGTATTCAGGACGCCGAGGTGCAGGCCATGTCCACTGCGGCGCTGCTGCCGGAAGGCAATCCCAATTCCCTGCCCATGGGCCCCTTCAACAACCTGGTGATTCAACAGAAATATTTGGAGAGTCTGAAGGGGTCGGGCACGTTCCTGCTCAATCCCGACACCACGGACAACGGCTTCTGGGGGGCCTCGGACACCGCGCCCATTGCCAATGCCAGCAACCTGAAGAAATGGATCAACACAGGCACTTCCCCGGAAATGCCCCTGGATCGGGGACTGAACCTGGAGCAGGGCTGGATGGATTCCGCGCTCAAGGCCCTGGCCGATCAACTCCCGCTCCATGCCCAGCAATGGACCCTGCCGGACGGCTCCACCGCCTTCGGTTGGCTGGTGGTCATTCCTGTGGTGGATTACAAGTATCAGAAGAAGGTCATGCTGCCCGGGGCCCAACCCTGGCTGGCGTCCTTCAACCCCCTGCACCTGGCGCTCTGGCTGTTTGAAGTGCGGCCGGCCCACGCCTGCTATGGCTGGAGCGTGCCCATCAAAGGGGTGCAGCCCATTGTTATTACCAATATCGTTCCCACCGGGCACAAGAAGATCGAGTTTAAAACCTTCGGCAACACCACGGCCGTGGTGGGCGGCCAGCCGGGGGGCTCAGGATCGGGAGGCTTCGGGTCCCTGGTGACCACCCGGCCTAAGCTGGTGGAATAAAGACGGCACTAGTGTAGCGTTTCAGGATTTCCTTACAAAATTATCGGTGCTCCATTCTCCCCCTCCCCTGGTGGGAGGGGGTTGGGGGGAGGGGGATCTCCTTTTGCAAGGTTAAGAAATCTAAAGTAAATTTACCACCCCCACCCCAGCCCTCCCCCATCAAGGGGGAGGGAGAATATGGCCGATTTGCCATGGCGACTTTGTTAAGTTATTGCCGAAACGCAACACTAG
>CAZFWX010000134.1:0-7230 GCA_964522695.1 uncultured Desulfobacterales bacterium
GCGATGGCGGCCATCTCAAAAAATTCCTCAGGGGTGATATCCCGGCCGCCCAGGCCGCCGATGAAGCTGGTGAGCACGGGCGCGTCCTTCTGGCCATACAGGACCGAGGCCAGTTCCGCCAGAAGCACCCCGCCTTTCCCCAGGGAGAGATTCTGGTCGATGACCGCCACCCCCCGTTTGCCAGCCAGGATTTCCTTGAGACGCGCCCCGGGAAAAGGCCGCAGCAGCCGGGGCCGCACCAAGCCGATGGGCACCCCCGCCTCGCGCAATCGCTCCACCGCGTCTTTCGCCTTGGTGGCAAAGGAGCCCATCATCAAGAAGACCACCTCCGCGTCGTCGCAGCGGTAGGCCTCCACTGCTGGATGTTCCCGCCCGAACTCATGGGCGAACTCTGCCGCCAGTTCATCATAGACCTGGAGGCCGTTTAGGGCGGCGAGGTGCATCTCGTAGCGGAAATAGGAATAGGGTGAGCCGCCCAGGACAGCCACCGCCTGGCTCACGGGGTGGCTGGCCCGGAACTTGATGGGGCCCGGGTCAAAGGGCCCGATGAAGCGCTGCGCCGTTTGGGCGTCCGGGACCGCCACCGGCTCCCGGGTGAAGGAGAGGTAAAAGCCGTCCAGGTTGACGATGACCGGCAGATGCACTCGGGGGTCTTCGGCCAGGCGGTAGGCCAAGAGCACGCTGTCCAGGACCTCCTGGCAGGTGGAGCAGTGAATTTGCAGGAAGCCCGCGTCCCGGGCCGCCAGGATGTCGTTGTGGTCGGGCTCCAGGGTGATGGGCGCGGACAACCCTCGGGAGACGTTGACCATGACGAAGGGCGCGCGCCAGCCCGCCACAGTGTAGAGCATTTCCATGGCGTACAGCAATCCCTGGCTGGAGGTGGCGGTAAAAACCCGCACCCCGGTGGCCGCCGCGGCACCGGCTGCAGTAAGCATGGAATGCTCGGACTCCAGCGTCACCATCCGGCAATCCATCTCGCCCGCGTCGATCCAATGGGACAGGGTCTCGATAATCTCCGTCTGGGGGGTGATGGGGAAGGCCGGCACGTAATCGACCCCGGCCAGCCGCACCGCCCAGGCCGCGGCGCCGTTGCCGGTCAGCAAGGTCCGGGTCATGATGATTCTCCTATGAGGGGAGGGCTGGGGCAGGGGGGCTTCCCCACCCTCCCCTCAAACTCCCCTCCCAACCCCCTCTACGGGGTGGGGGGAGAGGGTTTGGGAGAGGGGGCAGGGGGCTCGCTCCCTGGCCCCCTCTCCCAATTATCCTTTCCTAACCCTCACGCCGCTTCGTGCTCCGGGACGGCCCGGATGGCGTGGGAGGGGCAGTTGGCCATGCAGATGAGGCAGCCTTTGCAGTGGTCGTAGTCGATGACGGGAAAACCTTCCGGGTTCAGGCTGATGACGCCGTCGGGGCACAGGGTGCGGCAGATCCAGGCGCAGCGTTTGCAGTGGTCGTAGTCGATGACGGGCCTGACGGTGCGCCACAGGCCCGTGGGGACCTGTTCGCTGGTGGCTGGGGTGAAGATGGCGGGCGCCGCGGCCCCGGCATCCTCAAAAGGCAGATCGACCCAGGATGGCTTCTCGTAGGAATCCGCCGGGGTCTCCCGGCCCTCGGCGACCAAACCCGTGCGGTCCGCCAGGAGATCATAGGCCGGCAGGGCGTGCTCCAGGTTCCGGGCCACCACTGCCTCTCCCAGGGAGGCGAGTTCTTCCCGGATGGCCTGGGTCAGGCAGTCCCGTGAGATGACGCCCACCAGCCGGGCCGCGGCGCCGGTCCCCGCCGCGCCGGTGTATTTGAGTTCCTGGGAGTCTTCGGCCTCTGCCGCCGGCGGCAGGGTCAGCACGGGGCCGGCCAGCTTCAGCCTCTCCTGCCAGATTTCGGGGGGCAGGACGCTGCCAATGAGCAGCACCGTCGAAGTAGACATGCCCGCAAGAACCCCGGCTGCGGGGATGGTGACCAGCGTCTCGTCCGCCACGATGACCAGGTCCGGCCGCCGGATGACGCCTCGCTCATTGATGGGCCGGCGGGAGGCGCGCACATATGCGAAGATGGGCGCGCCCCGGCGCTCCGCCCCATACCGGGGAGCGTCCTGGATCTCAAAGCCGGCCAGAAAGAAGGCCCGCCCCAGAATGCGGCTGGCGGTCTTCATACCCTGGCCGCCCCGGCCGTGGAAGCGGATGCGGTACATGGTCGCCTCCTGCTCGGTAAAGTTCATGTGGGACACCCGCCCCCGGGTGTCCGTTCAGGCTGGAAAGCCTGTGCCACCTGACGTTTTAAAGTTTTAAGAAAGCCTCAGGCTCAGGCGCGGCTGTTCCTAAAAGAGAGACCAGCGCCTTATGGACATGGCCTTTTTTATGCGGCTGACCGCCAGATTGATGGCCGCGTCCCGGGGCAGTATCTTGTGAATCTTGGACTCCTCCAACACCAGCCGGGTATTATGGCGGACTTTTTCGGCAATGGTTTCCATTACCGCGGCTTCGGTGGCGCCCCGGTATTCCATGGCGGCGCAGATCACCCCGCCGGGATTGGCGATAAAATCAGGGATACAAATAATTCCCCTCTCGTGCAGGTACTTCTCGGCGCCATGGGTAAAGGGAATATTGGCGCCCTGCACCACGAGCTTGGCCTTGAGGCGATGGACGTTGTCTTCGTTCACCACGTCGGGCTGGGCCGCAGGAATCCAGATGTCGCACTCGAAATCAACCACCTCATCCCGGTCAAACCTCTGGCCCTGGGGGTAATCGGCCACGCTTTGGCCGGCCTCCTTTAGTCGCAGGAGTGCTTCCACATCCAGGCCATCGGGATGATAGATGGCCCCCTGGGAGTCCGCCGCGCCCACCAGGACGGCTTTCCGGGCGGCCAGAAACCGGGCGGCGTGCTTGCCCACCGCGCCGAAGCCCTGGATGACAAAGCGGGCCTTTTCCAGCGTGAAGTCACAGAAATGGCCGCACATCTGCAAGGCCACGTCCGTGACATGGCACAGGCCCCAGCCCGTGGCGCCGATTTCGTCCAGGGGGATGCCGCCGATAGCCGCAGGCAGTCCGGCCGCCCGGCCGATTTCGTCGTGGATCCAGGCCATGCACTCCTCGTCCGTGCCCATGTCCGGCCCGAAGATGTATTCTTGCACATCCCTGAGGGCGCAGGCCAGGCCCCGGATGAGGCGCTCTTTGTCCGGCCTGGGCATGGCCGGGTCGCCGAAGATCACCACCTTGGCGCCGCCGTGGGGCAGGCCCGCTGCGGCATTCTTCAACGTCATGGCCCGGGCCAGGCGCACGCACTCCCCGGTAGTGACGTCGGGGGCCATGCGCACGCCGCCGATGGCCGGGCCCGCGGCCACGTTGTCCACCACCAGCACCGCCTTGAGATTCGCAGATGGTTCAAAGACATGGATGATTTTTGCCGGACCCAACTCGTCGGCGAAGCTGAACATATTTTCCATGGATGGGCACCTTTTCCCTCTCGGCCATTATAGAGCAACTTTTCGAGAAGGACGAGCCGAGGAGCTTGACTGTCAAAGGCCAGCACGGATTTCTGGTGTGTTCATCCCAAGGGTTGGGGCAAGGGGAGATAAAAAAGCGCGTACAGCTTTTTGCAGGATATGCCGCATCTTTTCCCAGGTTAACTGCGGCGCTTAAAGACTTGGACATCTTCAATCCGGAGAGAATCCAATTTGGCTTCCTCCCTGCCGTCCCCGATATTGCGTTCCATGCTCACCAGGACCCAGAAGGGATCCTTATGATTCTCCAGGTCAGTGGTTCGGGGCAGCCTGTTCTTGATTTCCTCAATGTGGGGCGGCTCTGTAAAGGCCCGGCACGCGGCCTCGGTGCCCAGGGAGCCCCGGCCCGCCAGAACGGCCACCATGTGCTCCGGATTGAAAGGATTGGGGCCCCGGACAATGATGCCAAAGTCATGGGCGTATTGATCTTCCCCCTTTTTCTTTTCCCAACCATCCGGCCTTAGCTCTTGATTACCTCTCATAATCATTACCCGGGGACTTCTCAAGTTAATGCTGTCCGGATTGGCGCAGAACCTTAATTGAGGGACAAGCCGCAACCGCTCATGGAAGGCGGCCAGCAGAAAGCCGGTCCAATGATTGGCCTTGGGGCTGGCGATGCAATAAAGGTTCATGGGACTTTCCAGCACGCAGTCGTTGTAATCCTCGGGGTCAAGATTGTCGGGCAGGGTGTCAAAGCCATAGAGCAGACCAAAGCTCTGCAGGATGCCCCGGATGCCCACATAATCCGAGGCTGTTCGCCTGAGATTCTCATAGCCAAGCGTACAAACCCCTTCTTGACTCTCACTTCCGACCGACCGAACCTCTTTATACTTCAAATTAGCGCCCAGCCGCACCCCGGAACTCCTTTTCCAGGAAAGGGGGCTGGCGGCAATGACAAACCACGAATCCTTGGTGGGTTGCCCCAGGGAGCTGGGCACCAGCATGGCCCGCAGGGTCTCATTGGGACTGGATTCCCGGGAGATGGCCCTGAGCACGATCTGACGTAAATGGTCCAGGTTGTCGAGGCTATACCGGTGAAACCTGATGTGCCGCAAATTAAAGGGCACTTCAGAATCGTGGTCCTGGGTAATGATAACCAGGGGTTTGCCGAAGGCCTGGGCCAGCCCCACTTCATGCAAGACGTTGGGATTCTGGCCGGTGATGTCCGCCACCACTAACCGGCTGTCCCGGATCGACTTGCGCATCTGCTCGGCAATGGCTTCATCAAGAGTGCCATTCTCATCGACGCGCACCGCCTGGAGGCCTTTTTCCCGGGCGGCGCTTTCAATCGTGTGAAAGACCTGATCAAACTCTGCCCGATACGGGAAACTGACGAAGATCTTGTTCATGGCGCACTCCCTGATCACTGCCTCGTCTCAGTCTTTTCCTTCCTGTCAATCCTGCGGCGGCCCCCTGCCCGGTATCCCGGTTAATAAGCCGTTTTCCCAATAACCATATGAAATTACTCTTATCCATCCGGGAAATTATGGCAAGAGGTTTTTCAGAGTGGGGGCCTGGACAGGCTCCCTGAAAGGTCTGTGCACAGAATAGCGCTCCCCATTCTCGGCCGCCGGGGTTATACTGAGATGCCCGAGTTATGGCATGGCAACTTTCAGTCTCACCTCCCAAAGGCCGGAGGGGCGCTGATTATTCCACAGGAGGCAGGAACATGGAAGGAACTCTTTTACGTCTGAGCGCTTTTCTAACATTGACAGCCGGCTTGGCGCTGGGGCTGACCCTGACGGCCGGCGGGGAGGCCCAGGCCGCCCAGAAGCCGGTGCAGGTGAAGCTGTCCACCTCCATGGGGGACATCACCCTGGAACTCTATCCGGACAAGGCCCCGGCCACCGTGGCCAATTTCCTCAAATACGTCAATGAGGGCTTCTACGACGGCACCATTTTCCACCGGGTCATCGACGGCTTCATGATCCAGGGGGGCGGCATGGACGCGCAGATGAAAGAGAAGGCCACCGGCGCGCCCATCCAGAACGAAGCCGACAACGGGCTGAAGAATGACGCCTACACCATCGCCATGGCCCGCACCCAAAACCCCCATTCGGCCTCGGCTCAGTTCTTCATCAACGTCAAGGACAACGACTTCCTCAACCACAGCGCCAAGACCGTGCAGGGCTGGGGCTACGCCGTCTTCGGCAAGGTGGTGGCGGGCAAAGAGGTGGTGGACAAAATCAAGGTGGTGGCCACCGGCAACAAGGGCTTCCACCAGAATGTGCCCCTGGAGCCCGTTATCCTCAAAAAGGCCACGGTGGTCAGCCAGTAAATTGCCGCTGGATTCGTCAGAAAACAGGTAGAGGCGAGTTTCAAACCCACCTCTACCTGTTTCCGGCCGCGCCTTCTCCCTTTTCCATTCTCTTGTCCGCCCCGTCCCCTGCCTCTCCCCAGCCGGGCGATTTTCCCCGCACTTGCCGTTGACTTGCTCGTGCCTTTGTGGCATGGTGGAAAGAAACCCAAACAATAAGGCCATCCATGAGGCCGAGGGTTTCCATCCCATTTTGCCCGAAAGTTCCGCGGCCTGCGGCTGGCAGCAGCCTCTGTCAGCCCGGGGGGACCTCGGGTTTTTTGTTGCGGGGACCCCGGCCGCCGGGGCGGGCCCGGCAAGGATAGAAATTCCCATCCATCTCGCCACGGGGAGCCGGCACATGAGGACCATGGCCATTGCCAATCAGAAGGGAGGCAGCGGTAAGACCACCACCAGCGTCAATCTGGCCGCGGCCTTGGGGGAACAGGGACGCCGGGTGTTGATGCTGGATCTGGACCCCCAACATTCGGCCACCGCCTGGCTGGGACTGAAAAATCCCGGCAAGGGGCTCTACGAGTTGTTTGTCAATCAGGCCTCCCTGCTGGACGTGCTCCAAAAGACCGCGGTCCCCGGGGTTGATCTGGCGCCCTCATCCCCCTGGCTGGTGGGGGTGGAGCGCACCCTGGCCGGGGAGGTGGGCGCGGAGCATCTGCTGCGGCGCAACGTGGCGGCCCTGCCCGCGGACCGCTGGGACTACCTGCTTATCGACTGCCCGCCCACCCTGGGCATCCTCACCATCAACGCCCTGGCCGCGGTGCGGGAGGTGCTGGTGCCCGTGGAGGCCCACGTCATGGCCCTGGCCGGACTGGCCCAACTCCTGCACACCGTGGAGATCGTCAAGGACCGCCTCAACCCGGACCTGAGGGTCTCGGGGATTCTGGCCTGCCGCATGGACGGCCGCACCCGCCACGCCCGGGAAGTGGTGGACCAGCTCCGGGAGCGCTCCGGTCCCCTGGTGTATCAGACGGTCATCCGGGAAAACATCCGCCTGGCAGAATGCCCGTCGTTCGCCCAGCCCATCACCGGCTACGATCCCAAAAGCGCCGGCGCGGCGGACTACCGCCACCTGGCCCGGGAGATCATGGCCCAGGAACAAGCCGCACGGGGGTGAAGCATGTCAAAGCGCCGCACCATCGGAGAAAATCCCTTGGACCTGGTGGTTTCGGAAAAGCACCTGGAGTCCATGGTCCCAGCCGCCCAGGCCCTTGTAAGAAATAATCCCGCCCCGGCAGCCGCATCTTCCCCCGACGGGCTTCAACAACGCCTGGATGAGCTGGAGGCGGCTATCCGCCAGCTGCGCGTCGCCCTGGGGGAGGTCCGGATGGAATTGGGGGAGGTAAAGAGCCAGATGTTTCGCGATTCCTACTGGCTGGCCCAAGTGAAGGAGAAGCTCGCCGGAAAGTAGGTCAGGCGGGAA
>CAZFWX010000135.1:0-2852 GCA_964522695.1 uncultured Desulfobacterales bacterium
GAAAGGGCGTTTTCCCGGGGTGCGCCCTCCCCTGCCGCCCCGTTCTCACATCAGCCACGCCGCGGTCACCAGGATCCAGGTCACTTCGTTGGCGATCTCGCTTAGGGCCGCGCCCTGGCGGTTGCGGTCCCAGCCCGCCTCCCGGATGGCGAACCAGAGCTGGCCCAGCCGCGTCGTAATACCGATATGCCCCGCCAAAAGCATGGCCCCGGCCATGCCCTGGCCGCCCTCGGTGAAGATCTTGTAGGCCAGGGTGAGCTGGGGCAGGCCGATGAAACACACGGCGAAGAGGCCGCTCACCAGGGGGTCGGTGAGGTGCAGCCCCCGCAGCCTCCCCCACAGAACAGTGAGCAGCACGCCCCCGGCCACCATGGCCCCGGTAAGGGTGTCTTTGGCGTCCCACACCTCCCGGCCCATCCACAACATCACCCCCAGATCCGCGGCGATGACCGTGGTCCAGGCCGCATAGGTGAGTACGGTCTGGAGCGTCACCCGGCTGGGCCGGCTGAGGTGGGCCCGCAGGGTCAGGGTCAGGTTGATAAGCAGAAAGGTCAGCCAACTGGCCAGCCAGCTGACGTTCACCCCCTGGGCGGTGGTGAGCAGGCGCACGAACTGGCTGCCGCCGGAGATGAGGGCCAGGATGAGCTGGAGGATGAAGAAGGCGTCCGCGGTCAGGCGTTGGGAGTAGGGCATGGGGCGGCCTTTGCCAAAAAATGTGGGGCGCAGAACGCACCCGGCGCCAACAACGACATTTTTTTGCTGTTCTTTCCCCGGCCAGATGTGTTAGGCATGAAAAACAACTGACTATATTTAGCAAATTCCTCCAACCTCTGCACCCACAAGGGAAAGGACATGCGCAGCGAACACCCGTCCCTGCTGGGGCGCGCCCTGCTGGCCGTGGCGCTCATGGTGGGTTTTTACGTCCTGGCCGTGGGCCTGGCCGCGTTCCTGTTGTATCTGCCCTACGCCGAATGGAAGTATGCCCAGACCCTGCACCTCAGATTGGCCTTTTTGTGCCTGCTGGGGGCCGGCGCCATCCTCTGGGCCGTGCTGCCCCGGTTTGATAAATTTCAGGCCCCCGGGCCGCGCCTGGCCCCCGGGGAGCACCCGGCCCTCTTTGGCGAGATCGCCGGCATTGCCGCGGCAGTGGGGCAGTCCATGCCTGCAGAGGTCTACCTGGTGCCGGAGGTGAACGCCTGGGTGAGCAACCGGGGCGGGATCATGGGTCTGGGCAGCCGCCGGGTCATGGGGCTGGGCCTGCCGCTTATGGAGGTGCTGACGGTCACGGAAATGCGCGCCGTGCTGGCCCACGAATTCGGCCATTACCATGGCGGGGACACGGCGTTGTCGCCCTGGGTGTATAAAACCCGCGTCGCCATCTTCCGCACCCTGGAGCAACTGGGGGGGAGCCTCCTGCAAAAACCCTTTGTCTGGTATGCCAAGCTGTTTCTGCGCCTCACCAACGCGGTGGCCCGGCAGCAGGAATACGCCGCGGACGCCCTTGCCGCCGAAGTGGTGGGGCCCCGGCCGCTCATCACCGGCCTTCAGGCCCTGTACCGGGCCGGTCAGGCTTTTGAGCCCTATTGGGACACGGATGTGGCGCCGGTGCTGGCGGCCGGCTACCGCCCTCCCCTGGTCGAGGGCTTCCGGATTTTTCTCGCCATCCCCGCGGTGGCGGACCATATCCAGGAAAAACTGGCCCAGGAAATGGCCGAGGGCCAGGCCGATCCCTATGACACCCATCCCAGTCTGAAGGACCGTATTGCTGCGCTAAAGAACCTGCCCGCCCCGGCGGCGCCGGCGCCGGTTGATTCTCCGGCCCTTACCCTGCTCGATCATGTGGCCGCCCTGGAGGAAAACCTGTTTGAGGCGATCTTCGGGGCAGAGAAGGCAAAGGAGTTCCGGCGCATCTCCTGGAAGGAGACCCTGACCCAGGTCTATCTCCCTTACTGGCTGCAAATGGTCCGAGATCATGCCCAATCCCTGACGGGCCTGCGCCTCGGAGATTTGCCGGAGTTGGTGGCAAACCCCGAGGAGTTTCTGGCCCGCTTCGATCTCGGCCAGGAGATGCCGTCCGAGGAGAAAAAAGGGCCGGCGAGCATCATCATGGGGATGGCGGTGACCGTGGCCCTTTTCGGACAGGGCTGTGAGGTCACCTGCAACGTGGGGGAGCCGGCCCAGGTGCGGCTGGCCGGGGAGTGGCTCCAGCCCTTTTCCCTGATGGACGATCTGGCCTCCGGAGACCTGCCTGCTGAGCGGTGGCGAGACCTCTGCGCCCAGGCAGGTTTTCAGGATCTGGACCTGGGTCCGGGGCCGGAAGAACAGGAAGCCCAGCCGTAGGAGCCTTTTCGGGCGCCAGCAGGAAAAATATCTCCCGGCAGCCCTCACGGCGCCCGGGAGGCGCACCTTCTCATCAAGGGGCGCTGCTTCGCCCTCACCCACCCCCGGCGCCAGCAGCATGAGGCTCGGCCGTCGGCCTTGGACCCTCGTTCTAACACCTCCCGGTCACAGGGGACGGCCAACGGCTTCCCCGCCCGCCCCTCTTCACCTATCAACGCATCCCCTAGCCCGCAGAGGGATATGAGCTTTCTGTATATATTTTTGGTCACAATGACATGACTTCTTGCCATGCTTATTTATGAAAAAAATAGGTTATTCTCAAAATTAGGCGAAAGGAGGTGATTACGAGCCAATACTCATTAATTTCAATACTGGCTTTGGCCCTCCTGTGTTATTTGGCAATTATCCGGCAATTTGATTGACATCTCGAAGGCTTCGCGCAGAGATGCTTAAGTCTCAGATGCGCCTGAACTGCCAATGGAGGGAAAACCGTGAAGCCACCGACTACCGCA
>CAZFWX010000135.1:2862-7211 GCA_964522695.1 uncultured Desulfobacterales bacterium
CCGTGTTCCTGGCCACTAATTTTGCTTGGGCGATCAATCCAAATCCAAGAATCTCCTTCCCAATTCCAAGCCGTATGGTATGACGTACGGCGCGTGGGAGGGCGTTTGGTGGCAGTGGGCCCTGAAAGCCGCCATCGACGCCAACCCCATCCTGGACACCACCGGTGAGTATGCCGGCACCAACCAGTCGGGACAGGTCTTCTTCCTGGCCGGGACGTTTGGCGGAGGCGCGCTCGTGCGTACCGTCGACGTCCCTGCGGGCAAGGCCCTGCTCATCCCCATTGTCAACTGGATTTTGACGTATCCGGAAGACGTTCCGGCGGGTCTCACCCCGGAGGACGCCGAGGCCTGGATGCGGCAGACGCTGAACGACACCCTTAACCCAATGGTGGCAGCTGATCTGCTCTGCACCGTGGACGGCGTCGCCGTGCTGAATCTCCTGATGTACCGGGCTCAGTCTGCGGCGTTTGATGTGTACCTGCCGGCCGATGGCGCTTCGGTCACTGACTGGCTCAGCTATCAGGGGGTGCCGTACCAGTAAGGCTGGCATTATCCCAATGTCTCCGACGGCTTCTGGGTGATGCTGGCCCCGCTGCCTCCGGGCAGTCAGGTGATCAGGCTCAAGTTTCCGGCAACCCAAACGGACCCCTGGCTGGACGTCACCTTCCATCTGACGGTCGCCGCAAAATACGCCTGAAACTTTCACTTCCCCTGATTTGAGAATCAGGGTCGAAGAGCCAGAGAGGGGATCAACCCTCCCTTTCTGGTTGCTTGAACCGTTCCCGGCTTTGATAAGGACCTCTTTTACAGCACCAGGCGCGACTCTTCTTTCAACCGTGCGGTGGCCGGAAAAAACGGGAACGTTCAAGGGGGAAGAATTCGGTCCGCCCGCCAGTTCGGCAGGCGCAGGGTGCGCAACCCGGAACACCTCCCCTTCATCACCGGCGCCGCATCTGCGCCAACGGTTTGGTGGCTGCAGGGGTTTGCCGGCCGGGAAGGGGATATCTGATGCTTCATGTGAGAGTAAGATTTTCTCGAGGCAATCTTGACCATGATGGATAAGGTAAGCTATAATGTATATTTGAAATCGCCTTCTCCGGCCATCAGTGCCGGAAAGCTCAGTATGCTTTCCCCCACGCGCCCGTAGCTCAGCTGGACAGAGCAACGGACTACGAATCCGTGTGCCGCAGGTTCGAATCCTGCCGGGCGCGCCAGATGATCAGGCATTTCCCTTCACAAAGAAAACTTCAAGAAAACTTCCCCCTCCCTTTTTGGATGGCCCTCGCATTATCCTGCGCCAATCGCCCACATGGCTGGAGCGGCAGGCCCAGGGGCGATCCCTTCCAGGAGGCGGGGGTAAATGACAGGGACCGCTCTTGGGTTTTGAGAAAGTGCCCATCCCTGCTGTCAGTTCGCCCATGGGGCCCGGCAGCATGCTATTCCCGATGGCAGAGAATCAGACGGGAGACCAGTCCGGCCTCGGAAACAGCATGCCCAGAAAAAAGGCCCGTCATTTTCCTGACGGGCCTTTTTGCGCATCCTTTTTTTATTTCCGGAAATTCTTCCCTGTGCCTTCCTCTAAAGGTTCGCCTGCCGCGTCAGGAAAAGGGGAGAAATGGGGAAGCGGACCAGGAAGGAGGCCCGGGGGGCATCATCGTTGAGACCGATCCCCACCACGAAATCGACGGTCAGTCTGGGCGAGAACACATAGGTGGCCCCAAATTTGAAGGATATGGCGTTTAAGCTGGTGTCCGTCAGAGGGGTGCCGTTGCTGGTGGTTCTGCCCACAATCCGCTGGTTATATTGAAAGTTAATGGACAGCCTCTCCTGCAGGGCGATGACCATGCCCAGGCTGTACTCAAAGGAGTTGCCCAGCTTGATATCCCCGTAACTGATGCCACCCACGGTCCCGACATAGCGGGGGAAATTGTAATAATAGGCCAGGTTCAGGAAGACGACGGTGGGGTCGATGCTTTTAATGAAGGTGCCGCCAAAGGTGATGCCATAATGGCCGGTGCCCGTGGGGAATTCCGTCGCCACTTGGGTGCCGAAATCGTCGTCAAAGCGCCGGTTCAAATGATACGGGTCTTTGCCAGTGGGGAATTTGACCCCTGCTCTCAGGATGACATCGGGAACCCATGGCCGCCATCTTCCTTCCCGGATGGCATGGTAATAGTAGTAGGCCTCGATATCCCCCAGGCCGCTGTCGGAAAAATTCTTTTCAACCAGGGCCGAGGTAGCTCCGCCGGACCTGGGTGCAATGATTTTGTCCGTCCGGAAGAGATAGGGAATTCTCAGGTTGATTTCGGAATTTTTCAGGCCGAGACGAAACGTCAACGCCGGGATGAAGATATCCCGTTTGATTTTTTCCACACCCACCCGGCCGATGAGGATGGCCTCGAAAATAGTAAAGCCGCTCAGGGTGACATTCTGTGAGCTAAAATTATCGTATTCAAAGGAGGGCTCGATCACGAACCGCCAGGCGGGGATGAGACCGCCGCCCCTCTCCACCGGGGCGGTTTTGGTGAGGGCCCTCTTCTGCTCCCGTTGCTCCTCGCCCACCGCGCCGGATTCAGAGGCCGTCTTTTCTTTGGCCTGCTCCGCGGGCTGCTCCGCCCCCTCCGTTCCCTTCCCCTTGATCTCTTCCAATCTCTCCTGGGAAAGAGCTTTGCGCTCCAGTTCGTCCAGCTTTTTCTGTTTTTCTTCTACGGCCCGCCGCAGTTCCAGCATCTCCCTTTTGAGCTGCTGGATTTCGCTCTGGCTCTGAGCCTGGCTGCCACACACGCCCCCGGTAACCAAGCCGGCGATCAGGAAAAAAATCAAGATTGACCGAGACATAGCCCCCCCTTCCGGTTTCTGCCTGTCCGTTTATTGTTTCACCGCCTACACCATACCACTTTCTTTCCTCACTGCGCACTCTTTTGGCGCCGCAAAATTGATCCTCCCAAAGGTTTCCCCAGGGGAAAAAATGCATCTCCTTTCTCAATATCCCCATTGAGAAAGAAAAGGAAGATATTTTTGAAGTGCCAGGTATAGTTCCCCTTTATTCTTTCATAAAGAGGAGATAAAAAGGGGTTTTGGCTTTTCCCTTTCGACCTGATGGACTGCCCGGCCCTCAGGGCCAAGAGGGGGTGAGTAATTTTCCCCGGATAATAAATCTATGCCACAGATTGAAGTGTCTGTCAAATAAAATTATCGCATTCATAAGGGATTCCAATAATTTGGACATTTTTCACTGGAGACCTGAGGGACATTGCCCCCCCTGATCCCGGCCAGCGGACTTCCCAGAATCAGCCAAGGGTTTCGGAAAAATGCCACCGCAAGCTTGTGGGAACCTGGCCAAGACGACTGCCAGGCAATGCCCGGCGCAACGACTATATCCTCTTTCTGGCCCACCCCCTTTTTCCCTGCAGGCAACCGAACCCCGCTCCTCTGCTTGGCGGCCCCCCCTTCTCCCGGAAGGTTAAGGATCTGGGACAAGGCGCCGCTCTCTCTTCTTCCTGAATTTGCTATTTTACGCCCAAGCCCCTTGCCCGAATGTGGCCAAGACTCGCCGGCGGAAATTATAATTTTTTCTCTAAGAGGATTTATCATGAATAATCAGCATGTTACCCATAGAGGCGCAAAATGGTTCCAATATTTTGGAAATCTTTATAAGGTATTGAAATAATTATTGAATATAAATTATCGCCGCAAATTAATTTTTCATTTTTCGGATATTTTGGAAAATTTTTGGAAAAAACAGAGGGGGCTATCCTTAATTATTGAATTATTTCATATAGTTGGTCTGTTGGCACAAAACCCGCATATATTCAGGGACAAGAAATTTTTTCAAAGGATGTAAAGGGCCTATGGCGACAAGACGAAGCCGCTGGTTCTTGGTAGGGGCGCTCTCGGGATTGCTGCTGCTGCCCCAGCTCCTCCTGGCGCAACCACCCATTTTGGGGGTGTCATTCCTCCAAATGGAAAGGCTAAACGACCTGGAGTTGCAGCAATTACGCGGTCAGGGGAACGAGAACCCCACTCCCCAGGTGGGGCAACCCCTTTCGGCCATCAAGCTCTGGGACGAATGGGCCAGCGCCCATATGACCCCAAGCCTGGGCAATCCTGCAAAGAACCAGGTGCTTCTGTTCGCTCCAGCACGCTAAGGGACCCTTGCGGCAAAAGAGGAGGTGACTGCGAAGCTTTTATTCTTCATAACTGGCTTTTCCGTGATGAAAGAAAAAAGGCTGCGGCACCGTAGTAGAAGGCAAACCTAAACTCCCCAAACCCATACACTTCCGGAGGAAAGAAAAATGAAAAAGCTCGTACTGTTGGTGATGGTGCTGTTGCTGGCGGTCCCCGCCGTG
>CAZFWX010000136.1:0-7031 GCA_964522695.1 uncultured Desulfobacterales bacterium
AGGGTATTGCCGCCAGATGTCTTCCGGCCTCAGGAACTCTACCAAGCTGCCCAAGGCATCCCCGGCAAGCTGTCCCAGAAGGCAGCCCTGGGCTCGGGAAAGCAAAGAAGCGTCGATAGGTCTCGTGCTGTTCATTTCCATCGGTCTCGTTTACCCTGAGTCATTATAACCCAACCGCCTACACCCCGATTAATAGATGTGCCTCCCAAGGGTAAGAAAGCCCTTCCAGGACAATCCGTCCTTGTGGTATATGTGAGGAGTAAGCAGATGTTTATTTCCATGACCGTAATAGTAACATCTACCCCTACCAAGGATAATGCTCGTTGAATAACATTTTTAAACGGCCCATAGAAGATGCCGCAACCATTCTCCCCTATTGAGGCTCAAGCTTTAGTAGGCACACGAACTTACCTGACTCAGATCCAACTTCGATAAGGCTTTCGATAAGGCTAATGAACTGCGGGATGTCATGGACCAACCAAGAGGGTAGCTTCAGCCTATAACATCAAGGTCATCGAAGCAACTTTTGAGATGAAGCTTTGCTCTATCGACTTTGGGCCAAGTGGAGCAGACGGGTGGATTTGGTGGATAAGGCTGCCTTTCATCCACTCATCTTGCACATGATTGACGTTGCCTCAGTAGTCTGAACTCTTTGGAATTCTGTTCTTGGAAAAGATCTGCAAGAGGGTTTTCGCCTTGCCCACCATAGCCACCAGTAGTCAGAGAGGAGGAAGCCGTGAACTATAACCTGCTCGAAGAGAATTGGATCCCGGTTCTATGGAGAAACGGGCATACCAATCGCGTTGGCATTATTGAGGCTCTCACGCAAGCAGACCGGATTCGCCAAATTGCGGCCAGCAATCCCATGGACCGCGTGGCGGTCCTGCGCTTCCTGCTGGCGCTGCTTTATTGGTGCAAAGGTAACCCACCGGACAAGATTCCAGACAACTCCTTCCCCCAGGATTGGTTCTTGGATCTCCATAGAAATAAAGATTGTTTCAACCTTTTGGGGGAAGAGCAGAGGTTTTATCAATGCCAGACCAAAACTGGCAAAGACGAAAAATTATCTGCAAACTATCTTATTCAAGAGGTGCCCACAGGTACAAACTTTTGGCACTTCCGGCATTCGATAGACAAAACAACTGGCTTATGTCCGGCTTGTTGTGCCATGGGTTTGTTGCGCCTGCCATTATTTGCTACCTCGGGGGGAAGAGGCAAGCCGCCCGGCATCAATGCTAAACCACCGATTTACACAATTTTGTTAGGTTCATCGCTTACCGAAACCCTACGGCTTTTGTGGCGGCAAGGATCATCGCCGAACTTGGGAACACCGTCATGGGAAAAGCCGGATTTACAGCTCCCCAAGACAGGCGAGATCCCCCTGCTTACAGGATTAACTTGGCTCCCCCGGCGGGTTTGGCTTGACAATCCGAAGGGACATGAAGATAGCTGCATCTCGTGCGGGCGTAAAGAGTATCTGATCCGGCAATGTGTGTTTGCTGGCATCGGGAGCACAAAATCGGATGAAAGCTGTACCTGGAGAGACCCGCATGTCGTTTATGAAGGCGATAATGTAGTGAAACCCGGTAATCCTCTTGGCTCCTCAGGTTCGGCGGCAGGCCAGTGGACCAAGGTTATGGCCGGAATTCTTAGTGGTCAAAAAGCTCAAGGCATTTCTAAGCTTTGGGTTGTCGGGTTTGCCACAGTACAGAATGACAAGTACCTGGAGGCAATGGAATATGAGATTTGTCTTCCTTGCGCACCAGATGTTCAGACGATTCAGGATAGCATCAAGAAGATTAAAATATGGCAGGAAGAAGCTTCGAAAAATCTTATCCGCAAAGTGAGACCAAGGAAATCTCCCCGAAAGCATATCGAGATTCTGCCGATGGTCGCCTCCATCCGCCCCCATGTGGAAGCCAGGGTCTCCGCCCGAGCGGGCCAGTTGAATACAGGAGGTGAAGAGTTCTGGGAACAGGCGGCACGGGAATATAGTCCGATGATGGTTGCCATCGCCAAATCAATTTCCCCGGGATTCACCACTGCGGCGCTGCGGAGACGAAAACAAATCGCCAATCTAAAGCCTGACATGCGGCCAAATGCCAAGGCCTTAATAAAGAAAGGAGGGGATAAATGACTTCAACGGAAGAGTACATTCAGAATCTTATACGAATCAAGTCCGGTGAACTGGGGCTCCTGCGAACGCACGCAGGGAAAGGTCTCGATGAAACCGTAGACGGATTCGATATGTTTACGGGCCTGTGGTGGCCGTTGCGACAGAAAAACGAACGCTCACCCCGCCGCGAGGTGGCTTGGCTGATAGCCAAACTTTTCGCCTTCCGTCCACTTCCTCAGTCTCCCGGCGATACACTTGCACACCAGGTTGGGCGGTGCCGGCCTGCCCGGTATAGGTTCGACAGTATGCTCACTTCCTCGCTTGATTCCATCGAACCTGCTCTACGATGGGCTCTTGATCTTATCTTCTCAAGAAACTTCGGGCTCGATTGGGTGAAATTGACCGATGACCTGTCCATCTGGGAACGCGAATCCACGCGGCTTAAATGGGCTGAGCAATTTTTAAAATCTTCGCAGGAGGGAGTGTCATGCTAATCGAAATTCACGCTATCCAAAATCACAGCCCAGCCAACCTGAACCGGGACGACCTGGGTGCGCCCAAGACCTGTTTTTTCGGCGGCGTATTGCGCTCGCGCCTCTCCAGCCAGTGCCTCAAGCGCAGTATCCGCTTGAGCGAGGAGTTCAAGCGGTTACTCGGCGGAATCCGCACCCGTCGGTTGGCACAGCTGATTGCTGGAGACTCCCCCGATTCATTGGAGAGGGCAATAAAGGTATTGGAAATCTGTGGCATAGCACCAAAAGAGGGGAAAAAAAAGAAAAGTGATAATGGACCAAGAGATGAAGATAAGAGTGCAGGGCTCGTCTATCTGAGTAAAGAAGCGATAAATGAGATGTCTATCCTTCTGAAATTGCCTGAGGCCGATAACGATTTAGCAAAGAAATTCGCCAAGATAATCACTGAGAAGACAATCGCACCGGATATGGCGCTCTGCGGCAGGATGCTGGAGCCGAAGAAAGGCGACCATGACGTGTGGAAAGGGTTTGACACGAGCATCGAGGCCGCATTACAGGTTGCCCATGCGATTTCCACCCACGAGGCTCGCCCTGAAGTCGATTACTATGTCGCCGCCGATGACGTTCCCGGTGAAGATGCTGGCGCAGGATATGTGGACGAAGCCATGTTCGCCTCGGCTTGTTTCTACAAATACTTCTCCATCGATTGGGATACCCTGGTCAAGAACCTTAAGGGCAATGAGAAACTGGCCGCACATACCGTTGGTGCCTTTATGCGAGGAGCTGCACTTGTCAACCCCACCGGCAAGCAGAACAGCTTCGCAGCCCACAATCCTCCCGATGGCATACTGGTGGAGATGAGGAGTGTGCCCCTCAGCTATGCCAACGCTTTTGCCAGTCCAGTGGGCCAAAGCGCGCGAGACTGCATATCGCAAAGTATCGCCCAACTTGCCAATTATATTCACGATTTGGATACCGGATACGGCAAACCGACCAACCGGTTCTGGTTTTCGCCCAATCTCCGCTATCACCTGAGCATCGTGGATGACAATATAGAAAAGGATCTGACCAAATATAACCTCAAATCACTGGAAGACTTGGTCACCGCAGTGATCCGGGAACTTGGCCATGAGTGGAAGGAGGTCCAGAAGGTTGTTTTAAATGCAGAGGTGGTCTGATGTGCCCCAACACCCTCTTTCTGCGCCTGGAAGGGCCCCTGCAGGCCTGGGGCGACCAGCAGTCAAAGTTTGTTATCCGACGGACCGCTGAGGCCCCAACCAAGTCAGGAGTGATCGGCATGCTCTGCGCCGCCTTGGGCGTTTCCCGTCTAAAGGCCGCCGATGAGTGGCTGCCTAAACTTGGCGCCCTCCGTATGGGGGTGCGCCTCGACATGCCGGGCGTGCGCTGGTGGGATTATCATACAGTCGGTGCGGGGATGCAGATGCGCATTGCTGAAGGCGGAGGAAAGTCCAAACCCGGCGCTATGCTCACCCGCCGCGAGTATCTCTGCGACGCTTCTTTCCTGGTGGCCCTGCAAGGTGAACCGGATTTGATTGAAAAATTGAAGGGAGCCTTGGAGGCGCCTAAATGGACGCTTTACCTGGGACGGAAGTGCTGCCCCCCATCCCGGCCTTTGTTGTTAACTTATCAGGCGGACGGCATGTATCCGACCGGCAATTTTCCGGATTTGCTGACCGCACTGCAAGAAGTTCCCTGGCGCCGACGGCTAAAGAAAGATCAGCCGCCGCCTATGGTGGATTGCCTGCTCGATTGGCAGCCGACGCCTGAAGAACCTGAAGCGCCCGATGACGCTCTCGTTTGGTACGATGTGCCCCGAACCTTCGCCCCCCCGGCCCATGACCCGCGCTTCGTCATCCGGCAAACATTAAAAGTTGGCGTCGGCGATGAGGTGCAGGTTGCCGAGGAGCCGGCCCAGAAGAAAACCCCCGCGCCTCCCCGGCTGCGCACCGATTACGGCAAGTCCACCTGGGGCAAAATCCGGGACCGGCGGCTGGTCGAAGACCATCATCTGTGCGTCTTCTGCAAAGCACCGGCCACCACCGGGCAACACATTTCCTATCGCCGCGCCGGCAAAGACCATAATCTAGCCGCACTTGAAGATGAGCGCCTCCTGAAAGAACACCTTGAGGACGTGCGCTCCCTTTGCCGCCTCTGCCACGATGCCGTGACCATGCTGGAATACGGCCTGGGGATGGGCCTGGATCGCATCAATCCCGAAGAGCCGCGTTGGCGTGACCTGATCATCCGGAAGCGGGGCGAGATCATCGAATTCCGGTCGCTGGAGACCCGCCGCCGGCGTCTGGCCGCTGAGGAGGTGGAATAGAGCCATGTACCTGTCCTCTCTATTAATTGACGTGGGGGACAACCCCGATCGTCCCAGGCCCGGGCGGTTGTGGCTGAGGAATCTCTACCGCGTCCATCAGCGCCTGTGTATGGCGTTTCCGTCCCCCTCCCGAGAATCCGAAGACCAACATTTCCTCAAACCTTTCAAGCCGGAGGAATTTGGCATCAACCAGGTTCATGTCAAACGGGAGAAGGAGGCCGGCTTCCTCTTCCGCATTGATCCGCGGCCCGGCGGCCGGGCGGTGATCCTCGTCCAATCCGCCCTCAGCCCTAAATGGGCCTATGCCTTTCACAACGCCGGTCATCTCTTGGCCGCCCCCCCCCAGGTGAAATCATACGATCCCTGTTTCTCCAGGGGCCAGTCTCTGCGTTTCCGTCTGGTGGCGAATCCGACGCGCAAGATAGACACGAAAAGCGGGCCTGGTGGAGAAAAACGTAACGGCAGCCGCCTGCCGGTGCCAAGTGCGACGGAAATCAAAGAGTGGCTGCTGAAAAATCCTCACCGGGATGCCCGCATCTTTATTGACTCCCGACTCTTTGACTGGCTGGCGCGCCGGGCCGAAACGGCGGGATTCTCTCTACAGGAGGAGTACACCCAGATTCAACCGGGCTATATCTATGTGAAAAAGAAACAGGCCGACAAAGGCCAGCGTCTGCGCTCCGTCCGTTACGAGGGCATTCTCAAAGTCATTGACCCTGCCCGTCTTCAAGAAACCGTTATCCAAGGCATCGGCCCCGGCAAGGCTTACGGCCTGGGGCTCCTGTCCCTGGCCCCGCCGTGAGGGAAGACACTATGAGATTAAAGGATCTCCATCTCCTGCCCAAGTTCCGGGACTGCGTAAGTTATCTGTACGTGGAGCACGCCAAGGTGGAGCAGGACGCCCGGGCCATCGCCCTCTGGGACGCCCAGGGCAGGGTGCCGGTGCCCTGCGCCGGTTTGGGGGTTCTCATGTTGGGACCGGGCACCTCCATCACCCACGCCGCCGTCTCCACCCTGGCCGACAACGGCTGTCTGGTCCTGTGGTGCGGTGAACAGGGAGTGCGGCTTTACGCCCAGGGTCTGGGTCTGACGCGCAGCGCCGCCAACCTGCTGCACCAGGCCCGGCTCTGGGCGAACCCCGCCTTGCGCCTCCAAGTGGTCATGCGCCTCTACCGCCTGCGCTTCGAGGAGCCCCTGGACGAATCCCTGACGCTCCAGCAGATCCGGGGCAAAGAGGGCGTACGGGTGCGGGAAACCTATGCCCGGGCCAGCCGGGATACCGGCGTCCCCTGGCAGGGCCGGGCCTACCGGCGGGACTCCTGGGGCGCCGCCGACCCCGTGAACCGGGCCCTCTCCGCCGCCAACAGCTGCCTCTACGGCATCTGCCATGCCGGCATCCTGGCCTTGGGCCTCTCCCCGGCCCTGGGCTTTATCCACACCGGCAAGATGCTCTCCTTCGTCTACGACGTGGCCGACCTCTACAAAACCAGGGTGGCCATCCCCGTCGCCTTTCAAGAAACCGCCAGGGGGCTGGAGAGCCTGGAGAGCCGGGTGCGCCAAAGCTGCCGGGACGTCTTCAACCAGACCATGCTTCTCAAGAATATCATTCGAGACTTACAGGTCGTCCTTGATCTGGAGAGCCGGGGCCGGGTGGAAGAATGGGAAAAATACCACCGGGATGAGGCTCTGCCCGGCGGCCTCTGGGACCCCGAAGAGGGAGTGGTGGCGGGCGGTCAGAACTTCGCCCCGGATCCGGATGCAGAAGGAGGTGAGTGAGCATGGTGGTCATGATCCTGGAAAAGGTCCCCCCCGGACTCAGAGGGGAGCTGACCCGCTGGCTGTTGGAACCCAAAGCCGGGGTTTTTGTTGGCAAAATTTCCGCCCTGGTGCGGGACTTGTTGTGGGAGAAGGTTTGCCGGGAATGCCGGGGCGGGGCCAGCCTCCTGATCCACAATGCCGACCGGGAGCAGGGGTTCGCCATGCGCATGTGGGGGGAGCCGTCCCGGCGGGTGGAAGACTTCGAGGGCCTTTTCCTGATCCGCGTGCCCAAATGATGCGGGTTTGGGCAGTGTTGTCCCCACGCACGTGGGGGTGAACC
>CAZFWX010000137.1:0-7005 GCA_964522695.1 uncultured Desulfobacterales bacterium
ACTGCGCTCTGCAGCCTGCGGCCAGTGCCACGTCACCTACATCATCCCCCGGGACCAGGACATGAAGTCCATGGACCTGTTCTTCCCCTGGCAGGGCAGCAAACCCGGCGACATCTCCATCGAAAACATCATCAAGGTCATCAAGAAGGACCCGGCCTTCTACAAGAGTGACTGGGGCACCGGCGAATGGGTGCAAAAGGTCACGGGGTTCAAAGTGGCCTTCATCCGCCACCCCGAATATGAGTTCTACACCAAAAACAGCACCCACTGGAACGCGGGCGTCTCCTGCGCGGACTGCCACATGCCCTACATCAAGGTGGGGGCCAACAAGATCTCCGACCACGACGTCACCAGCCCCTTGAAAAAGGACATGGTGGCCTGCCAGCAATGCCACACGGAAAGCGCCCAGTGGCTCAAGGACAGGGTCTTTGCCCACCAGGACCGCACCATGTCGCTCATGTTCCGGTCCGGGTACGCCACTGCAGTGGCCGCCAAGCTCTTTGAGATGACCCACCAGGCCCAGAAGGACGGCAAGCAGATCGACCAGAAGCTCTACGACCAGGCCAAGGACCTGTACCTGGAGGCCCTGTACCGGGTCATCTACATCAACGCGGAAAATTCCGTGGGCTTCCACAATCCCAGCGAAGCCGGGCGCATCCTGGGCGACGCCACGGCCATGGCCGGCAGGAGCGAGGCCCTGCTGCGCCAGGCACTTACCCAGGCCGGGGTGCAGGTGCCTCAGACTGTCAACCTGGAGTTGGCCAAGTACCTGAACAAGCGGGGCAAAAAGCCGCTCAATTTCAGACCCGAGCAGGAACTTAAGGATCCCTTCGGCATTCAGGAAATGTTGACTCCTAGAGCCTCCCTGGGAATTGCGGCCGCAGCTGCGGCCGAGCCTCCCAAGGAAGCCCCCAAACCCGCTGAGAAAAAATAGGCCATCCTTCAGGGGGCGGGGTCAACCCGCCCCCTTTCTTTTACCCTGCCTCTGCCTTACAATATCCCCAACACATCCGGAACCCCTTTCTCGAGGTGCGCCATGCCATTATCTTCCCTCATCTTCATGATCGCGTTCGTCCTCATCGGCGCCCCGTGTCCGGGGCAAGTGGGCGGCGACTTGCTGAAGCAGGGAGAGGAAGTCTACGAAAACAACTGCGCGGACTGCCACCGCAGCAACGGCGAGGGCCTGCCGGTCAAATTCCCGGCGCTGAAGGGAAATCCCTTTGTCACAGGCGATGCCCAGCCCGTCATTGAACTGGTGCTCAACGGCCGCCAGGGAAAGTTGGGCCAGATGCCTGCGTGGAAGGAATTTTTGGACGACGTGCAGATCGCCCAGGCCATCAGCAACATTCGCAACGCCTGGGGCAACAAGGCTGCCGTGGTGCACCCCCAGGACGTGGGCAAGCTGAGAAGGTACTAGCCTTATGAGAGTCGGCAAGCCGTTCGCGTCACGTCCGCTCCCGCGCGTGCTCCTGCTGCTCCTGCTGCTCTGGCTGGCCGCAGGCTGTGCGGCGCAGGCCCTGATGAAAGGCGAGTTGGCCCCGCCCAAGGTGGAGGTGCAGGGGGTGACGCCCCTGGCCCCCACCCGGGACGGCTGGCCCCTCACCCTGACCCTGCATCTGACCAATCCCAACTCTCAGGCCATCAGTATTTCGGGCTACAGTTATGAAATCTGGCTGGAAGGCCAGCAGGCGCTGACGGGCCAAAGCCGGCAGGGCGTCTCCCTGCCGGCTTTGGGAACGGCCACCGTCAACGTGCCCGTACTGGTAAAATGGCAGGCGTTGCCCCAGGTGCTGCCCGCGGTTCTCGCCCGGCAGCGGGTGCGCTATGAGGTAGTGGGCGGCGTGGGAGTCCCCCAATTGCTGGGATTCCGAGTACCCTTCCGCTTCCGGGGGGAACTGCCGGTGGAAGGGGGGCTGGAGCAGTTGGCTCCTTTTCTGAGATAAGGGTCTCTGTGGGGGCAATCGCCCTTCAAATTTTGATGAGGGCGCGATACGGCATCTCTGCGTCGGCCGGAAAATCGATGACCAGGTCACCCTCGAACCCCTGGGTGTCATCACTGACCACCACGAAGTTCCCCTTGGCCAGGTGTTCGTTCAAGGTCTCCAGGGCGTCCTCGTCATAGGCTTCAGACATTTCCAGAAGTTTGCTGGGAGTGTAGCTCACTGCCCAGGCCTGCTTGGCTGTGATCGGCTGCACGTTCTCCCTCCCCGGCTGTCCCGCGCCGCCAAAAAAATGGCCGGCAGGTACGGTCTCCTTTTTACAAAAATTAAGAACCGCAGGCCGGACTGTCAATCCGGGGCGGCGGCAACCAGTCAGGAAAGACGGCCGCACAAAGGTATATGGCGGCTTCCAGTCTGCTCCCCCTACCCTTCTGCCTCCTCTTCTTCCGCCTCCGTTTGGGTCAAAGGCACATCCACGGTCACCTTGGTCCCCTGCCCCAAGGTGGAGACCACGTCCAGGTGACCGCCCAGATGGCTTAAACGCTCCCGGATGCTGAAAAGGCCGAAGCCGTTGCTGTCGCCGGCAGCCGGTAGATCCTTGGCCACGGGAAATCCCCGGCCGTCGTCGGCCACTTCCAGACGCAGCCGGTTCCCGCTCTGGCTCAGATTAATCCTCACTATGTGGGCCTGGGCGTGTTTGACCACATTGGTCAGCAGTTCCCGCACCGTGCGGAAGAGGAGCACCCGGGAAGCTTCCGCCAGGGGCAGGGGGAAGTGGTCCCGGCGGACCTCCACGGTGAGGCCGTATTGACTGTGGAACTGCTCGGCCAGCCACTCCACCGCGGCCTCCAGACCCAGATCATAGAGGATGGGCAGGCTCAGTTCAAAGGTGAGGGTGCGGGTGTACCGGATGGCCTCGCCGATGAAGTCCCGCACCTCACCCACGGCCTCGGCCAGGGGAGGAGAATCCAATTCGTGGCGCACAGCCCCCAGTTTGATCTGGGCCAGGGCCAGGATCTGGCCGATGTGGTCGTGGAGGTCCGTGGCCAAGCGGCGGCGTTCCCGTTCCTCGGTGAGGGAGAGTTCCGAGGCCAGGGAGCGGAGCCGCTCCTGATAGGCGCCGATTTCCGCCTGCACCGCCTTTTGCGCGGTGATGTCCTCCACCATGGCGATGGTAAACAGGGGTTCGCCCCCTTCGTCCCGGACCAGGGAGACATGCAGGAGGCCCCACATCCAGTTGCCGTCGCGCCGCAGAAAACGGCATTCCCGGTGGAAGGAATCCCGGGTGCCGGCCACCAGTTCCTGATGCAGACGCCGGTTTTCGGCGATATCGTCGGGGTGGACGGTGCGCCGGTGCCGCAGGTGCGGCATTTCCTCCCGGGAATACCCCAGCATGCACCGCACCGCGGGGTTGAGCTCCAGATCCCGCCCTTCCAGGTCCAGCAGGCCGATGCCGATGGGCGCACCCTCAAAGATGGACCGGAAGCGCAATTCGCTCTCCCGTAAAGCCTCTTCGGTGCGCTGCCGCTCGCCGATCTCTTCCAGAAGCTGTTGATTGAGCAGGGTGAGCTGGAGGGTGCGGTCCTCCACCAGCCGCTCCAGGTGATCCCGGTAATTCCTGAGCTCCGCCTCCACCCGCTGGCGTTCCCGCAAATCCACGTTGATGCAGAACATGAGGGGCGGGCTGCCCTCCAGGCACACCACCGTGTGGATGCAATGCACCGGCACCAGGGCGCCGTCCTGGGAACGCAATTGGCATTCCGTGGAGGGCATGAGTTCCCCGGACTTTACGGCCTTGGCCCCCAGTTGCAGGCATCTCTGAAAGAGAGGTTGCAGGTCCGCAGGAATGATGAGGGAGCACAGATCCTTGCCGATGGCGTCTTTGGCGTCATAGCCGTAAATCAACTCGCTGGCCCGGTTCCAGTACCGCACCTTCCCATCCAGTTCATAGCCCTGGACCGCCACCCCGGGCAGATATTCCAGCAGAGTCCGGAATCTGGCCTCGGACTCCCGCAGCCGGGCTTCCATTTCCTTCTGGTGGGTGATGTCGAAGAAGACGCCGCTGATGAAATCGATGCGGCCGTCAGCGTCAAGGATAATCTGGCCCCGCATGTGGATCCAGCGGATGTCGCCGCTGGCGTTCAGAATACGGTATTCCTTGATATACGCCTGGCTGGTGGCCAGGGCCTCCCGGCAGGCGTTTCGGGCCAGTTCCACGTCTTCCGGCAGGATAACTTCCTTCCAGGTCAAGCGGCGCCGGTCAAAATCCTCTTTCCGATAGCCGGTAACCTCTTCGATCTTGTTATCGAAAAAATCCACCGTCCAGTCGGCATAACCCCGGAAGACCACGGCGGGGATGGAATTGACCAGCAGGCGGTATTCCTGCTCCCGCTGGCGCAGCGTCTCTTCGGCGCGCTGCCGTTCGTTGATGTCCCTCAGGGTAAAATCCAGGAGCAGTCGCAGACGGCCGGCCTCTTCCGCGGTGAAGCCGTGCTGCTCCAGCATGGCTTGATCCACATCCACCACTTCCCCGGTAGAGCGGTCCTGGATGAAAGGAGGGGGTTCGGCGACGGGGGGACCCGGCTGGGTCTGGCTCAGATCAAGCAGGCGGGGAGCAGGCCGCGTCCTGGTGTCCGCCATATCCTGGCCGGTGGCGACGATATACTCCACCTGATCGTCATTGCCGTAAAGAAAGGTATGGGACCAGGCGATGGGGAGGTAGGCCCCGGTCTTGGTCTCCAAGCCATATAGGACTTCGCCGGACAAAATGCCCTGGGACAGATTGGCAAAGATTCCCCGGGCCTTGGCCGGGTCGCCTCCCTGGCAGAACTCCCAGACCCGCCGCCCCTTCACTTCTTCCATGCTATAGCCGGTGGCCTCCTCCAGGGCGCGGTTAAAAAGGATGATGGAGCCGTCGCGGCCCAGGACCATGACCAGAGTGGCTTCCTCTCCCAGGATATCGGTGAGGAGGCCGCGCTCCGACAGCCGCACGCCTCTGCCCCGGACCTCTTCCTCAATAGCGGGGGGTTCGGGTTCGGGCACCCGGACCACTCCCTGGCTGCGGGCCTGCACAAGTTTGGCCAGGGATTCATGGTAAATCTTGAGCTTTTCTTCAGCCCGTTTGCGCTCGCTGATATCGATGACCGCGGTGCGGCAGTGCCACCGGCCTCCTTCCCCCGGCACCGAGATGCTGTGCAGCTGCACCCAGGATTCGGCCCCCTGATGGGCCCGCAGACGGACTTCGCACACCTGGCGGGTCTGCGCCTGAAAGACCTGCTGGAGGTGATCGTAGAAAACGATCCAATCCCGGGAAACGAAGGTGGAAAAAGGGCGGTCCAGGAGACGCTGCCGGTCCAGGCCCAGTTGGCGGGTGGCGGTGACGTTGGCCTCCACCACCACCCCGCCCTGGTCCAGGGTCAGGTAGGCGATGGGCGCGGCATCGTAGAGGTCGGCAAAGCGGCGCCGGGATTCTTCGAGTTTGGCCCGGGACTGGCGTAAGTCGTCGTTCTGTTGCTCCAGTTCCGCCTGGTGTACCAGCAACTCCTGCACCAGTTGGCGCAGTTCATGCGGATCGAGGCTGTCCAGTTCGGCGAGGGAGCGCCGCAGGCGCTCCTTGGCCAGCCGGTTCTCCAGATGGTTGTTGGCAGCCCTCAGGTGGTTTGGCAACATCAGCCGATCCTTTGAGAAAGCCGGTCAATCATTCCGGGCCCCAGACCCGTTGAGGCATTCCTTGGGTTCCCCGGCGACAGGCGGGGAATTATGAAAATCATTCTTCTAATTACCTCAAAAAAAGAAAATTTCCCAAGGAAAAAGCAACCGGAGCAGCGGCCTCCTTATCCCGGTTCACCCTGGACAGCAGTCCGGGCGCACCTCCTCCCCCTACCGCTTGTTATCATATTCAATTATCATGCCAGAAAATGAGAAAACAGCCGGATCAGTTCAATGGACCCTGAGGCACGTCGATTTGGTAGCGCTTGAGCTTTTCCCGCAAGGTTTTCCGGTCAATGCCCAGGGCCCGGGCCGCTTCGCTCTTGTTGCCGTCGCACCGCTTCAGGGTGCGCAGGATGTGGTCCCGTTCCTGATCTTTCAGCGAGATGGCCGCCATCTCCGGGACGCCGGCCCCAAAGAGACCGGCATAGGCCAGATCGGCCGGCTCCAGGTAGGGGCCGCTGCTGAGAACGATGAGGCGTTCGATGGTGTTTTCCAACTCCCGGACGTTGCCGGGCCAGTCATAGCGGAGGATGAGATCCAGGGCCTCGGGGGTGATGCCCTGGATATTCTTGCGCAGACGTTGGTTGTATTTTTCCAGAAAATGCTGGGCCAACAGGGAAATATCGCCTTTGCGCTCCCGCAGGGGGGGTAATTCCAGGCGCACCACATTTAAACGGTAAAAGAGGTCTTCCCGGAAGGCGCCGTCCTTGATGGCCCGGGTGAGGTCCTTGTTCGTGGCGGCGATGAGGCGCACATCCACGGTGATGACCCGGTGGCTGCCCACCTTGGAGACCTTGCGCTCCTCCACCGCGCGCAAAAGTTTGGCCTGCACCTCCAGGCTGATGTTGCTGATCTCGTCGAAAAACAGGGTGCCGTGCTGGGCCAGTTCGAATTTGCCCACTTTGTTGGCGTCCGCGCCGGTGAAGGCTCCCTTGACGTGGCCGAAGAGTTCGCTGGCGAACAAAGTTTCCACCAGGGTGCCGCAATCCACGGTGATGAAGGGCCGCTTGGCCCGGGAACTGAGCTGGTGAATCTGCCGGGCGATAATGCTCTTGCCGGTGCCGGATTCCCCGGTGATGAGCACGGTGGAGTCGGCCCCCGCCACCCGGGAGGCCATTTCCATGACCCGGGCCATGGACTCGCTTTGGTAAACCACAGTGCCCCTCCCATCCTTGGAAGTAAGCTCTTGGCGCAGATAGAGATTTTCCAGATTAAGCCGCCGTTTTTCCAGAGAGCGGGTGACCACGGTGCGCAGATCATCGGGGGCGAAGGGCTTGGAGAGGAAATGGGAGGCCCCGGCCTTGATGGCCTCCACCGCCGTGGGGATGGAGCCGTAGCCGGTAATGATGATGAC
>CAZFWX010000138.1:0-6987 GCA_964522695.1 uncultured Desulfobacterales bacterium
GCGCTGGCGATACCTACGCCAGCTTCGGCAGGGGCCTGGCCCTGAACATCGTCAGGTCGCACTTAAACGGCGCGGGCATCGAACACCTGCCCTTCCCCATGACCCGGGACCCCGAGGTTCTGGAGTCCGCCTGGGAGGATAACGCCCGCCGGGTTGGTGAGGTCCTGGCCCGGGGGCAGGACGCGGCCTTCATTACCCTGGGCGATCCTCTGACGTACTCCACTTTCGGCTACCTGCTCAAGACCCTGAAACGGCTGAATCCCGAAGTGCGGGTGGTCACCGTCCCCGGCATCACCTCGTACAACGCGGCCGCAGCCCTGGCCCAGATCCCCTTAAGCGAAGGAGAAGAATCGGTCTATGTGGTTTCCGGGGCCCTGGGGAGCGCCCGGCTGCGGGAGGCCATCGGCAAGGCGGACAACCTGGTGCTGCTCAAGACCTACCGCCATTTCGACGACATCTACCAGGCCCTGGAAGAGCTGGACCTGCTGGACTGCGCCATCTGCATCAGCCGCTGCGGGCTGGACGGCGAGACGGTAGCCCAGGATGTGCGCAGCCTCAAAGGCAAGGCCCTGCCCTACCTCTCCCTCATTATCATCAAGAAAAGGGGCAAGGGCTGCTGATGGCGGTGCAGGCCACCTCGCGCCGGGAGAGAACCTGGCCGCACCTCGTGGTGCTGACCGCGGTTATTGCGGCCGTGGCGCTGGCCTCGGTCACAGGGGTCGCGCCGCGTCTTTCCGCCTCCCGGATTTTCCATCAGCTTATCGAGCCGCTGGCCCGGCTCCTGGCCTTCATGGCAGTGGGGCTGCTGGTGGGTCAGGCCATCGAATCCCTGGGCTGGGGGGCGAAGCTGGGACGCTGGCTTGCCCCGATCCTGCGCTGGGGGCGCCTCAAGGCCGAAAGCGGCGCGGCCTTCACCGCCGCGTGCTTTTCAGGCCTCCTGGCCAACACCATGCTCATCACCTTCTATCATGAGGGGCGCCTGAGCCGCCAGGAGATGACCATCTCCTATCTCTTCAACAACGGCCTGCCGGTCTATCTGCTGCACCTGCCCACCACGTTTTTCATTATTTTGCCCTTGACCAGGGAGGCTGGGCTTATCTACCTGGGACTGACCCTGGGCGCAGCCGTGTTGAGGAGCGCGGGCATCCTGGTATTCAGCCGCTGGCGTTTCCGCGCCGCGGCAGACGCTGCCCCGGAGGCCGTGACCGCGCCCGCCCCCCCCCGGAACTCCGCCCGAGCGGAGATCTGGCGCAAATTCCGGCGGCGTTTCAGCCGGGTGGCGCTCTACACCCTGCCCATTTATGTGGCCATCTTCATGGTCAACGACCTGGGGCTGTTCCAGTGGCTGAGAAACCAGGCCTCCCATATGGCCCTGGGTTTTTTGCCCATGGAGGCCGCCAGCGTGGTGATCTTCAGCGTGGCCGCGGAGTTCACCTCGGGCATGGCCGCGGCCGGGGCGCTGCTGGCCTCGGGCGCGCTCACCGTCAAGCAGACGGTCCTGGCCCTGGTGCTGGGCAACATAGTGGCCACCCCGGTACGGGCCCTGCGCCACCAGCTTCCCTCCCACGCCGGCATTTTCAGCCCCCGGCTGGGCGCGCAACTTTTACTTTTCAGCCAGGGCCTGCGCCTGGTAAGCCTGGTGCTGGTGACGATTCCTTACGGAGTGTGGGGATGAACGGCGAGCTTCCGGCAGGCGTGCGGCGCCGGGAACTGCGCACCGGCTTCGCCACCGGCGCCGCAGCCACCGCCGCGGCCCTGGGGGCGCTGTCCGTCCTGCTGGACCTGCCCTGTCCGGCAAGAATCACAGTGACCCTGCCCCTGGGCAGGACCCTGGACATCCCCCTGCACCGTGTCAGCCGTCAGGGGTCCTGGGGAGAGGCGTCGGTCATCAAAGATGCCGGGGACGACCCGGACGTCACCCACGGCGCCGAGATCGGCGCCCGTCTGGCCTGGCTTAACCTCGCCGGGTCCGGTGACCGGATTATCATTCACGGGGGCCAGGGGGTGGGCCGGGTTACCAAACCCGGATTGCCCGTGGCCGTGGGCGAGGCGGCCATTAACCCCGTGCCCCGGCGCATGCTGCGGCAGAACCTGACGCAGGCGTGGGATGATGTGCGTCCCGGACGCCCCCTCATGCTGAAAGTGGAAATCGTCGTGCCGAAGGGCGAGGAACTGGCCCGGCGCACCTTAAACCCCCGCCTGGGCATCCTGGGGGGCATCTCCATTTTGGGCACCACCGGCCTGGTGAAACCCTTTTCCCATGCCGCCTACCGGGCCACCATCCTGACCGGTCTGCGGGTGGCCAAGGCCGCGGGTTTGGGCCATATAGTCTTTTCCACCGGCGGCAAAAGCGAGGCGTACATGCAGGAGCGCCTGCCTCACCTGCCCGAAGCCGCATTCGTGCAGATGGGGGATTATGTGGAATATGCCCTTAAGGCGGCGGCCGGCCTGGGCTTTCAGGAAATCAGCGTGGCCGCTTTCTTCGGCAAAGCCCTGAAAATGGCGGAGGGCAAGGGCCACACCCATGCCTCCCGGGGGTTGCCCAACTTGAGGGCCCTGGGGCGTTTGACCGCTGAACTCACCGGCAACCGCGTTCTGGCCCAGGCCGTGGCCCAGGCCAACACCGCCCGTCAATGCCTGGAGATGCTCACCGCAGCGGACGCCCACACGGTGATCGCCACGGTGGGAGAACGCCTGTTGGCCACCTTGACCGGCTTTGCCGGCACCATTCCCCGGTTGACTGCCGTGATCTTCGATTTTGACGGCGCGGTGCGATGGCAGGGAGAACGATGATGCAGAACCCCTTTCCGGTGCACATGGTGGGTCTGGGCATGTCCCCGGCGGATCTGACCCAGGCAGTGCGTGAACTCATCGACCAGGCCCAGGTGCTGGTGGGCGGCCGCCGTCTTCTGGGGTACTTTCCGGATCATCCGGCGGAAAGAATCGTTTTGGGCAAAGAGCCGGACAAGACCCTGCAGAGACTTCCGGAACTGGCCGCCACGCGCCGGGTAGTGGTCCTGGCGTCCGGGGATCCGAATTTTTACGGCATCGGCCCCCTGGTGGTGGGGATTGTGGGCGCGGCCAACGTGGTCATCCACCCCAACGTCACCGCGGTGCAGGCCGCCTGCGCCCGGATGAAGCTTTCCTGGCATGACGCCACCCTGGTGAGCCTCCACGGCCGAAACTGGGAGGGCTTGGCGGCGGCCCTGCCCCGGGCCCGGAAAATCATCCTGTATACCGACCCCGAACACTCGCCCGCGGCCATCGCCCGGTATCTGCTGGACCGGGGCCTCTCGGCGGCCCGCCTGGGAGTGCTGGAGGATCTGGGCCAGCCGGGGGAAAGGGTGGGTTGGCACTCTCTGAGCGAAGCCTCGCGCCGGGAGTATTCCCCTCTCAACACCGTGATCCTGATCCATGCCGGCATCCCTGACTTGCCGCCTCTCCACCTGGGGCTGCCCGAAACAGCCTTCGCCCATGAGGCCGGACTCATCACCAAAACCGAGGTCAGGGCCGTGGTGCTGGCCAAACTGCAGCTTCTCCCCGGCCAGACCCTCTGGGACGTGGGCGCGGGTTCCGGCTCCGTGGGGCTGGAAGCCAGCCTGTTCCTGACCGGCGGCAGCATTTACGCAGTGGAAAAGAATCAGCTCCGGGCGGCCCAGATCGAGGTCAACCGGGCCAAATTCGGGGTGGCGAATTTGGAGATCATCTGCGCCCAGGCCCCGGACGGCCTGGCCAGTCTTCCGGACCCGGACCGGGTGTTCATCGGCGGCGGAGGCACAGCCCTCAAGTCAATTCTTACCGAGGTTGTCCGGCGCCTGAAACGGGCCGGACGGCTTGTCGTCTCCGCTGTCCGGCTGGAGACCCTGGAGACGGCCCGAGCGGTTCTGGCCCAGGCAAGCTGGGAATGCGAGATCACCCAACTCCAGGTGAGCCGCTCCCAACCCCTGGCCGGGGATGGCATTCTGGCGGCGCTAAACCCCGTGTGGCTGGTCAGTGGCTGGAAGAAGTAAATCTGTGCGGGGAGGGCCGGGGGAGCGCACCCCTGGCCCCCCCCCACAACCATACTCAATAATGAAAACATTATATCCTGTTATCTTTCTCGGAGCCGGGCCCGGCGATCCGGAACTCATCACCGTAAAGGGTCAGAAGGCCCTGGCCCAGGCCGAACTGGTGCTGTATGCCGGCTCCCTGGTGTCGCCCGCAGTGCTGGGTTGGGCTGATCCTGCAGCCGAACTGGTGGATACCGCGCCGCTGGACTTGCAGGAAATCACCGCCCGGCTGGTGGCCGGGCATCGAGCCGGCCGGCTGGTGGTGCGGGTCCATTCCGGCGACCTCAGCCTGTTCAGCGCCATCCAGGAGCAGATGGAGATCCTGGATCGCGAGGGGGTGCCTTACCGGGTCATTCCCGGGGTGACGGCCGCGGCCGCTGCGGCCGCGGCTTTGGCCCAGGAGTTGACGTTGCCCGAAGTGACCCAGACGGTCATCCTTACCCGGGCTGCGGGGCGCACTCCGGTGCCGCCGCGGGAATCGCTCGATTTGTTGGCGCAGCACCACAGCTCCCTGGTCATTTACCTGAGCGTCAAGCTCATCGACCAGGTGGTGGATCAGCTTCTGACCGCCTATCCGCCTGAAACCCCGGTGGTGGTGGCGTACCGGGTGAGCTGGCCCGAGGAACGCTTCATCCGCGGCACTCTGGCCACCATCGCCCAGGCGGTGGCGGACGCGGGCATCACCCGCCAGGCCCTCATCATCGTCAGCCCGGCGCTGGCGGCCCGGGAGCAGGGGTTGGCGGCCCGTTCCCTGCTCTACGACGCCACCTTCACCCATGGCTACCGGGATGGCTGCGACGATTAGGGTGGCGGCCCTGACCCCGGCGGGCGCGGCCCTGGCCCGGCGTCTGGCCGGGGGGCTGCCGGGGGCAATGTGCTATTTACCCGTTCACCTGGCCCAGGACGGAGCAATTCCTTTCCAGCGGGTGGCCGAAGTCATCGGCGAAGCCTTCGCCCGGCGGGAACCCCTGGTGTGCATCATGGCTGCGGGGATCGTGGTGCGCTGCCTCTGTGCGCATCTTCAGGGGAAAGACCGGGACCCTCCCGTGGTGGTGGTGGACGAAGCCGGGCAGTTCGCTGTCAGCCTGCTTTCGGGCCACTTAGGCGGAGCCAACGACCTGGCCCGGCAGGTGGCCGCGCTCACCGGCGGTCTGCCGGTGATCACCACGGCCACCGACGTGGCGGGCTTGCCAGCTTTTGACGTGCTGGCCGTGCGGCTGGGGTTGGCCATGGAAAACTTGCCGGCGGTGCGGGAGGTGCACGCCGCCCTGCTCCAGGGCCTGCCGGTCCGGGTGGTGGATTCCGAGCAGATCCTCACCAAAGACCTGGATCCATACCCGGAGTTATTCCGTTACGAAGCCGATCTGGATGCGGCCCTGGACGCGGCCGGCCCGGCCGTGTATGTGGGCTGCCAGGTGCGGCCCTGGCCGCCCGGCTGGCTGATCCTCAGGCCCCGGCGCCTGGTGGCGGGCATGGGCTGCCACGCCGGCACTCCGGCCGGGGAAATCCTGGCCTTGATCGAGGCGACTTTCCGGGAAGAGGGATTGGCCCTGCCCTGCCTCAAGGCCCTGGCCACCATCGCCGCCAGGAAAGACGAGGCGGGGTTGGCCGAAGCCGCCCGCAAGTTGGGAGTGGAGTTTGTATGGTTCAGCAGAGAAGACCTGGAGGGGATCGCGGTGCCTCACCCCTCGCGGCATGCGGCCCGGCATCTGGGAGTGGCCTCGGTGAGCGAAGCTGCAGCCCTGCAGGGTGCGGCGGGGGGGGAGTTGGTGGTGGGCAAGCGCAAGGGCAAAAACGCCACCCTGGCCGTGGCCCGGGTTCCCTGGCCGTCGTCAGCTTAGGCCCCGGGGCTCCGGCTTTTTTGGCCCCCCAGGCTCGGCAGGCTTTGGATCAGGCCCAGGTGGTGGTAGGCTACCAGACCTACATCGACCTGATCCGGCCCATCCTGACACATCAGGAATTGCTGGTTTCGGGGATGAAGGCCGAAATGAAGCGCTGCCAGGCGGCCGTCGACCGGGCCCTGGCCGGCGGCCGGGTGGCCCTGGTGTCCAGCGGCGACGCCGGCGTTTACGGCATGGCTGGCCTGGCTCTGGAAATTCTGGCGGCCCAGGGGCTGGCCATCGGCCCTCCGGACTGCGGCGCGCCGGTGGACCTGTTCTTCGAGGTCATCCCGGGCATCCCGGCCCTGGCCGCGGGAGCAGCCCTGCTGGGCGCGCCGCTGATGCATGACTTTGCGGTGATTTCCTTAAGCGACCTGCTCACGCCCTGGGAGGTCATTGAAAAGCGCCTGACCGCAGTGGCCGCAGCCGACTTCGTCATCGTGGTCTACAACCCCAAAAGCAAAAAGCGGGACTGGCAACTGGCCGCCTTGCGGGATATCGCGCTCAACCACCGCGACCCCGCCACCCCGGTGGGCATCGTTAGCCGCGCCATGCGGGAGGGACAGCAGACCATAACCACTACCCTGGGAGAGATGCTGCACCACCCGGTGGACATGCAAACCATCGTCTTTATCGGCAACTCCCAGACATACAGCTTCGGCAACTACCTGGTCACCCCGCGGGGGTATTTGCACAAGTATGATCTGAGGGGAGGGCCGGGCAGGTGACCTCCCCGCTTGCAGACATTAAGATGTAGGGCTGCCGCCCCCGGCGGACCGGACTTTGGACACCCGGGGGCCGGTGTCCCACACAAAGTGTGGGGAAAAGATTATAAGGCGAGGGGGTAAAAGGCGCGCCAGCCGGTAAGCCTGTGCCGCTAACCCCCTGGCCCCCACCCTCAAGAAAACACCAAGGATTGGATGGTATGGCCTATCGGCCCCTCATGGTTTTGGGCAGCGGCTCGGACGTGGGCAAAAGCGTCCTGGTGGCGGGATTGTGCCGCATTTTCCGCCAGGAAGGCCTGCGGGTGGCGCCCTTCAAGGCCCAGAACATGGCCC
>CAZFWX010000139.1:0-6914 GCA_964522695.1 uncultured Desulfobacterales bacterium
ATGGTGATCGCCCCGCTGCTGGGACCCATTATGGCCCAGGCCATGGGGACAACTTTGGGGGACCTGCTCCTGGTGCGGCTGGCTTTAAAAACCAACTGTATCGGATTGATCCCGGGATTGACCCTGTCCATCCTGCTGGGACTCTTCCTGACGGTCGATCCTGCCGGACCGGAACTGGCCGCGCGCACTGGCATCCACCTGGGGGATATTGCCGTGGCCCTGGCTTCGGGCGGCGCCGGCGCCCCCACGTAATTGGTGGGCGTCATGGTGGCCGTCGCCCTTCTCCCGCCTCTGGCGGCCCTGGGGCTGTTTTTCGGTTCGGGTTCCCTGCTGCCCGCTGCGGGAGCGGGGTTCCTTCTGATCACGAATATCATTTGCGTCAACCTGGCCGGCGTCATCGTCTTCTGGTTGCAGGGGGTGCGCCCCACCACCTGGTGGGAGGCAAAACAGGCCCGCCGGGCCATCAGGATCTCCCTCGCCGTCTGCGTCAGCCTGCTGGCCTTGCTGGTCCTGGCTATTCTCTTGTCCAGGCGGGTTACGAAACTGGGGCTCCTGCCCCTGTGAGGCTCGGGGAGTGCCCCGCCGGGACGCCCTGTTGCCGCAGCCATACAGCGTTCTCACCCTGAACGACGGAAAGGGGGAACCTCATGGAAGTCATCGCCTCAGGCCGGATTCTGCAGATCGCCTATTTTTCCATGGAAGTGGGCTTGGACCCCAGCATCCCCACCTACAGCGGAGGCCTGGGCATTCTGGCCGGAGACACCCTGCGCTCCGCCGCCGACCTGGGGGTGCCCATGGTGGGAATCACCCTCTTGCATCGGCAGGGATATTTCCGCCAGCGACTGGACTCCGGGGGAAATCAGACGGAAACTCCGGACATCTGGAAACCCGAGGAAATTCTGGAGCCTGTCGCGCCTGAGGTGGCCATCGCCATTGAAGACCGGGAGGTGCGCGTGCGCGCCTGGCGTTACGAGATCCAGGGCTTATCCGGCCACCGGGTGCCGGTGTATTTTTTGGACACGGCGCTGCCGGAGAACTCCCCCTGGGACCGGACCCTCACCGACCACCTTTATGGCGGCGACGGCCATTACCGGCTGTGCCAGGAAGCGGTCCTGGGGCTAGGCGGCATGGCCGTATTGTCCGCCCTGGGGTTCAAGGAAAAGGTCATCTACCACATGAACGAAGGCCATTCCGCCCTCCTGACCCTGGCGCTATTGGAAGCCCAGGACGAGGCAGGCTCCAGCCCCCCGGAGACAGATGTGGAGGCGGTGCGCCGTCAGTGCGTGTTCACCACCCATACCCCGGTGCCCGCAGGACACGACCAGTTTTCCTGGGACCTGGTGCGGCAGGTCTTGGGGCAGAAACGGGCTTCCCTCCTGGAATCATCCCAATGCTGCGTCAACGGCAATCTCAACATGACCTACCTGGCCCTGCGGTTTGCCCGCTATATCAATGGGGTGGCCATGCGCCACGGGGAAATCTCGGTGGGCATGTTTCCCGGGTATCCCATTGACGCCATCACCAACGGGGTGCATGCCGTCACCTGGACCGCCCCGCCGCTGGCTGGCTTGTATGACCGGCGCATTCCTGAATGGCGCCAGGACAATTTTTACCTCAGGTACGCCATCGGCATCCCCCTGCATGAGATCACCGGGGCCCATGCCCAGGCCAAGCTGATTTTGCTGGATGAGGTGGAGAAGCAGAGAGGCGTGCGCCTGTCTGAACAGGTCCTGACCATCGGCTTTGCCCGCCGGGCCACCGCTTACAAACGGCCTGATATGCTGTTTGCCGATCTGGAGCGTTTAAAGGGCCTGGCCCAGCGGGTAGGACCGATGCAGGTGATTTACGGCGGCAAGGCCCACCCCCGGGATGAGGGCGGCAAAGGCATGATCCGGCGGGTATTTCAGGCCGCCGCCGCCCTGGGCGAGGCCGTGCGGGTGGTCTATCTGGAGAACTACGATATGGCCCTGGGGAAGCTCCTTTGCGCCGGGGTTGATCTCTGGCTCAACACCCCCTTGCGCCCCCATGAGGCCTCGGGGACCAGCGGCATGAAGGCCGCGCTCAATGGCGTCCCCAGCCTGAGCGTTTTGGACGGCTGGTGGATCGAGGGTCACGTGGAGAACGTCACCGGCTGGTCCATCGGCGACGACTTCCAGGGTAACGGAGATTATTCCCAGGAAATCTCCTCGTTGTATGACAAACTGGAGCGGCTCATCCTGCCCCTCTATTACGGCAAACCCGAAGCCTACGCCAAGATCCGGCGGGCCGCCATCGCCTTAAACGGCTCCTTCTTCAACACCCAGCGCATGGTTTCCCAATATATGACCAACGCTTACTTCCCCTTTGAAAGAGATCTCCCCGCCTGACCAGGCCGCCTGGTCTCGTAGTCGCTGTCTCTGACCTTTTCTCCCGGGCCAGCCACAGGGCGAAGTGATGGCCCATTTCCCCTCCGCCCGCAATGACAATCTTCCCTGCGGCATCCTCACAATATCAGGCAAGAGTCATGGTCTGCTTAAATGTTTCTGGTTTCCGCACCTTCCTCTTTTGTGGTAAACATTTTTTCAGCGAAGGGGGAATTTTCCCATGTCCAAATTCCGTCTCACGTAACAAAGAGATGCCGAGGGCGAACGAGCTTTTCCGGCGCCTGCTGCCGTACGGCAAGATGCCCCAGACCCTGCTGATCGGCGGGTTTGCCGGGGTCATCCTGGCGGGGACCCTCTTGCTCCTGCTGCCGTGGTCTCAAACCAGGGGGGAAGTGGGATTCGTGGACGCCCTGTTCACCTCCACCTCGGCGGTGTGCGTCACCGGCCTGGTGGTGGTGGACACAGGCACGGCTTACACCCGGTTCGGGCAGGTGTTGATCCTGGGGCTGATCCAGATCGGCGGCCTGGGCATCATGACCTTTGCCGCCCTGGCCTATCTGATGCTGGGCCGGCGCATGTCCCTGGCCTCCCAGGCGGCCCTGCACGACGCCTTTTTCCAGCAGGATCTGGGCGTGGCCTTCCGGGAAAAATTTTTTCAGATTCTGATTATCACGGCCCTCATCGAATTGGCGGGCATCGTCCTGATCTTCCTGACCTTGCTGGGGCGTGGCGCGGGCGCGCCCGAAGCGCTGTTTTCAGGTTTCTTCCACTCCATTTCGGCCTTTTGCAATGCCGGCTTCTCCATTTACAAGGATAATCTCATTAGCCTGCGGGACAGCCCGGTGATCATGACCACCATCATGTCCCTTATTGTCCTGGGCGGCCTGGGACACATGGTCCTGGTGGAGATCTGGCAATTTGTCAAAATCCGCTGCCGGCACTCCCGGCAGTCAGCCCCGCACCTTTTCTCCAGCCATTCTCAGGTGGTGTTGAGGACCACACTGGCGCTTATCACCATCGGCTGGCTGGGTATTTTTCTCCTGGGTCAGACCCCCGCGGAAAACACCTGGGGGATCAAACTCTCCTCGGCCCTGTTTCAATCCGTCACCTCCCGCACCGCCGGGTTCAACACCGTGGACATCGGGCTCATGCCATTGGCCTCCCTGCTGCTCATCATATTACTTATGTTCATCGGCGGCTCCCCCGGGTCCTGCGCCGGGGGCGTCAAAACCACGGCCCTGGCCATTTCCCTGGCCGAATTCAGGGCAAAGCTGAGGGGCGAGGAGCAGGTGGTCCTCCGGGACCGCCGGGTGCCCCAAACCATCCTGGAGCGCACCATGGTGCTGATCCGCCTGTCGGTCATCTGGAACCTGCTGGGCGTGCTGCTCCTGCTCTATACCGAAACGGGACGGCCCGGGGTGGGCCTCCACGATGTCCTGTTCGAGCAGATCTCCGCGTTCGGCACGGTGGGCCTGTCCACCGGCCTGACTGACAAGCTGAGCGTCTTCGGCCGCCTCTGGATCACCGCCACCATGTTCGTGGGCCGGCTGGGGCCGTTAACCATTGCCATGGGAATCCTCCCGGCAATGCACACGCACGTCAAATATCCCGAAGGCAGGATCATGATCGGATGAAAGTGAAAAAACATATTGTGGTCATCGGCTTGGGGGAATTCGGCCGGGAGCTGGCCCTGCAGCTGGCCAAGGAGTGCGAGGTCCTGGCTCTGGACCGGGAAGACGCCATGGTGGAGGCCATCGTCGACAAAGTGCAGCAGGCCCGGATCCTGGATGTGCGCGATTTTCAAGCGTTAAGCTCCGTGGTGACCGGGGATTTTGACGAGGGCATCGTCAGCATGGGGGAGAGCCTGGAATCCAGCATCCTGGCCACCCTGCACCTGAAGAAAATCGGCATAACGCGCATCTGGGCCAAGGCCACCACGGAGTACCACGCCGCCATCTTAAGAGCCATCGGCGCCAGCGAAATTATCTTTCCCGAACGGGAGACGGCCCGCCGTCTGGCGGCCCAGTTGATCAATCCCAATCTCCTGGATTTCATCCCCCTGGAGGAAGACTACCGGGTCATGGACGTGGCGCCGCCGGACAGCTTTTACAGCCGCACCCTGGTGGAATTGGACCTGCGGAAAAAATTCGGCGTTTTTGTCCTGGCCATCAAGGAACTGGTGCCCATGCGCTTTGTCTTTCTGCCGCCCCCGGATTTCGTCATTAAGCCCAGCGACATCCTGGTGATGATCGGCAAGGAGCAGGACCTGGTGCGGCTGCAGGCCAAAAGCGGGCCGAAGAAATGAAGGCGCTGAGGCCTTGATTGACGGGCGGGGCCTTCCTGAAGGCTGGGATAGGGAAGCTGACCTGTGGGGGGTATTAAAAAATAACCCGGACGCCGCCCAGATCTTCCACGGAGAACCGGTGCTTTGACTCCGGCGCGCCGATGAAGATGTTGTTCTTCGGCACATTGAATTCCTGGGCGATGCTGTCCACGGTGGCCGGGCCGAAGTGCCCCTGCCGGGAGAGATAATCGATCTTGAGGTCCGGATACAACTCCTGCATGATTTTCAAACTCTGCTTCGTTTCCTCTTCCTCCACCTGATCAAACGTCCCATACAGACGCACCACCGTGATTTTGTGGCTGGACTCATTTTGGGCGATGTATTCAAAGGCCTTGGACAGCCGGTAGAGGCGTCCTCCCCGGATAAACAGCACCAAGCGCATGTTGGTGATGGCGGTAATCTTGTCGATAACCGTGCTGCGCCAGAGAAACAGGCGTTCGAAGGCCTCGTTGATGAGGGTGAGAATGGCCCGGTAAATGGGGATGCGGCTGTACATCAACCCCACCAGAAGCACCGCCGGGATAAAGTACACCATGAAATACAGGAGGAACCGGTAGTCAATGATGACATTGCCGATGATGCCTGTGGTCGTGGCCAGGACGCCCAGAATCACCGTGATCCAGGAGGCCCGGTAGGTGCGCTTGAGTTCCTTGCGGTTGACTTTGAGGAGAATGTTGCCGATGCCGAAAAGCGTCATGACCCCCAGGAAGGAAATGGTATAAACCCCGGCCAGAGACAGCAGTTTCCCGCCGGTCAGGTACAGAATGGAGATACTCAGGACCATGAAGCTCAGGATGATGCGGTGATGGGTGCCGCGCCGGTTTGTCTTCAGGAGCATCTGGGGAAAGCACTGGTCCAGGGTCATGCGGTGCACCAGACCGGTGACGCCCACGTAGCTCGTCAAAACTGCGCCGGAGAGCACGAAAAAGGCGTCGAGGACGATCAAGTCATGAAACAGTTTCCCACCGACTTCAAATCCCAGCCAGGACAGCAAGTCGTCCTGGTGCTCGCTGATTTTGGCCACCGGCATTAACCCCAGGGCCAGAAGAGCGATCAGGGGGTTAAAGACGGTGACTGCGACCCACATGTTCCTCAGGGTCTTGCGAAACACCCCGTGTTGCTGCTGCTCCACGAAATTGGCGGAGCTTTCAAAGCCGCTCACCCCCAGCAAAGCTGCGGATACGCCCAGAAACAGGGCCTTGAGCCAGTTGGTGTCATGCAGCAGCAGGTTCCAGTTCTGGACCAAGGCGTGGGGGGATTTAAGAACGGCCGGCAGACTCAGCAGGATAAAAAGGGTGAGACTGATCATGTGGATGACGAAGATGACCAGGGCCACCCGGGCCGACTCCGTGATGCCCAGGATCGTCAGAGCGGCAAAGACGATCAGGACCGCTGCCGTGGTCTCCAGAACCGGAAGGAACGGCAACAGATTGTCCAGGTACTCCACGCCGGTTTTGGCGGAGATCACCGCAGTGGCCAGATAGGACAGGAGAGTGAGGCAGGCGGCCAAAGCGGCGGTGAACTTGCGGGTGCTGTTCAACAAACAGTTGTAAGCTCCGCCGTTTAAGGGCAGGGCTTCCACCACCTCGGTGTAGATTTTGCGGTATAAGAAGAGAATGCCCGCGACAATGAGCAGGGCCACCGGGGCCAAAGCCTGGGCATAGACAGTGGCGATGGCGGAAACATACAGGCAGGAGGAGGTAATGTCATTGCCGGAAATGGCCGTGGCGGACCATTGGCCCAGACGTTCTTTTTTTGACTCCCCTTCGATAAGCTCCTCGGGAGTGGGGGAGGGTGCAGGCTGTGGCAAGACGGCCGTGAGTTCCTCATTGCCCATAAAATCATTTTTACCTGGTTTTTAACTCTTTGTCGATGACTTTGGAAGAGCAAAGCCCCTGTTTGAGAGGCGATGGGGGCCAACCCCACCTCCCTCCTCTCTTAGTAAGCCACCAACAGGTAAACCATACACAGCGTCACCGTAATCAGCATGGGCGCGAAGCAGGCCCTCATGTAGCCCAGGAAGGAAATCTGGTAGCCGGCCCGTTCCGCCAGGCCCACGGTGACCACGTTGGCGCTGGCCCCGATCATGGTGCCGTTGCCGCCCAGGCAGGCTCCCAGGGCCAGGGACCACCACAAAACCCCGCTGTCCGCGCCGGGGATGGTCTGGTTCAGGAAGGCGATGATGGGCAGCATGGTGGCGGTGAAGG
>CAZFWX010000140.1:0-6783 GCA_964522695.1 uncultured Desulfobacterales bacterium
TCGGGGGCCTTTCACCTGTCCAAGCCGTCGGACCTGATCCCGGAGATGCAGGGGCGCTTCCCCATCCGGGTGGAACTGAGTTCTTTAGGGGCCGCGGATTTTGAGCGCATCCTGACCGAGCCGGAAAACGCCCTCATCAAGCAGTACCTGGCCCTGATGGACACGGAAGGCGTGCGCCTCACCTTCACCCCCGAGGCGGTGGCGGAAATCGCCCATCTGGCCACGAAGGTGAATGAACGCACGGAAAACATCGGCGCGCGGCGGCTGCACACGGTGATGGAAAAACTGCTGGAGGAGATTTCCTTCACCGCCCCGGACCTGGGGGAGCAGGAGATCACCATCACCGCCGAATATGTGCGGGAACGGCTCGATAACCTCATCGCAGATGAGGACTTAAGCAGATATATCTTATAGGATTGTGGAAGGAGGGCCGGGGGAGCGCAGCTCCCCCGCCCTCCCCTCAAACTCCCCTCCCAACCCCCTTTAACGCTAAAGGGCTGGGGGAGGGAGTTTAAGGGAGGGGGCAGGGGCGTGCGACCCCTGGCTCCCCTCCCTCAATTCCCCGGAGCCACCATGACCCAGGAGTGGATCAAAAAGGCGGAGATTCTCTTGGAGGCGTTGCCCTACATGCGGCGGTTCCAGGGGCAGACCGTGGTCATCAAGTATGGGGGCGCGGCCCAGCAGGAGCCGGAGTTGAAGGCCGCGTTCGCCCAGGATGTGGTTTTGCTCCAGTACCTGGGGGTGCACCCCGTGGTGGTGCACGGCGGCGGGCCGCAGATCGGGCAGTTCCTGAAAGAACTGCACATCCCCACCCGCTTCGTGGAGGGCTTGCGGGTCACCGACGCCCGCACTATGGATGTGGTGGAGATGGTGCTGGCAGGCAAGATCAACAAGGAGATCGTCAATCTCATCAATACCGCGGGCGGCCGGGCCGTGGGCCTGTCCGGCAAGGACGGCAGGCTGCTCGAGGCCGACAAGGCCCATTTGTATAAGCCCCGGGAGGACGAACCGCCGGAGATCATCGACATCGGCCTGGTGGGTGAGGTGACCCGGGTCAATACGGAGCTCATCCAGACGCTTCTCGACAAGCACTTCATCCCGGTCATCGCCCCGGTGGGCGTGGGGCCGGAGGGCGAGACCTACAACATCAACGCCGACACCGTGGCCGGGGCCTTGGCCGAAGCGCTCAAGGCCGTGAAGCTGATCCTGCTCACGGACGTGGCCGGGGTGATGGACGAGGCGGGCCACCTGATCCCCAGCCTCAATCCCCACAGCCTGGCCCTGCTCACTGAGTCGGGGGTGGTCAAGGGCGGCATGATCCCCAAGACCCAATGCTGTCTCGAGGCCGTGGTGGGGGGCGTGGGCAAGGCCCATATCGTTGATGGCCGGGTGCTCCACGCCGTGCTCCTGGAAATCTTCACCGACCAGGGCATCGGCACGGAGATTGTGGCCTGATGATGTGGGGGGAGGACCGGGGGAGCGCGGCTCCCCCGCCCTCCCCCCGCTCTCCCCTCCCCAACCCCCTTTAGCGCTAAGGGATTGGGGGAGGGGGTGTGGGGGAGGGGGTAAGGGGCTCGCCCCTTAGCCCCCTCCCCCACAAACCAAGGAGGGCATGAGTTTTGCATAATTGGATGAAACGGGCAGATAAGGTCGTCATGCAGACCTATGGCCGCCAGCCCCTGGTGTTGGTGAGGGGCGAGGGCTGCCGGGTCTGGGATGACGCGGGCCGGGAATATCTGGATTTCGTGGCCGGGCTGGCGGTGTGCAACCTGGGTCACGCCCACCCGGAGGTGGCCAAGGCCGCGTCGGCGCAGTTGACACAATTGGTGCACGTCTCCAACCTCTACTACACCACCCCCATGGTGGAGTTGGCTGAGGAGCTGGTGCGCCTGTCCTTTGCTGACCGGATCTTTTTCTGCAACAGCGGCACCGAGGCCATGGAGGGGGCGCTGAAGCTGTGCCGCCGGGTGGGGCAGGCCCGCTTCGGGCCCATGCGGCACCGCTTCATCTGCATGAACAATTCCTTCCACGGCCGCACCTACGGGTCGTTGTCCGCCACGGGCCAGCCCAAGTTCTGGGCGGGTTGCGAGCCCATGCTGCCGGGCTTCATTTTCGTGCCGTTCAACGACATTGAGGCCCTGGCGGCCGCGGTGGACGACACGGTGTGCGCGGTGGTGCTGGAGCCCATCCAGGGGGAGGGCGGCGTCAATATGCCCGACCCCCTCTATCTCGCCGGGGTGCGGGCGCTGTGCGACCAGCACGAGATGCTCCTGGTGTTTGACGAAGTGCAGGTGGGGCTGGGCCGCACCGGGCGGCTCTTCGCGTACGAAAACTTCGGCGTCACCCCGGACGTCATGGCTCTGGCCAAGGCCCTGGCCGGGGGCCTGCCCATGGGCGCGCTTTTGGCCACGGAGGCCGCGGCCCAAGGCTTTGTGCCCGGCGTCCACGCCAGCACCTTCGGCGGCGGGCCGGTCATCGCTGCGGCCGCCAAGGCGGCGCTGGCTATTCTGAGCGATCCCGCCTTCCTGGCGCATGTGCAGGAGATGGGCGGCCATGTACGGGAAAAGTTGACGGCCCTGGCCGCGCGCTTCCCGGTGATCCGCGTGGTGCGGGGCCGGGGCCTCATCTGGGGTCTGGAACTGGACCAGGAGGGCGCAGCCGTGGTTACCGCCTGCCGGGAACGGGGCCTGCTCATCAACTGCACCCAGGGCAACGTCATCCGGCTGCTGCCGCCGTTGATTATCGAGGTCCCGGATTTGGATAGGGGTCTGGCAATTTTGGCCGAGGCTCTTAAGGCCGTCTTTGGGTGAAAAAGATTGTCATTCCAGCCCGGTCGTGTCGGCAAGGTTTTTTACGCAGGCTTTTTATCTGAAATTGCCTAATTTGGCCGTTTGGAGTGGCTGTAGTTTGATTTGGGGGGATATCCCTCGGGACAAGGGGAACAGCCTGGATACACAAGAAAAATCCCTCTCCCTTAACAGGGGAGAGGGAGTAATATATGGCGAGGCCTCATGTCCATATGGACCGGCCATGCTTCTTAGTACTGAAGAAATGACGGGTTGGCTGGAAAAAGGCTCATCTCTACCTGACACTTATGATTACACCCCCCTCCCGTCAGAGGGAGGGGGAGATAAAGCAGCGGGGCGATGAAACGCGATCTATTAACCATTCTGGACCTCACCCGGGAAGAGATCCTGCATCTTCTCCTTCGGGCCCGGGAACTCAAAGACCTGCACCGCCGGGGCGCGGACCCGCGGCCTTTGGCAGGCAAGACCCTGACCATGATCTTCGACAAGCCCTCCACCCGCACCCGGGTGTCTTTCGAGGCGGGCATGGTGCAATTGGGCGGTTCTCCCTTGTACCTGGAGCGCAGCCAGACCCAGCTTTCCCGGGACGAACCCCTGGCCGATACTGCCCGGGTTCTTTCCCGCTACGTGGACGGCGTGGTCATCCGCACCTTTGGCCAGGATTTTGTCGAGGAGTTCGCCCGGCACGCGGCCATCCCCGTCATCAACGGCCTGACGGATACGCACCACCCCTGCCAGGTGCTCTCGGACCTCATGACCGTGACGGAGCGGTTCGGCAGGGTGGAGGGGCTGAAAGTGGCCTGGGTGGGGGACGGCAACAACGTGGCCAATTCCTGGATCACCGCGGCCCTGCTCATGGACTTTGAGCTCATGCTGGCCTGCCCGCCGGGCTACGACCCGGACCCGGATCTCCTAAGCCAGGCCCGGCACGCCGGGCGGGCCATCCGCCTGACTGCCGACCCGGTGGCCGCAGTGGCCGGAGCCCGGGTGGTGAACACCGACGTCTGGGCGTCCATGGGTCAGGAGGAGGAGGCGGCGGAGCGGAAAGAAGTCTTCCAGCCTTACCAGGTGAACGCCGCGCTCATGGCCCAGGCTGCGGCCGACGCCATTGTGCTGCACTGTCTCCCGGCCCACCGGGGCGAGGAGATCACCGATGACATGCTGGACGGCCCCCGGTCCGCGGTCTGGGACCAGGCCGAAAACCGGCTGCATTTCCAGAAGGCGCTGCTGGAGTGGCTGCTGATTTAAGGTAGTCATCCACCTTTGGGTGAATTGATGGAAAGCGAAAGTCCTCACCCCATAGAACCTGGGCTCCTTCCCCCCCGCCTGGAGGTGCGGCCTAAGGTCTGGCGCAAATTCGTGGTCTTTTTGGGGGCCTGGGTCCTCATGGTGGGGATGAGCCTCTTTCTGGTATTTTATGACAGTATCCTGTATGACCTGAAACCTTATGAACAAGGCAACTGGGTGGTCAAGGGGGCGGGACTGATTGGTCTTTTCTTTTTTGTGCCCGCGGGTCTTTACGCCTTGGTGGCGGTATTTCCCAAATACCTCAAACGGCCGGTCAGTTTCGTGCTCACCTCTGATGGCCTGGAGCGGCGCACGAGTCAGGGGTCGGCCTTCATACCCTGGCAGGACGTGGCCGAGATCGGCATCTTGACCATATCGGGGAATGACCAGCTGGGCCTGCGTCTATCCTCGTACGACTATTATCTGAACAACATGACCCCGCCGGTGGCCCAGGAACTGAAAGGCCCCGCCGCAGTGGGCAAAATGCTGCACCGCGTCATGAGGATGGGCCTGGCCTGGGACGCCGGGGAAGCCAGGAGCCTGTGGTCCAGGTTGGCCGGGGCAGGTGATCCCGCCGCGGCTTTGAAGGAGATGGGGGATCTGGGCGCTTTGGCGGAAATGCTCCTCATTTCCCGGCATTCCTGGGGCTATGATTTGCTGTTCGCCTCGTACGATTCGGACCGGCCGGCAAGGGAGTTGGGAGAGTTGATGGAGAAGTATCACCAGAGGCGGGTTTAGGAGGCAAGCCGTCGCCGAGTCATCAGCGAATCTGGCGCTGGGCAGATAAGGATTTCACCACGGACAGCCTGATAGATTATGCACAAATCCAAAGGTGGGGCGGGCCTCCGTGCCCGCCGCCGAAGGCGGCCAGGGGCGGCCGCCCCACCGGCAAAGGTTGCTTCCAGGGAGAATTGCGCGACATGACACTCAGCCGGATGCTCTTGCTCGTTTCTTTGTTGTTTGCTTTCGTGTGTGGGGTGAACGTTTCCTGGGCCGGAGAAGCCGGGACGCTCTCCTGCACCACCCCGGGGTGCGGCTACAACAAGAATTTTACCATCGGCGGCGGCATGCAATCCCCGTCAGTCACCGGCTACTGCACCCATGGCCACGGGTTTGTGCGGGTGAAACTGAAGCATTGGAACGATTATTACAAAAAGCATTATTGCCCTGTCTGCCATCAGGCCATCAAGCCCATATACGATAGCTCCCAGGCGACCCAGTTTCCCTGTCCGAATTGCGGGAATCTGACCCTGAAATATGAGCGCAGGTTGATGTTTGATTGACGTGCGGCCCGATTTTTTCACCGAAGATTTTATGGAGGACACCCGCCCTCGGGTGTCTGCACAGGCTGGAAGCCTGTGCCACCAACAGTTTCTCTATTTCCTGGGGTCAGGTTTGGGAAGGGGAGAATAATTTCGAATAATTCTGCAAGTTCTTCAAAATACAGGATGGTACCTCATGTCTGACATCAAAAAGATCGTCCTGGCCTACTCCGGCGGCCTGGACACCTCGGTGATTCTCAAGTGGCTCAAGGAAACCTACAACTGCCAGATGGTGGCCTTTGCCGCGGACCTGGGCCAGGGGGACGACCTGGCCGAAATCGCTGCCAAGGCCAAGGCCACCGGTGCGGATGCGGTCTTTGTGGAGGACCTGAAAGAGGAATTCGCCCAAGACTTCATCTGGCCCATGTTCCGGGCTAATGCGTTGTATGAGGGGGCGTATCTGCTGGGCACCTCCATCGCCCGGCCCTTGATCGCCAAAGCCCAGGTGGAGGTGGCCCGTCGCACGCAGGCTGACGCGGTGAGCCACGGCGCCACGGGCAAGGGCAACGACCAGGTGCGCTTCGAACTCACCTACCAGGCCCTGGCCCCGGACCTCGCCATCATCGCGCCCTGGCGGGAGTGGGACATGGCCGGCCGGGAGGACCTGGTGGCTTACGCCAGGACCCACGGCATCCCGGTGCCGGTGACCAGGGAGAAGCCCTATTCCAGCGACGCCAACCTGTTGCACATCAGCTTCGAGGGCGGCATCCTGGAGGACCCCTGGGCCGAGCCGCCCGCGGATATGTTCGTGCTCACTAAAGCCCCGGAAGAGGCCCCGGATAAGCCCCGTTATCTTGAGATTGACTTCGAGGCCGGCGACCCCGTGGCCGTTGACGGACAGCGCCTGAGCCCGGCTAAGCTTTTGGCCCGGGTGAACGAGATCGGCGGCGAGCACGGGGTGGGCCGGGTGGACCTGGTGGAAAACCGCTACGTGGGGCTTAAATCCCGAGGCGTCTACGAGACCCCAGGCGGCACCATCCTCCGGGCCGCGCACCAGGCGGTGGAATCCCTCACCCTGGACCGGGAGGTCATGCATCTCAGGGACAGCCTGAGCCCCCGCTACGCCGCGCTGGTCTATAACGGCTACTGGTTCGCGCCGGAACGGTACGCCCTGCAAAGCCTCATGGACGAATCCCAAAAGCCCGTCACCGGCACCGCCCGGCTGAAGCTCTATAAAGGCAACGTCACCGTGGTAGGCCGCAAGAGCGCCCAGTCCCTGTACCGCCCCGACCTGGTGACCTTCGAAGCCGGGGGCGACTACCAGCAGGCCGACGCCACGGGCTTTATCCGGTTAAACGCCCTGCGCCTGAAAATCCGGGCGCAGTTGGCAGGGAAGTAGGAGATGTGGGACGGGGGGGGGGGGGGGG
>CAZFWX010000141.1:0-6697 GCA_964522695.1 uncultured Desulfobacterales bacterium
CTGCATGACCCCCGGGACCAGCGGGTGACCCGGAAAATGGCCCGCAAAGAGGGGCAGGTCGCGGTCCAGGACGAATTCCGCCCACAGTAAACCCGGCTCATGGCCGGGGCCGGCCCTCAGGCAGGATGCTTCCAGGTCGGACCGCAGAGACATGGCAAAAGGACCCCCTCGTCACGGCTGGGCCGTTGCCGCCAATTCCAGGACGGTGAGCGTGAGCCGGTATTTCCAGGAATTGTCGGCAATGGTCACGGTGCGGGGCCGGGCCGGGCCACCGGGGCCAGCCTCCCCGTAGGCGAAATCCGCCCGGAACAGGCAGCGGTCCTGGGCGAAGAGCGCATACCCGGTCCAGCGGCGGCTGTCTTCCTGAAAGATGAACTGCTCCTGTTTCCCATCGGGCAGGTCCTGCACCAGGGCCAGGCTGCCCCCCGGCAGCCGCACCAGGCGGACCTCGGGCCCCGGTTGCGCAAGATACAGCGCCTCCAGACTGCGGGCCGCGCCTTCGGTCAGCCAGGATGACCGGAGCCCCAGGGGATTCTGAACCACCCGGGCTTTCTGGCCGGGGTCCTTGACGATCTCAAAGACGGTGCCCCCCATGTCGCCCTTGGCCACCAGGCGGAAACTCCCGGGGCGTTGCACGGTGAGGTAGCCGTCCAGGAGGAATTGGCGCCCTCCCGCAGTGAGAAGGGCCCGGTGCACCGCCCGGAATGAGTCGGGGTAAAGAGTCGCTGCCCGGTCCCGCAACTCTTGGGCCAGGCCGGGATCAAAGACCATCTGGCCGGCGGGAGGCGCAGCCCCGCGGCACCCCCAAACCAGGAGAAGCCCTGCCAGCAGCGCCAGCCAGGCCGCCCCCCGGCCTGGTGGCAGAGAAAGCCGGCCGGCCATCACGACCCCGGCGGCGGCGCGTTCAACCGCCGCGGATCGAAGAACTCCGGGGCGATGACGCCGTTCCGTTTCTCTCCCGTAAAATTGATGACCGTGAAGTCCTGGCCCGGCTCCCGCAGGATGATCTGCCTTATCCCTTTTTCTCCTTTGGCCAGGATGATGTCGATGGCCCGCAGGTGCTTCCGGAAACCCTCGTTTTTCGGCGCCAGGATGATCTTGTAAACGTCCCCCTGTTCGGCGCTGATGTCGTAGAGATTCCCTTTCTCCCGGAACCGCCCCTGAATCCAGGAGGTGATGTGTCCCATGATCAGTAGGATGAGCTGCTGCTGCCCCGAATCCACCGGCTGCCAGACGCCCGCCACTTTTTCGTATTTGCTCACCGTGCCGGCGTTGACAATGAGGACCGACTGAAAGGGCGCAGTGATTTCGAAGCGGACCCGGTCCGGACTCTGAAACAGACAGCGCCCCTGGGCCCGCACCACCTCGGTGAAGATCTGCAGGTGCTTTTCCTGGACGAAGTCCGCCCACAGGGTCTGAATCTGGCCGAACTCCGCCTCCAGCCGGGACAAAAGCCGGTCCAGTTCCCCGGCGGAGAGCTGCCGGGGCGCAGGTCGGCTTTCCGCGGCTGCGGCCGGGGTCATGCCGCCCCGGCAGGGGGACGGCAGTGCCGCGAGGCCGGAGGCGGTTATCAGCCATACAACCAGCAGGAACACACGATAGCGGGAAATGCTTTTCATCTTGTCGAAACCAGGATGGATTTTTTCTGTCAGCCGGAAACCGTATTTGTCTTGGATAACCTCTAAAAAGTTGGCCGTCAGGCAAGCTCCCCTATTAACTCATCAAGTCTCACAAATGTAAAGCCCCTGGCCTCGAGGGCCGGGACGACCGCCTGCACCACTGCGGCCAGCCGCTGGGGGTCGCCGCCGCCGTCGTGCAGCAGAATGATGCTGCCGTCCCGGACCCCTCGGAGGAGCCGGTGGATCACTTTTTCGGGCGACGGGGCCCGCTGGTCCAGCCCCCGGACGTCCCAGCCCACCAGGGTGAGCCCCAGCCGCCGCAACACGCCCTGCAGGTGCGGATTGGTAAACCCCATGGGACTGCGAAAATAGCGGGGCGCGGCGCCCAGGAGATCCTGCAGCGCGCTCTGGGTACCCGCAATTTCCCGGTAAAGTCCTTTATTTCCCAGAAAATTTCCCCACCAGAGGTGGCGTTGGGTGTGGTTGCCCACCAGGTGGCCCCGGGCGGCGGTCCGGCGCACCAGGTCCGGATAGCGCCCCACCCGGTCGCCGATGACGAAAAAAGCGGCCTTGATGTGGAAGCGGTCCAGCAGGTCCAGGATCAACGGGGTGCCGGCGGGGTCGGGGCCGTCGTCAAAGGTCAGGCTGACCCGGTTTTCCCCCGGCCTGCCCCGGCAGATGGCCGGGCCGAAGAAGGCAAGTTGGATGAAGGTTGCCCCAACTCCCACTAGGACGAGATAGAGGACCGCCAGCCCCGCCAGCAGCCGCCACTGCCAGGGCTCCGGCGCCGCCAGGGCCGTCCCCGCGCCCCCCAGGAGGAACGCCAGGGTGGCCGCCCGGAACCGGGTCATATCCCCACCAGGCAGGCGCTCCGGAAACCCAACGGGGAAGTCTGGTACAGGAGAATCTGCCGGGGCGGCGCCGGGAGTTCCCCCCACAGCGGCAGGCCCGGCGGGCAGTCGTCCCCCTTGAGGAGTTTTACAGCCAGTGCCAGGCCCAGGGCTGAGGCGGTGCAGAATTCCCCGCAGTGCTGTTTGTAAAACGCGGCCGCCAGCGGCCTGCCGCGTCTCGTACCCAGGTCCTCCAGGACCGGCTGGTACCAGGCGTGAAACTGGGGCCAGGAGGCGGCCCCGGGGAAAACCAGGTCCAGATCCGCGGGCGTCAGGCCGTTGTCCTTGAAGAACCCCAGGAGAAAAGCCAATTCCCCTTGCCTGTCCGGAGTCTGGTCCGGCCCCACGGCGGCCGGTTGCACCCGGACACCGCTGATGAGGGGGCGCCCCGCCGGTCCGGGACTTTCCGATTCCCGGGCCAGAACAAAGGCCGCGGCCCCCTCGCCGGGCAGCGGTTCTGCAAAACCGGCGGAGCCTTGTTTCTCCGGCGTCTCCGCCACCTTCCAAAAGCCGAACCGCACCCCGGCATAGGCCAGGAAGGGCTGCAGGTCATCCACCCCCAGCGCCAGAACCCGGCGGGCCCGGCCGGCCGCCAGCAGCCGCAAGGCCTGCCAAAGAGCCAGTTCGAAGGACACCGGCCCCTGGGTGAAGGTATGGTTTTCCCCCTTGAGACTGAAGAGAATGGCCACCTGGGAGGCCAGGGAGTTGTGCACCGCATTGGTGAAGCGGGTGGGCATGGGCTCCTGTTCCCGCCGGCGGATGAGGTTGGTGAGAAAAAGGAGAGTTTCCCCCAACTCGCCGAAACCCGTGCCCAGGCACAGAGCGGCCTGCTCCTGGTCCGGCGGCGCCAGGGGATGGGTCTGCAGGGCCTCGCTCGCGGCCAGCAGGGCCAGCTTTTGCGCTCTGCCCAGCTTGCGCAGCACTCCGGCCGGGATGATCCCCTTCCCCAGAATGGCCGGGCACAGATGGGCAAAAACCGGGCCCAGGCCCACTTCCTGGGGAAGGGGGAGAAGGCTGGCCGCCGGGGCTGGCTGGGCCAGGCCCAGGCCCAGGATCGCCGCCCGCCCCCCGTCAGGGCCCATGCCGGTCCTCCCGGGAAGGATGGGCCCGGCTCAGCACCAACGCCGAACAGGCGCCGCCGAAGCCCAGGGAATTGCTCAGGGCCACGTCCAGGCGGGCCGGGGTCAGCGCGGCTGCGGGCCGTATGGGGATTTGGGGGTCCGGCTGCCGCAGGCCCAGGTTGGCCGGGACGAGTTGATGCTCCAGGGCCAGCAGGCACACCACGGCTTCCAAAGCCCCCGCCGCTCCCAAAGTGTGGCCCAGGAAACGTTTGGTGGAGGAGATCAGGGGCTGCTTCTCCCCGAAGAGGCGGGCCAGGGCGCGGCCCTCGGCCAGGTCATTATCAATGGTGCCGGTGCCGTGGGCGTTGACGTAATCCACCTGGTCCGGGGTAAGGCCGGCGTGCGCCAGGGCCTGGGTCATGGCGCGGTAGATGCCGGCGCCGTCCGGCGCGGGCGCGGTGGCATGATAGGCGTCGCCGGTGTGGGCAAACCCGGCGAGATAGCCGTAAATCCTGGCCTGCCGCCGCTTAGCGCTCTCTTCGGTCTCCAGGGCCAGGACTGCGGCGCCTTCCCCCAGGCTCATGCCGGTGCGCCGGGCGTCAAAGGGGCGGCAGCCTTCGGGAGAGACAATAAGCAGCGAGGCAAAGCCGTTTAAGGTGAGCCGGGTCAACGAGTCCACGCCGCCGGCCAGCATGATACGCGCTTCTCCGGCCTCGATGACGTCGGCCGCCAGGCCCAGGGCCGCGGCCCCGGAACTGCACGCGGTGGACACCGTAGACCGGAAACCCTGGAGACCCAAAAGAGCAGCCGCGGCCTGGGTGGGGTGAGAGCATTCGTGCCGGCGCAGGAGATCCAGGTCTTCCTTGCCCTCTGCGATGAGGCCCAAGAGGAAGCTTTCCGTGTCCAGCAACCCGCCCGTGGTACCCCCAAAGACGAGGCCCACCTGCCGCCGCGCGGCTGCCGGCAACCGGTCCAGGCCGGCATCCCGGAAGGCCTGCCGGGCGGCATACGCGGCCAGGTGGTCGCTGCGGGAACCGGCCGGCAGGCCGCTCCTCCGGCCGGGATCTCCCGGCGCCTGGCCCACCGGAAAATGGCCGCACCGGGGGGAATCAAACAGGGTCAACGGCCCCAGGCCGCTTCTCCCGGCCGCTATGGCGCTCCAGGTCTCTTCCCGGCTCCAGCCCAGGGCCGAAACCACACCCATGCCGGTGACGGCCAGGCGGATGGGGGTCACTGCTGCCCGTGCTCCACGATGAATTGAGCCAGCGCCGCCACCGAGGCGAAGGCCCGGCGCCCCGTTTCGATGTCGGTAATCTTGATGCCGTATTCCTTTTCCAGCAGCACCACCAGTTCCAGGGCGTCCAGGGAATCAAGCCCCAGGCCGGCGCCGAACAGGGGAGCCTCGGCGTCGATGTCCTCGGGAGAAAGGTCCTCCAGGTTGAGAATGTCAATGATATGCACCTTAAGGTCCTGGATAAGCTGCTCCATGAATGCCCCTGGCCCGGGTTCAGGCCTGCTGCAAAGGTTACGGTTGCTTTACCGCCGCCCCGGCGCCCCTGCCAGACAGCCTGGGGCAGCCGGGTCCCGGAGGAAACCGGGGAGAGGTTTCAGAATAAATGGACCCGTCAGGCGGAGACCATCAGGACCTCCGCCAGGCCATAAGCCCCGGGAGCCGGAATTTCCAGGGTCTGCCGCCGGGCCGGGTCAGCGGTTTGCAGCATCTGCAGAAGCTGCGCCCCTGCCTGGCGGGAATCCCTGACCTCTGCCTTAGCCGCGGCCGCGGGAGCCGGTTGCAGGGTCAGGACAGCCAGAGCCTGCTCAGCCGGCGGCTGCTGGTCCTGCTCCACCAGGAAGGCATAGGCAAAGTTGCCTTGGGGTCCAACGCCTGACAAGCCTTCCCAATCCCTGGCCGCAATATCTCCGGACCAGGCATCTGCCATGATGCAGAGGCACCGCTCGCAGTCTCCTTCCTGGAGAAGCCGGAGCCCCTCAAACAAGGCCGCCAACCCGCTTTCCGCCCCGGCCTGGAAGCAGTAGCTGGGCCCCCCCAGGCTGTGGCGGATGCATATCTCCCCCACCGCGATGGTGGGGAGGGTATAGGCGAACAGCGTGGGGGAAGGGCCATCTCCCTTGACGATTCCCCGGTAAAAATCCCCGTCCACCCCCTGGCAGCCCCAGGCGGTGCCCAGGACCACGGCGGTGGATAGGTTGAGGCCGCCGGCGGGCGGCCGCGGCAGCCCCAGCATTTCCACGGCCACGCTGACATATTTGGACAGGAGATCCATGCGCCCGAAGCGCTCATGGGGAGGCGCGGAAGTCAGGCGCCAACGCAATGCCCGGGAAATCTCGCCCTGGCTCCGGTCCCAGGGCGTCAGACGGTCCCTGCCGCCAAAGCCGGAGTCATCGATGAAACCATAGGCAGTGATGATCATGGCCTGCCCCGCCTGTCTCCGGCCGCGGTCAGAACCAGGGCCGCGTTGATGCCGCCGAAACCGCTCTTCAGGGTCAGGGCGCCCCTCAGGCCCGGTTGGGGGATATGCCGGTTGATGACATTGATGGGGTCATCTGCACCCTGGGCCGTAAATCTTAAGGAAGCGGGAAGCATCCGGGCCTGCAAAGCCGCCACCGTCAGAACGGCCTCGATCAGGCCCGCGGCCCCCAGGGTGTGCCCCAGGTAACCCTTGAAGGAACTCACCGGGGTCGCCTTCCCGAAAATATGGGAGATGGCCTTGGCCTCCATGGCGTCATTGTACAGGGTGGCGGTCCCATGTCCGTTGATATAGCCGATCTCCGCCGGAGCGAGGCCCGCCCGGGCCAGGGCCAGCCGGATGGCGTGGCTCAGGCCGTTGGCGTCGCGGGAGGGGGCGGTGATGTGGCGGGCATCGTTGGCCGCGCCCCACCCTGCCAGCCGGGCCAGTTCCCTGTCCGGCCAGGCCTTGGGGTGGGCCAGGACTGCGGCCCCGGCCCCTTCTCCCAGAGAGAGGCCGGCCCGGCTGGCATCATAGGGGCGGCAAGGTTGGGGATCCAGAGCAGCCACGCTGGTGAAGCCGGCCAGCACGAAGTCCGACAGGACATCCACGCCCACGGCCAGCACGGCCTCGGCCGCGCCCCGGGCCAGCAGGCGGGC
>CAZFWX010000142.1:0-6689 GCA_964522695.1 uncultured Desulfobacterales bacterium
AGCAGCAGATCGGTCTCAATGGTTTCGACCGGGGGTTTCGCACAAAAAGACCATTTGCAGAATTCTCTTTCCAGAGCCATATCTCTTAAACCTCCTTGAATTTTCGCTGCTGCTGAGCGTGACTACTCGGTCCGGGCCGGGGCGGTGAAGAAGCCGGTCTTTTTCAGGTCGTCGGCCGTGGGCATGCTCTTGCCCTTGAAGACGTCGATGGAACCTTCCGCCGTGGTGCGGATGGGGAACTTGAACCGCTTCACGGTCTTCTGATCCCGGAACTTGATGGTCCACATGATGGAGTCGGTGCCGCGCAGCGGGAAGGTGCTGGAGCCCAAGGGCATGATGTCGGCGTAGTGCCGGACTTCGATGGCCTGCTGGGGGCAGATCTTCACGCAGTTGAAGCATTCCCAGCACTGCTCGGGTTCCTGATTGTAGGCCTTCTTGCTTTCCGCGTTCAGGACCATCAGGTCGTTGGGGCAGATGTACTGGCAAGCGGTCTTGTCCAGGGCTTTGCAGCCGTCACATTTTTCCACAATGACAAAACTCGGCATACTGAAAACCTCCTGACTTAAGTTAAACTGGTTTTCTCATGTGGCCGGGGGCAGGAGCTGCCTGCGCCCCTGCTCCCCGGCGTACCGTATAACCTCATCCGCCCAAGGGCGGATGAATGTCGCCCTACTTTTTGGCCGGGATGTCGCCGGTGGCGAACCCATGCACTTTGACCTCCACCTTCTCGGTGAGGCCGGCGTAGTACTTGCGCAGCACCGCCAGGACTTCGGGACGGCTGAAGTCCGCGGGCACTTCGCCGCCCTCGGAGAGCAGCTTGCGCAGCATGGTGCCGGACAGCATCAGACGGTCTTCCTTGCCGTGGGGGCAAGTGCGCATGGAGGCCATGCCCCGGCACTTGTGGCAGAAGAAGGTCCAGTCGATGTTCAGGGGTTTGAGCTCCAGGGCGTCCTTGGGAATCTGGGTGAAAATCTTCTGGGCGTCGAAGGGGCCATAGTACTCGCCCACGCCCGCATGGTCCCGGCCCACGATGAGGTGGGAGCAGCCGAAGTTCTGGCGGAAGACCGCGTGGAACAGAGCTTCCCGGGGACCGGCGTAGCGCATGTCCAGAGGATACCCGGACTGGATGCAGGTATCTTTCACGAAGTAGTACTGGGTGAGAACGTTGATGGCCTCGGTGCGCACTTCCGCGGGGATGTCGCCGGGCTTCAGTTTGCCCAGGAGCTGATGGATGAGCAACCCGTCGCAGACTTCGATGGCGATCTTGGCCAGGTACTCATGGGAGCGGTGCATGGGGTTCCGGAGCTGCAGGGCGGCGATGGTGTTCCAGCCCTTGTCTTCAAACATCTTCCGGGTTTCCCAGGGGCGCATGTAGAGGCCGGGATACTGTTTCGGGAAGGGGCCTTCACTCCAGACCTTGACGATCCCGCCCAGGTTGACTTCTTCCTGGTTCATGACCATCTGGACGCCCGGATGCTCTTTATCAGTGGTGGTGAAAACTTCCTTGCACTCCCAGGCCTTGTCGATGGTGTACTTATCGGTGACCTTCATGGTCCCCATCATTTCTTCCGTCTCTTCGTCAATCAGCAGGACTTCCTGACCGATCTTGATGGAGTCGGCTTTGCCTTTGTTGACGGACAGGGTGACGGGGATGGGCCAGAAGGTGCCGTCGGTGAGTTTCATGTCGCCGACTGAGCCTTTCCAGTTCGCCTGATCCATGAAGCCATCCAGGGGAGTGAAGCCGCCGATGCCCATCATGATGAGGTCGGCCGTTTCCCGGGAGGTCATTTGGACCACGGTGAGTTCTTTCGCCCTCTTCTTCTCCTCGGCGATCTCCGCCGCGGAAAGCAGCAGGGGCTTTAACTTTTTCTCTTTACCAAGCGGGTTTACCAGAGCCATCTATCTTCCTCCTGGGTGGCTATAGTTTTTTTCCAATCTGCCTTTGGCAGCACAATATAGTGCATTTTTTCACATAGTTCCAAGGCCTATACTTAGTCTATAAAAAACACAATGTCAATAGAATTTTTTCACAAAATTTTTGGACCAGGAAGGTTCAATCGATAAGCACTTGATAGCATTGGGTGGGTTCCCGGCGGCCCCGGAGAACCACGGTGGGACCGGGAATGGCGACGACCTTGTCTCCGATCTCCCGGTAGGTGGATTCGCCGATGATGATGTCCGCCTCCGTTTCCCGGCACGTCTCCAGGAGCCGGGCGGTGACGTTCACCACATCGCCGATGATGGTGAAGTCCATGCGTTTGTCCGAACCGATGTTGCCGATAATGGCCTCTCCCGTGTTGATGCTGATGCGGATGGCGCTGATGGGCGTGACCTGGCTTTGCCGCATCTCGGCCAAGCGGCGCTGCATGGCCACGGCGCAGGCCACGGCCTGGCTGGCTGCGGCCGGCACCTCCAGGGGGGCCCCGAAATACGCCATAAGGCCGTCGCCCAGAAACTTGTCCAGGGTGCCCTGGTGCTCGAAGACCAGGTCCACCATCTGGGTGAAGAAGCGGTTGAGCATGGCCACCACCTCGGCCGGATCCATCGTCTCGGACAGGGTGGTGAATCCCCGGATGTCCGCGAAGAGCACGGTGAGGTGGCGCCGCTGCCCGCCCAATTGCAGCAGGGAGGGATTCCGGAGCAGCTCCTCGCACATGGTGGGACTCACGTAGCGTGACAGGGTGTCCCGCAGAAGCTGCTTCTGCTCATAAAGGCGCAGGCGGCTCCTCAGACTGGCTTCGTGGCCGGCCTCCTCCTGGGCGATTTCCGTCAGCAGACGCTTGAGTTCCGGGTCATCAGCATCTTCGGCCAGGGCCAGGTAGCTGCGCCGGGCCTCCAACTCATGGGCGATGGCCATCTCAATAGCCTGCATCATATCAAGTTTCACGGACATGCCCCCGGAAGATGATTGAGGGAAAAAACGAGGAATCCTATCCCGTCTAGTTCCACCACATTATACCTTGATTTGCAGAATTTTCATTAGTCTGGGAACAAGAAAAGCCAAAACCAGGGAAACCATTTGGGGAAAATGCACAATGGCGCGAAAATAAGAAAAATTAAACCCGGCGGCTTGGCCTGTCCGGGTGTTGTGAAGGAGGAGACATGAGCGCTCCCAAAGTGGTGGATATCGTGGTTTATGACGCCCCGACCGCCCGGTCCTCCGGCTGCGGCTGCGGCTGCGATCACGGCCATGGTCATGGACACAGTCATGGACATTCCCATGGCCATGGTCACGGTCACAGTCACGATCATGGCCAAGACTTCCTGGGTGACGATCTTCTGAGCAAAATCAGCCTGGAGCGCCAGGTGCAGGCCCTGGCCTTAACCTTGAACAAAGCCTTCCCGGCGCAGGTGAAGGTGGAATACATCAATGTGCTGCAGGACCCCCGGGGACCCAGCCTCCCCCAAACGGCCCTGCTCTGCTCCCTGGCTTACCCGCCCCCCCTGGTCTACATCAACGGCCAGGGGCGCTTCGCCGGGGCCCTGCCCGTGGAACGCATCCGGGAGGAAGTCCAGAATCTTCTGGCAACTGAGACTGCCTAACATATCGAGTTCGACAAGGAGGAACTATGTCCGTTTCACCTGGGAAAGGCTGGAACCCATACCTGGCCGGCGCCCTGACCGGCCTGCTGATGGTGCTCTCGGCGTGGCTGACCGGCAAGTTCTTCGGGGTTTCCACCAGCTTTGTGCGCACCGTTGGCATGTTGGAGAGCCTGGTGGCCCCCGAGCGGGTGGCCGGCATGCCCAAATTTATCAGGGTAACGCCGACCTTCGATTGGCAATGGCTTTTTGTGGCGGGCATCTTGGTGGGGGCCTTCGTGTCCGCCAAGCTGTTTGATGACTTCCGTTGGGAAGCCGTGCCTCCCATGTGGGAGAAGCGTTTCGGCCCCAGCCGAGTTACTCGTGGGGCAGTGGCCTTTGTGGGCGGCGTGGTGGCCATGTTCGGGGCGCGCCTGGCGGGAGGCTGACCCAGCGGCCATGGACTGAGCGGTCTGCTCCAGTTGGCGGTCAGCGGCTTTGTGGCCTTGATTTGCTTCTTTGTGGGAGGCCTGGTGGTGGCCCGCCTCCTTTATGGTGGGAGGAATCATTCATGACTATTCTCATCTATGGCTTTATCACCGGCATCTTTTTCGGTTTTCTTCTCCAAAGAGGCCAGGTGCTGCGCTACGACAAACAGCTCGGCGCCTTGCGATTGTTGGATATGACCATCATCAAGTTCATGCTCTCCAGCATCCTGGTGGCCATGGTGGGCGTCCATTTATTGCAAGATTTGGGCTTGACCAGGATATCCGTGAGGGCCACCATCCTGGGGAGCAATATCATCGGCGGGCTCCTCTTCGGGGTGGGCTGGGGGCTATTCGGCTTCTGCCCCGGCACTGCCCTGGGTGCCGTGGGCGAAGGTCGCTGGGGGACCTTGTGGGGTATTGCCGGCATGCTGGTGGGCGCCGCCCTCTTTGCCGAAGCCTACCCCATCCTGTCGCCAACAGTACAAACGTGGGGCAATCTGGGTCGTCTTTATCTCCCCCAAGTTTTGGGCCTAAATCCTTGGGTCGTTATTATTATCTTTATTACAGGTACCCTGGGCCTGTTTTACTGGTTTGAAAAAATGGGCTTATAGGACATGACCAATCGGCCCATCATCACCCTGCTCACCGACTTCGGCACCCAGGACGCCTACGTGGGCTCCATGAAGGGGGTCATCCTGGGGATCAACCCTGAAGCCATCCTGGTGGACCTCTCCCACGAGGTGGACCCCCAGGACGTGGTGGCCGGGGCTTTTCTCCTGTCCGAGGCCGCGCCCTATTTCCCTCCGGGCACCATCCACCTGGCCGTGGTGGACCCGGAGGTGGGCACCGGACGGCTGGGTCTGGCGGTGCGGGCCCATGACCAGTTTTGGGTGGGCCCGGACAACGGTCTGCTGTATCCGTCGGTGAACGGCGCCACTAACCTGGAGATGGTTTCCCTGGAAAATCCCGTGTATTTCCGCCCCGACATCTCGGCCACCTTCCATGGCCGGGACCTCTTCGCCCCGGTGGCCGCGCATCTGTCCCGGGGCGTGCCCCTGGCCGCGTTCGGGCCGCCCCTCAAGGCTTTGCAGGTCCTGACCGTGCCCCAACCCCTGTTCACCGCGGACTCGCTGGAGGGGGAAATCATCTCTGTGGACCGCTTCGGCAACCTGGTGAGCAACCTGCCGGCCCAGGAGGTGGAGAAGTGGCTTAAGGGGCGGAACCTGATCCTGAAGGCCGGGCCCCTCACCTTGAACCACCTCTCCCGGACCTACGCGGATGCATCGCCCGGCGCCCCCCTGGTCCTGACGGGCAGCCACGGCTTCCTGGAGATCGCTGTCAATCAGGGCAGCGCCGCCGACCGCCTGGGCCAGGCCCGGGGCCTTCCCGTTGTAGTGGTGCGGGGTTAGTCTTTCCGGGAGCCGGTCTGAATTTGGCCTAGCCGCTCCGGCCGTCAAATTCTTTTCTCTTTGAGGACCCCTATGGATGCTAAAAATCGACTGATCTTCGCCCTGGACGTGCCGGATGGGGAGACCGCCTTACGCTTTGTCGACCGGCTCAAAGATGAAGTGGGGCTCTTCAAGGTGGGGCTCCAGCTTTTCGTGGCCGAAGGCCCCGCCTTTCTGGACCGCCTGGCCCGGGAGGCTCCGGAGGGAATCTTTCTGGACCTGAAATTTCACGATATTCCGGCCACGGTGCGCAGTGCCGCGGCGCGTCTTTTTCAGGGAGTGAAATTCACCACGGTGCACTGCGATCTGGGACCGCGGGGGTTGCAGCAAACGGTGGAGGCCATCGGCTCCGCGGTGGGCGTCCTGGGAGTGACGGTGCTCACCAGCGCAGGGCCCGAAGACCTCCTGGCCGTGGGCATTGCTCCGGAATATGCCAGAAACCCGGCCAGGCTGGTGGTGCTGCGGGCCAAAATGGCCCAGGCCGCAGGCTGCCGGGGCGTAATCTGCAGCGGCGCCGAAGCGGCCGCGGTGAAGGCGGCCTGCGGCCCCGGCTTCCTGGCGGTCTGCCCCGGCATCCGGCTGCCGGAGACCGGGGTCGCAGGAGACGACCAGCGCCGCATCATGACTCCCGAGGCGGCCATGCGGGCCGGCGCCGACTACCTGGTGGTGGGCCGCCCCATTCGCGAGGCTGTTGACCCGGTGGCCGCGGCCCGGAATATCGCCGCAGCTATGGCCCGGGGGATGGCGGAGCGGGAGGAAGAAAGGAAGTGAACTTGAGAGAGGGGGCAAGGGGGCAAGCCCCCTTCCCCCCTCCCTCAAGCTCCCTCCCCCAACCCCATAACGCTTTTACTTATACAGGACAGCCGCTGTGGGACACCCGCCCCCGGGTGTCCAAGGTTCAGCCCCACAGGGGCGGCGGCCCTGCATTATTCATGTAACACATGTCTGACCAGTTCTGGTTCTGGATGTTAACGGGCTTTGTGGGCGGCTGGCTGAGCTGCTGCCTGGCGGTGTGGATGGTGGCGCGCTGGCGTCTGGCCAGGAGCCTGGCCCGGGAGAAAAGTCAGGAAGAAGGCCTTCAACAGGCCCTGGCCGCCATGCGGCCCCAGGACCGCCAGGCCTGGGAGCGGGTGCGGTCCTGCCGCCGGTGCTATCTTCTGAAGCTCAGGCCGGACACCCAGCTCAGCTTTGCCCTGGTGGGGGACCTGGCCCAATCCCTGGTGCGGGAGATTGC
>CAZFWX010000143.1:0-4975 GCA_964522695.1 uncultured Desulfobacterales bacterium
CGATGAGTTCGCCCTTGGTGGAAAAATCGATGCCGTAGTAGCAGGGGAAGCGGTGCGGCGGGCAGGAGACCAGCATGCTCACCTCCTTCACCCCGGCCTCCTTCAGCGCCTTAATCCGGGAGCGGGTGGTGGTGCCCCGGATGATGGAGTCCTCCACCACGATGACCCGTTTGCCCTTGAGGATGTCCTTCACCGGATTGAGCTTCACCCGCACCGCGAAATCCCGCATGGACTGGGAGGGCTGAATGAAGGTGCGGCCCACGTAGTGGTTCCTGATCACCCCCATTTCAAAGGGGATGTCCGTCATCTGGGCGAACCCTAAAGCCGCGTAAGTGCCCGAGTCCGGGAAGGGCATGATGAGGTCGCCTTCGACGGGGTGCTCCCGGGCCAGAAGCGCGCCCAGGCGCTTGCGCACCGCGTAGACGCACTGGCCAAAGACCCGGGAGTCGGGCCGGGCGAAATAAATGAATTCGAAGACGCAGTGCCTGTGTGTCACCGGCTCGAAGGGCTTGTGGGAGTGGAGGCCGTTTTTTTCCAGGACCACGATTTCGCCGGGCTCCACCTCCCGGAAGTAGTCGGCCTGGATGAGATCAAAGGCGCAGGTCTCCGAGGCCGCCACCCAGGCGCCGTTCAGCGCGCCCAGGGACAAGGGGCGGAAGCCCAGGGGGTCCCGGGCGGCGATGACTTTGTCCGCGGTGAGGAGCACCAAAGAATAGGAGCCCTTGAGTTCGCCCAACGCCGCAATGAGGGACTCCACCAGGTCCGGGCTTCTGTGCCGGGCCATCAGGTGCACGATGACCTCGGTGTCCATGGAGGACTGGAAGATGGAGCCCTCCGCCTCCAGGCGGGTTCTAATTTGCCGGGCGTTGGTGAGGGTGCCGTTGTGGCCGATGGCGATCATCTGCCCGGCGTGCTGCACCACGAAGGGCTGGGCGTTGATCAAGAGCGTCGAGCCCGTGGTGGAGTAGCGCACGTGGCCGATGGCCAGGTGTCCGGGCAACTGGTCCAGGAGCTGGGGGTTGAAGACCTCGGGCACCAGCCCCAGGCCCCGGTGGGGCCGCACCCGGCAGCCGTCCGCGCTGACGATGCCGCAGGACTCCTGGCCCCGGTGCTGCAGGGCGTAGAGGCCGAAGTAGGTGAGCCGGGCCGCCTCGGGGTGGCCGAAGATGCCGAAGACGCCGCAGTGCTCCCGGGGACGGTCATGCTCATCGGCCGGGGTGCGTTCGGGGTCAAAATCTTGTCTCATGGGCAAGCCTATGCGGGCAAGTTCAAGTTCCTAAATCCCCTCTCACCCGAGGGGAGATCGTTATCAGGAATCACGGAGCAATGCTCCTGCATCTTAGACAAAATCCACATCGCAGGGAAAGTTTTTTCCCTCTCCACCCGTGAGGGGGAGAGGGTAGGGTGAGGGGGGCCTGATTCATGACGGATCAATGGCTGTTGCTAGCCCGCCAGGGCCATACGGCCTTGGCTTTCCCTCTCACCACCTCCCCGGCTGACCCGCAGGGCACCCCGGCGAACAGGTGGGGTCTCCCCCCCACCAAGTGGGGTGGCTGTGCGGGGTGACGGTGGACTGCTCCGCCTTGGGCAGTTCCAGGGTGCCGCAGCCCAGGGCCAGGAGAAACAGGGCTAGGCAGAGACAACGAATGATGGTCATGGGATCACCTCCAACATTGATGCCTAAAGGGAGAATGAATAACAACTAATGGCCATGTTTATAAATATCGCCTCTGGGCCTGATTTCATATATGCGCACTTCTTTGCTGCCATCCACGACCCTATAAAGTATGCGCCAGCCTCCAACCTGGTAACGATAACAGTCCGGTTGCCCTTTCATCCTCTGAATATTGGGACCATATTTGGGGCTGTCTTCCAGGAAAACGATGCACCGGTCCAGTCCGGTGCGCAGCTTGAGGTTCAGCTTGTCATAGGCTTTCCTGGCCGGGCCTGTCAGGATGACCTCATACGGCATCGGTCTTGATGTCCCGCCATCTTACATAGTCGCCTTTGGCATGGGCCTCTTCACCCGCGGCTATGGCCTTGAGCTCCTCCGCGGTGGGGTCCACCTCCTCAGGCTCCTGCACCAGCCTGATGTAGTCCAGGACCCCTTCCAGCGCCTCATCGGCTACCCGATCCAGGGCCTTGACGATCTCTTCCCGGATATTCATGGGCTATACTCCCTTTCGGCGGCATCATCGTTTTATTCTACCATTTTCCCAGCCGGTGCATAGAGAACTTTGGCATGGGGTAACGCCTATATGGTGTAGGGCGGGCTCTGCCCGCCAGAATCCTATTTTTTACCAGGAAACCATAGCCTTATATTTAGCATCTGGTCAACTTCACCCAAATATCCCTTATCTGGTTCCTCATAATAAACAAATTGATGACCTATGGATTGTGGGTACTCTATATGTTCAGGATTCTTCCCAATATAGACTTGATAATAGAAAGGAATAGGTTTGTGTCCTATAAAAAATTGGATTTTTCCTAATATATCGAGGTATGATTTATCAATCCCTATTGTGTGAGAATAATTTTTTGGCTTTAATCGTTCTCTTAAATTGGCAACAAAAAATCCATGAAACCTCTGGACAAAATCATTTTGGTTTCCACCATGTATTATAAAGTTTTTTATTGAAATAAATTCTGGCTCAAAGCCATCAAATTTGGGAAAATATGTTAAAAAATAATGAAAAACTATTTTTGCAATAGCTCTATAATATCTTTCTGTAATATCAAAAGAGGCTGTTATAATTTGTTATTGATCTTGATAGGGAGATTCAGAATAATTTAATTTTTTGCGAAAAATACTTAACAATCTTTCAATAAACTCTCTCTCATAATCCTTACAAAAAACTTCGAACGACTTAATATTATTTATTGCAATGTTTCTTTTAGCTAATTCACGCAAGAGATCACTCTCTTCTTTGATAGAATCATCAATTAAAATTATATGTGGTATCTCATTGTGATCTCTTAAAATAATTTGTCTTGCAGGAAAAACTTTGCAAAAAATTTCTAAGGGTTCACAATAAATGTCAAAATCTTCTTTTGGGTGCTTTGCTTTGACAATAATCTTATCAGCTCGAGAAAATTTTCTATAAAAAGGAGATTTCCTTTGTTGCCTTTTTTTACCTTTTATTCCCAATAAAAATCGATATAAAGCCTCTATTCCAGAATAACAAAAATGTTCATCTAATTCCCTCCCTATTAGATGATTACATTCTTGGCAGACCTTATTTTTCAGCTTTTTGTAATTTTTAAATCTGCCTAAACATTCAGGCAAGTGATGTTCATCAGACATCTTTCCTTGTTGACCACAATAAATACATTTAAATTGCGATTTTTAGACCTTCTCTCAAAGGAGGAATCACTTCGGGTTTACAGCCAAGTAGTCGTTTATAAATTTGTCGAGCAGATCGCCTACACCATCGCGTATCATTCTTGGGTTCTGTGTGCCAACAATACCTGCCAAGCTTTTATTCCAAATCGTTGCTTTTGTTTTAAAACCCCTGGCGAGAGTGACAGTCTCCAATAATGCCAAGTCGATTGAAACACCACATGCTCGGCCTTCGACCACGGTGTTTATATTTACATAGAAATATGGCGCCCCAGGAGTTTTTAGCCACTCTTCCTCTTTCATAATTCTGATCCCTGCTTTCCGGAGCCGTAGCTCGACATCAGTTTTTATCTGATCTTCGGTTAACCCCAGACGTGTAGCATCGGGTGAAAGACCCTCAACCAGAAGATAAACCCCTGCCAGTCCTTGCAGAGCCTTTTGGTCAGAGGTGAGCGCGGAAGAAAGGGAAGGCAGCAGGATCAACAGAGCTAAAGAAGTTGCTAATTTTCTTTTAAACATCTATCACTCCTCCTATACGCAAGACTCGTTCCCAAGTTCAATTTGGGAACGGCAGGAGGTGCCAAGCTAGGCTTGGCGGAAATTATATGCATTCCCAAGTCTGGCTTGGGAACGAGTATAAGAGTGAGAATCTATATTTTCCGGCGCAACTGGCAGGCTGACTAAACGCCGGCACTAGCGGCTTTTCACCATCTCATGATACTCCTGCATACTCTTCACCTCAAGCTTTCCTTCCTTCAAGGCCTTGATGGCCATGAGAGTCGCCTTGGCCGCGGCGAAGGTGGTGGTGTAGGGGATGCCGTATTCCAAGGCGGCCCGGCGTAGCTTATTTCTGCTCCATGACTTCTGCCAAAGTCTTTCTGCCCCGGGTAGTGCGGTCAAAGTCACGGTCGAAACTGAGCAGCGTGAGACCGAACAATTCGGCCGCCACGTATTGATAGGCGTCGTCAAAATCCAGCGAAAACTGCCGGGCCGCTTCGGCCACCCGCCCCATGTCGTCCGGGGTTAAGCGCACCAGACGGAGGTAGCCGGAGATCAACAGATCGTTGACGGCCGCAATGAAAACGTCGGTAAGCTGCAAGCGGGTGAGAATCACACCCAGGGAATAGAGGGAAAATTCAGAAAGATGCAGAAGTTCGGGAGGGGTCTGGCGGAGCCAGCGGGCGACGGACTCCGCCTGTTCCTGCTCCAGGAGCAGTTCCAGGATGATGTTGGTGTCCAGGAGATACTTCAATCCCCCCACCATTCTTGGGCCTTGTGTTGCAGGTCTACCGAAGTGTAGCGATCCTTGAGGTGACGCAGGGCGCCCCGCCAGGCGAGGGTGGGGGTGGCCTGGGGTTTGGGGGATTTACGGGACAGAAGGAACTCCAGGTAATGTTCGGCCTCCCGGTACAGTTCCGGGGGCAACTCTTTGATCAATGCTTCCAGCCGGGCAATATCTTTCATAGCAGGTCACCAAAGAGTTGGTCTTGATACCCGCATCATAACAAAAAGAGAAAGACTTGACCATCAGCAAGGAAATGGTGGGCGGCGCCCACCACATGATTGATAGCCTACCGCTCTTTCACCATCTCATGATACTCCTGCATACTCTTCACCTCAAGCTTTCCTTCCTTC
>CAZFWX010000143.1:5075-6597 GCA_964522695.1 uncultured Desulfobacterales bacterium
TGGCCGCGGCGAAGGTGGTGGTGTAGGGGATGCCGTATTCCAAGGCGGCCCGGCGGATGGAGTAGGAGTCCGCGGGCGTGTAGCGGCCCCGGGGGGTGTTGATGACGAGCGCGATCTCCCGGTTTTTGATGCGGTCGATGATATGGGGCCGGCCTTCCCGGACTTTGTGGACCTCCAGGGTTTCGACGCCGTGCTTGGCGAGACACGTGGCCGTGCCCCGGGTGGCGAAGACCTCGAAGCCCAGCTCCTGGAAGCCCCGGACGATGGGCGCCATGAGGGGCTTGTCCGGGTCCTTGACGGAAAAGAGCACGCCGCCGGAAAGAGGCAAAGTCTGGGAGGCGGCCAGCTGGGCCTTGGCGTAGGCCAGCCCGAAGTCGGTGTCAATCCCCATGACTTCGCCGGTGGAGCGCATCTCCGGCCCCAGCATGGGGTCCACGCCGGGAAAGCGCCTGAAGGGAAAGACGGACTCTTTGACGGCAAAGTAGGGCGGTTCGATTTCTTTCGTGAACCCCAGCTCTGCCAAAGTGTGCCCCAGCATCACCTTGGTGGCGAGCCGGGCGAGCGACACGCCCGTGGCCTTGCTTACAAAGGGCACGGTGCGGGAGGCCCGGGGGTTGACCTCCAGGACGTAGATCTGGTTCCCCTTGATGGCGAACTGGATGTTCATGAGGCCGATGACGCCCAGTTCGGCGGCCAGGGCCCGGGTCTGGCGCTTGATTTCCTCCTGCAGTTCCCGGGAGAGCGAATAGGGCGGCAGGACGCAGGCCGAGTCCCCGGAGTGGATGCCCGCCTCCTCGATGTGTTCCATGATGCCGCCGATGACGGTGATCTTGCCGTCGCTGATGGCGTCTACATCCACTTCGATGGCGTCTTCCAGGAACTTGTCGATGAGCACCGGGTGCTCGGGAGAGGCCACCAGAGCCCAGTTCATGAAATTGACCAGGGCCTGGTCTTCGGCGACGATCTGCATGGCCCGGCCGCCCAGCACGTACGAAGGCCGCACCAGCACGGGGTAGCCGATCTCATGGGCGATTTTGAGCGCCTGGCGCACGGTGGTGGCCGTGGCGTTGGGGGTCTGGCGCAGGCCGAGTTTTTCCAGCATCTGCTTGAAGAGCTCCCGGTCCTCGGCCCGGTCGATGCCTTCAGAGGAGGTGCCCAAAAGGGGCACTGGGGTGGCCCGGCCCGCGAATCTCTCCTGCATTTCGGCATAGTGCCTGAATCTTTGCAGGGTGGAGAGATGCTTGAGGGCCTTCTGCCCCTGTTCGTCCAGGCTGTCCCGGCTGGCGCCGGCAATGGGGGTGCCCGCCTGGCTCAGGGGCACGGCCAGATTCAGGGGGGTCTGGCCGCCGAACTGCATGATGAGGCCCCAGGGCTGCTCGGTTCTGACGATGTTGAGCACGTCTTCCCGGGTCAAGGGCTCGAAATAGAGTTTGTCCGAGGTGTCGTAGTCGGTGGAGACGGTTTCCGGGTTGGAGTTCACCATGATGGACTCCACCCCCAGCTCGCGCAAGGCAAAGGAGGC
>CAZFWX010000144.1:0-5329 GCA_964522695.1 uncultured Desulfobacterales bacterium
GCGGCACGGTCAAGGCCATCAACTTCGAACCCGGCGCTAGCGTCGCCAAAGACGCAGTCATTCTGGTGATTGGGAAGTAGGTAAATTCCGGGGCAGGGATCGCACGCCCCTGCCCCTCTTTTTGAGGAACCGGTCATGGTCAAGGTATTGTTGGAGAGAACCCTCAAGGGCAAGCACGTGGCAGACGTCTCCCGGTTGCTGCGGCAGATGCGGGTCCTGGCCATGCAGCAGCCGGGCTACATCTCCGGCGAAACCCTGCACGACGTGGCTGACCCCAACCATTATCTGGTGATCAGCACCTGGGAGACTCTGGGAGACTGGCGGGCCTGGCAGGAGAATCCCCAGCGGGTAAAAATGCAGGAAGAAGTGGACCGCTTTCTGGACGCGCCCACCGTCATCCGAGTCTTTACCTACTGAGTGAATTGATCGATTCGCCTTCAACTGGGGGCACCAGTGCGGCCATGCTTATGCTGTTGCCCAGTGATTTTCCCCGAAGCCCGGCACCCCCGCGCCCGACACTCTTTGCTATTTCTTCTCCAGCTGAATATCTGTAATTTGTATATTCATACGAGTATTTTCCTTTTTCGCCAGTGGCAACCGCAGCCGAGGGCCAGGAAAACGGCATAGGCCGACTCCTTTTCAGGATATGTGCAGTGACTGAGAAGACGGATCGGGAAAAAGACAGGGAGCAATTGCTCGGGGAGTTGTCTTCCCTGCGGCGCCGCCTGGCCGAACTGGAGGCCCTGGAAGATGAACGCGGCCGCCTCAAGCAGACCCTGAAGAAGGCCTACGATGAGTTGGAGCACCGCATTGAGGAACGCACCCTGGAGTTGGTGCGGGCCAACGAGGATTTGCAACAGGAGGTGGAGGAACGGCGGCGGGCCGAAGCGGAACTCCAGCGCACCAAGGATTATCTGGAAAACGTCATCGACAACTCCGTAGACGCCATCGGCATTGTGGACCGGCACGGCAAGTTCATCCTCTGGAACCGCCGGGCCGAGGCCATCTATGGATTTCAATTTGAAGAACTGGCCGGCAAAACTGCATTTGAACTCTATCCCGAGGCTGCGGAACTGCAGCGCATGCTGGCGCGGCTGCGGCGGGACGGAGTGGTGCGGGAATACGAAATATCCATGAAGAAGAAGGACGGCAGCATCGTCCCCATGGATATTTCCATCAGCCTGCTCAAGGAAAACGGCCGGACCATCGGCAGCGTCTGCGTGGCCCGGGACATTTCCGAGCGCAAGAAAAACGAGATGGAGCTCAAAAGGGCCCGGGACGAGTTGAGCCGCTATTCAAGAGACCTGGAACGCCAGGTGCGGGAGCGCACCCGGGCCATCACCAGCATCCTGCATTACACCCCCGCGGTGGTCTACCTCAAGGACCGCCAATCCCGCTACAAACTGGTCAATCCGCGCTTCGAGGAACTCTTCGGGGTTAGAAACGAGGATCTCCAGGGGAAATCGGACTACGACATCTTTCCCCGGCAGGTGGCCGAGCAGTTTGTGGCTCATGACCGCCTGGTGCTCGAGGAAGGCAGGGCCCTCCAGGTGGAGGAAGAGGTGCGGCTGAGCGAGGGCCGGCGCACGTATTTATCCGTTAAATTCCCGACATATAATGAATGGGGCGAAGCCGAAGGCCTCTGCGGCATCGCCACGGACATCACCGAACTCAAGAAGGCCCAGGAACAGTTGCGGCTCTTCTCCGGCAGCATCATCGCCGGCCAGGAGAAGGAGCGCACCGCCATCGCCCGGGAATTGCACGACGAACTGGGACAGATCCTCACGGCCCTGCGCATGGACGCGGTGTGGCTCTCGGACCGCTTGAAGGAGCAGGATCACCAGGCCGCGGCCCGGGCCCAGGCCATGTGCGGCCTCATCGACAAGACCATCGATGAGGTGCGGGGCCTGGCCACCCGCCTGCGGCCCGGCATGCTGGACGATTTCGGCCTTATCGACGCCCTGGACTGGTACACCAAGGACTTTGCCAAGCGCACGGGCATCGCCTGCAAATTCAGCCACCGGCAGATGCCCGAAGTGGACAATCTGGTGGCCACTGCGGCCTACCGCATCGCCCAGGAAGCCCTGACCAACGTGGCCCGCCATTCCTTTGCCACCCAGGTGAAGATAAGTCTGGAGGCGAAAAACGGGCAGGTGACCCTGGTGGTCCAGGACAACGGCCGGGGCTTTCAGCCGGAGATGCTGGTGGATTCCCATTGTCTGGGGTTGGCGGGAATGCGGGAGCGGGCCATCCTGGCGGGCGGCAACCTGGAATTGCAATCCCAGCCCGGCAAAGGCACCCGCATCTGGTGCCGCCTGCCCATCAGGCCCCAGGAGGCCCCATGATCAGGGTGCTTCTGGCCGACGACCACGTCATCGTCCGGAGCGGCCTGCGCCGCATCATCGAGGATGCGGGCGACATGCAGGTGGTGGCCGAAGCCGCGGACGGCCGGGAGGCCATTCAACAGACCCACGAGACCCTGCCGGACGTGGCTGTCATCGACATCTCCATGCCCGGCCTGGACGGTCTGGAGGTGGTCAGTCAACTGCGCCATTACTACGCCAAACTGCCGCTGCTCATCCTGACCATGCATGAAGAGGAGCAGTACGTGGTGCGGGCCATCGCCGCAGGGGCCAACGGCTATATCACCAAGCGCTCGGCGCCGGAGCAGCTGGTGAAGGCAATCCGCAAGGTGCACGGGGGCGGCCGCTACCTGAGCGACGCCGCGGCCGAGTCCCTGGCCCAGCATCTGGCCGGGGGGAAGAAAAGCACCACGCCACTGGATTCCCTGTCCAACCGGGAGGTCCAGGTGCTGCGGCATCTGGCCCTGGGCCACACAGTCAAGGAGATCGCCCAGGCTTATCACCTGAGCACCAATACGGTGCATACCTACCGTCTGCGTCTGCTGAAAAAGCTCAACCTCCGGAACAACTCCGAACTGTCCCTTTTCGCCGTCCAGAACCGCCTGGTGGAAATCTAGAACCTGTTTCAAAACCTACTCCAGGATTCAGACGGGGTCTTAACCAATAAAGCGTGGGGAGAAGCGGTTCTCAAGTTCCCTTTTTTCAAAGGGAGATTTGGGGGATTATCATGAGCTTATCTAATCCCCCTCCCCCCCTTTAGAAAAGGGGGTGAATTTTTTGCATATTCAGATTTGCCTGACCGAACCCAAACCTGCCGGAATTGGGTTTTGAAATGGCCTTTAGTCTATTTTCCCGCCAACGCAAACGCCTGGGGCAGGAGCTCCGCCGCGGTAGCTTCCCTGAGCCCCTCGGAGCCGCGATAAATCACCACGGCCTCCGGCCCGAATTCCAGCAGCACCTGCCGGCAGGCGCCGCAGGGGGCGCAGGGGGCGCCAGCTTCGTTCACCACGGCCAGGGCCTTGATTTTCAAGGTCTCTCCCCCTTCTTGGGCCACCGCGGCGCAAACCGCCGCCCTTTCGGCGCAAATGGTGAGCCCGTAGGAGGCGTTTTCCACGTTGCAGCCCTTATAGACCTTGCCCTTTTCGGTCAGGAGCGCGGCCCCCACGCGGTAGCGGGAATACGGAGCATAAGCCATTTTCAGGGCTTCATGGGCCTCTTTGATGAGCCAGGCCCATTTTTGGGCGGCGCTGTGCATCGCAGTCATAAGTTTATTCTCCAGGCCAGATTGCCAGCTACTGATTTGTTCTCTCAAGGGAGTATTTATCTTATACCATTGCCCAGATGATGTCCCAGATGGAAACAGCCTGGCTGCCCAAACGCTGGGGACCACGCCCCGCCAGGAAGCCTTCGCCGTGATCCGGGATGCTCGCTACGGCATCGGCGCCGCGGCCATCACCGCGTTCGGCCGGGTCAGCGCCGAGGTGGGCGCGGTGCCCATGGTGGGGGGCAACATCGCCCACTACACCCGGGTCATGACCACCACCTAACATGGCCCTCCGGGCCGTGCAGCGCCGGGGGCGGGCCCAAACCGGAGTGCGCCTGTGCGATTGACGCTGCACCTGGAGGGCCCGGCCAAGCCCTACAACGGCCGGCAGGTGTTGGCCAAGTGCTCGTTTACGTTTGAGGCAGGGGGGGCGTATATTCTCAGGGGCGACAACGGCAGCGGCAAGTCCACCCTGTTCCGCCTCGCCGCCCTCTTGGAACCTCCCGACCGTGGCGAGGTGCGGTACCGGCACGTGGACGAAGAGTTGGCCCCGGACCTACATCTCAAAAGAAGCCTCACCATGGTCTTTCCCAAGGTGGGGGTCTTTTGCCGCAGCGTGTTTGAAAATCTGGCCTACGGCCTGAGGGTCCGGGGTATTGCGGACAGATTGTTGGGGGAACTGGTGGCCGCAACCCTGGAAAAGGTGGATCTGACCCACAAGGCCGGGCAGCCGCCCACGACCTTATCCAGCGGGGAAACCATGCGCCTGGGGTTGGCCCGGGCGTTGGTCATCGAGCCCCAGGTCCTCTTTCTGGACGAACCTACCACCCGTCTGGACCGGGCCAGTACGGCCCTCATCGAGGAGTGTCTGCTGAAAATCCAGGAGGAACGCGCCCTGACCCTGGTCATGATCACCCATGACCCGGCCCAGGCCCAGCGGCTGGGGGGAAGGCGCCTGCTCCTGGAGCAGGGCGGAATTTTGGAAGTGTGAAGCCTTGCGCGAGCCGCGCCCTCTGCCTCCTCTCCCCAAAATCGCGCCATAGTCACAGGTCAACGCCCCAGACGGGGGCGGTAATGGCCGATGATCTTGTACTTGAAGAGAATGTCCTCTTCCCGGGCGCCGGAGCCGATGTTGTGGATGGCCAGGGGGGCGCCCGCCGGACTGCGCTGATCCGTGATGATGCCGATATGGTCCAGGCCGCCCCCCAGGTCCCAGGCCACGATGTCGCCGGGCCGGAAGTCAGCCGCCTCCTTTCCGGGGGCCATGGCCCAGCCCCGGCGCGCAAAATAGGTCATCAGATTGCGGACCCGGCGATGGTCGATATTGGCGTCGGGACGCTTGAGGCCCCACTTGCGGGGATACAGGGCGAATGCCCGTTGCATGTCCTCGTGCACTTCCTTCTGCAGGTCAATCTTCAGGCCCCGGAAGGCCCGGACGATGACATCGCTGCACACGCCGGTGTTCAGGGGGACATCTCCTCCCGGATAAGGGAGTTTGCGGTAGGCGGGATCGTATGAGGTGGTGACGCCGATCTGCTGCCGGGCCAGGTCCACCAGGGGAGCGACAGACGCCGCGGCGGCCGGCAGGTGCAGGAGCAAGGCCATGGTGAGCAGGAAGCGGTAGAACAACCTCAGCGGCATCGAAGGATCCTGTCATAAAAATTCATCATTCACTCCCTCTCCCCCAGCGGGAGGGAGAGGG
>CAZFWX010000144.1:5339-6538 GCA_964522695.1 uncultured Desulfobacterales bacterium
AAAAATTACATATTCCACACCCTCCCCCCCCGGGGGGGGTGGGGGGGTGGGGTGAGGGGGACGACTTTTCCTGTGTTGAGAAAAATGCAGTTTCAGCTGCGGCGCTCCTTCTCATCGGCCGATTGTATTTTGCGCCGGGTGACCCGGACCAGGAAAATCACCAGGACCGAAACGGCCGCAAAGACGCCCGCCAGGCCCCAGGGGACCCGCTTCTGGCCCAGGACCTGGGTGAGGGCGTCGGCCCCCACCACATACAGGACGATTTCCGGGAGCATGCACAGCCACGACCAGAAGACATAGGTCCAAAACGGCACGCTGGTCAGCCCATAAGCGTAATTTAGCAGATTGAAAGGAAAAAGGGGCACCAGCCGGGTGAAGGCCACCATAAGGGCGCCATGCCGGGCGGTGAGGCGCTCCAGTTGCTGGAACCTCTGGCTGTCGCGGAACCAGTCCACCACCGCCTCCCGGGCGAAGTAGCGGGCGATGAGAAAGGCCAGCGCGGCGCCCACCGTGGCCCCGATGCTGACCAGGATAACCCCCAGCACAGTGCCGAAGAGGACGCCGATGGTGACGGTGAGGACCACCCCGGGAACGGCTGCCACCACGGCGGCGATATAGATCAGCAGGCCAACCACGGGCCCCCAGGGTCCCAGGCTGGCCAGCCAATGACGCAGGGACGCCAGCCTTTCCCCCAGGCCAAAGATATGGGCCAGGACGATGCAGGCGATGAGCGCCGCAAACAAGAGGACCGGCCGCCACCGGCCCCTTTTCCCAGCGTCGCCGGCCGGCTTGTCTGGGGATGCCGCTGAGTCCCGACTCATCTTCTTCTCCCGCTCCGCAGGCATGGCGGGAAGACGCCGGTGGTTTTCTTGTCTCTCCCCGCCCAAGGTCCCCTCATGACTTAACCAGGCGCTCCCCTCTAGTACCAATGAGTTTTATACAGAGATTTGTACATGAGTTCTTGACTAAGGTCCATAAACACGCTAATAAATTTAAAGACCACTCTGAAGCAGATAGCCCTGGCAACCGTTTGTCATCGCCACCAACAACACTGGATGGTAAGCCCCGCTCATCGGGGATCAGCGGAGCAGCCAATCCCTCCGTGGGCCAGGCAAAACCTGTGATTGAGAAGTTGGCCCCTTCTCCGGACCGTTGGAAGGATGAAGTGTGAAACGGCATACCATCATTTTGGCTGATGA
>CAZFWX010000145.1:0-6510 GCA_964522695.1 uncultured Desulfobacterales bacterium
GAGCGGGACGTGCTTCTCCTCCAGGGCGACGCCCGCCACTTCGCCTACCTGCCCGCGGACCTGGTCCTGGCCAACATCCACCTGGACGTGCTGCTGGACTTGGTGGACATTCCGGAATTTCTCCAGAAGAAATGGTACATCTTCTCCGGCATCCTGGGCGCGCAGATGGACCGGTTCCGCGCCCGGCTGGCACCGTCCCCTCTGGAAATCAGGCAGGTATTGAGCGAAAATCTGTGGTTTGCGGTGCTGGCGGAAAATTTGGGTTTGGGGAAATAATCAAACGCTTTCCAACTCGGCCAGACGTTTCTTTAAGGCCTTCCGTTTTCCCACCGGGCGGTGACGTCCCGCAGGATGGCGGCCACCCCCTGCACTTCTCCCTGATCATCCCTGATGAGCCCCACGGCAAACTCCAGCGAGATGGTCCGGCCGTCCTTATGGCCGCCGGGCACGGCCAGCAACTCCCGGCCGTAGCGGATGACGCCGGTGTCCATGACCCGGCGGCAGCCTGCCCAGTGGCGCTCCCTGAGCCTCACCGGTATAATGAGGTCCAGAGATTGGCTTAAAGCCGCGGCCGCCCATTTGCTGCAACTTTTCCTAAAAGATGCGCCGGGAAGACTGTCACCGGGATGCGGCCAGGCGCTCTTTCAACAACTCTTGCAGCACCACGGCGTTGTTCCGCTTCTGATCATGGGCTGCATACACCAGGGTGACCGTCTCCACTTTGGCCACATCCGTCAGTTCTTGAAGGAGGGCCTGGGCCGCGGGCCCTGCCAATTCCGCAAGGTAGCGCTCACGAAACTCAGGCCACCGGTCCGGCTCATGGCCAAACCATTTCCGCAGGGTAGGGGAGGGAGCCAGGTCCTGCAGCCAGGCCGACAGCCGGGCCTCCTCATGACTCATGCCCCGGGGCCAGATGCGGTCCACCAGGATGCGGCGGCCGTCTTCCGGGGCGGGTTCGTCATAAATCCGTTTGATTCTGACCACGGCAGGACTCCACAAACCGGCAAAGGAGGGTTATACAAAATGTTAGTCTGGCAATGCCAATTGTCCAGCCCCCTGGGCCCTATCAGCGTCGGCTTCGGGGACCAGGGTCTGAGCCAGCTTGAGTTTTCCCAGGCGGGGAATGACCCATCTCTCCCTGACTGCGCGGACCCTCCGCAGCCCTGGATGGCCCAAATCCTCATGGCCCTGCGCGAGTATTTCGCGGGCCAGCCCATTGACGTTCAGGCCCTGCGCCTGCAGCTTACGGGTACGCCGTTTCAACTTAAGGTCTGGCAGGAACTGGCCCGGGTTCCCTGGGGCCGCACGGTGAGCTACCGGGATCTGGCCCGGCGCACCGGCAAGCCCGGGGCCTCCCGGGCCGCGGGCCGGGCCTGCGGCGCCAACCCCATCCCCGTTATCATCCCCTGCCACCGGGTCATCAAAAGCGACGGCTCCCTGGGCGGCTTCAGCGCCGGCTTGGAGAAGAAACGCTGGCTGCTGGAACATGAGAGTTGAAGGAGGGGGCCGGGGGTCGCGGACCTCTGCCACCTCCCTCAAACTCCCTGCCAACCCCCTTTACCGTTGCTGAGGGAGTCGGGGTTCTATATCCATGAATTCCTTTCCCGGAAAATTCAATAAGGGATTGGGGGTGGGGGTGTGGGGGAGGGGGTAAGGGGCTCGCCCCTTAGCCCCCTTCCCCACGTCTCTCCCTCACGGCTTGCACGTGCGGCAGGGGCTGAAGCCCTCCTGGTAGGCCTGCATGAGGGAGCCGAAGGTGATCCGGTTGCCTTTGGAGATCTTCTGGGCCTGGTGGCAGCTGGGGCGATGAAAGCGGAAAGTTTTGGCGTTTCCCAGATAGGAGGATTCGTCCTGTTTTAAAGCCTTTTGCCAGATGCCCCGCCGGGCTTCCAGGGCCTGGCGCTGGGCTTTCAGCAGATCGTCCTTGAAGCGCACGTTGGGGGGGAGGGTGTAAACCCGGGCCAGACCTTGCCGCACCAATTCCGCATTGACATAGGCGCCGTCAGGCAAGAACACGTGGGCCAGCAGGCGGCCGTACGGATCATATCGCAGTTGGTCAAATTCCAGCCTGACTTTCTTCCCCAGGACCATCCTGGCCAGTTCGGCCTTGGCCTTATGGGCCAGAAAGTCGGCAGGCCGGCCCTCCTTTTCCATTTCCGGGGTGTCGATGCCCAGAAGGCGCAGCCGTTCCCCGGTGGCGAGGGCCACGGTGTCGCCGTCGGCCACCTTTACCACTTGCGCTTCGGCTGCCGTGCCCTGGGACTGCGCCTGGCAAGCAGCCGCCAGGACGGCTGCCCCGGCGAGCAGGACGGCATTACAGATCAGGGTGCGCCACAACTTCATAGTTTTCTTCCTTGAGCCGGTTGGCGAAATAGGGAATGGTCTTTTCCAGTCCCTCGGCCAGAGGCACCGTGGGTTCCCAGCCCAGGAGCTCCCGGGCCCGGGAGATATCCGGCCGCCGCTGCACCGGGTCGTCCGGGGGAAGCGGCTGGAAGGCGATCTTGGAGGGGCTCCTGGTCATGGCCAGGATGCGGGTGGTCAGTTCCTTGATGGTGTATTCTTCAGGGTTTCCCAGATTCACCGGCGCAGGGAAGGCCTCGCAGTTCATGAGGCGCACCAGGCCGTCCACCAGGTCCGAGACATAACAGAAGGAGCGGGTCTGGGTGCCCTGGCCGTAAATGGTCAGGTCCTGGCCAGTCAGGGCCTGGACGATGAAATTGCTCACCACCCGGCCGTCGTTGATGGCCATGCGGGGGCCATAAGTGTTGAATATCCGGGCGATGCGGATGTCAACGCCGCTTTGCCGGTGGTAATCCATCATCAGGGTCTCGGCCACCCTTTTGCCTTCGTCGTAGCAGCTCCGGGGCCCCAGGCAGTTGACGTTGCCCCAGTAATCCTCCCGCTGCGGGTGCACCAGGGGGTCGCCGTAGACCTCGGAGGTGGAGGCCAGGAGAATCTGGGCCTTGACCCGCTTGGCCAGCCCCAGCATGTTCAGGGTGCCCAGCACGTTGGTTTTTATGGTCTTGACGGGGTTATACTGGTAGTGCACGGGCGAGGCCGGGCAGGCCAGGTGGTAGATCTGCTCCACTTCGAGCATGATAGGGTTGACCAGGTCGTGGCGGATCACCTCCAGGCGGGGGTCGTCCCGCAAATGCAGGAGATTGGCCTTGGAGCCGGTGAAGTAGTTGTCCAGGCAGATGACCTCCTGCCCCTGGTGCAGCAGAACGTCGATGAGGTGGGAGCCGATGAAGCCGGCGCCGCCGGTAACGAGAATCCGGGTCATGGGCAGTGGTTCCTTTGGCTGGCGTGTGGTAGGGTTATTTTATCCGCCTTGCCGCGGAAGGTAAATTGCCCATTGACAGGTTTTCCGCATTGCCGGATGATATTTGCCCAGAATACTAACGGTAATTAACCCTGGGAGGAAATCTTATGCACGCGTCGGTGCGAAACGCCGGTTCCCGGCGGCTGGGAAGATGGGGGCGCAGGCTCATGTTGGCCGCCCTGGGCCTGGCCCTGGTGGGCTGCCCGGCTACCAAGATGGAGGAAGAACTGAAGGCGGAAGTCAAGGCGGTGAAGGCCGAGGTCCAGACCCTGAAGGAGAAACTGGCCGCCCTGGAAGCCGGACAAAAGGATATCATGGCCGCGGTGCAGAAGCTGCAGGCCGCCCCGCCTCCCAAGGAGGCCCCCCCCGGAGGGACGATCGTGATCCCGCCCCCCGGCTCCCCCTTGGCGCCTGGCGTCCCTGGAGCGCCGGGAGCGGTGAGACCGGAAACGGCCGCCGGGGTGCTGACGGTGGGCGAACTTATCAAAAACAAGGACCGCTACCTGGGTAGCCGGGTGACGGTGAAGGGCGAGCCCGGGCCGGTCCTGGTGCACAAGCGCCTTTTCCATCTGCGGGCGCCCGAGGGCATGGTGGAGGTGCTTTTCGGCAATCTGGGGGATAAGGCCCAGATCGAACGGCTCACTTCCCAGGTGTTGCCCACCGAGATAAAGGTGACGGGCACCCTGGTCCAGGCCAGCGGTCAGGGACCCTCCCGTTTGCAAATCACGGCGGAGTCGGTGGAGTTTTAGAGAGTTGCCGAGGATGCAGACCAGGGAGGTAAACTTCCCGCCTTCCCCCACACCCTTCCTCAACCCGCGGCGTGGTTTTGTAAAGCTGGGCCTGTGGGCCAGCCTGTCAAAAAAACCATGAAGGGTTTGGGGGAGGGGGCTTGGGGGAGGGGGTAAGGGGCTGTGCCCCTTAGCCCCCTTCCCCAAAATTATCCTCTCCCATGATCAAGACGCGCAGTTCCCTGCGGCGGCGGTTATTTGCCCGGAAGGAGGTGGCGGAGGCTGACCCACAGGGCTCCGGCCCCCTCCACCTCAGCCGCAGCCTTACCCGTCTGGACCTGGTGGTCATCGGCGTGGCCCAGATCATCGGCGCAGGCATCTTCGTCATCGCCGGGGTGGGCGTCAAGATCGCCGGGCCGGGCATTATTTTCTCCTTCCTGGTGGCCGGGGTGGCCTGCACGCTGGCCGCGCTGTGCTACGCCGAATTGGCCGCGCTCATGCCCCGGGCGGGCAGCGCCTACACCTACGCCTACGCCATCTTCGGCGAGCTTCCGGCCTGGATCATCGGCTGGGACCTGCTCCTGGAATACGGCATGGGCGCGGCCACTGTGGCCGCGGGCTGGTCCTTCTACCTCCAGGAGATCCTCAAGGCCTACGGCCTGCCGCTGCCGGAGTGGGCCGCCGGGCCCCCGGGGAGCGCACCGGGCCGGGTCCTCAACCTGCCTGCGGCCCTGATCGTCCTGGCCTTTACTGCGCTGCTCATCTTCCGCACCAGACTCAACGCCCTGGTGGCCCGGGGCATCGTCTTCGTCAAACTGGGGGTCATCGCCTTCATCCTGATCGTGGGAGCGGGTCTGGTGCAACCCGGCAACTGGCTGCCCCTGGCGCCCCACGGCGCGGGCAGCATCATCACTGCGGCGGGCCTGGTCTTTTTCGCGTACCTGGGGTTCGACGTCATCTCGGTGACCGCGGAGGAGTCCCAAAATCCGGCCCGGGACGTGCCTTTCGGCATCATCGGCTCCCTGGCTCTGTGCAGCGTCATCTACCTGGCCGCGGCCCTGGTGCTGGTGGGCATGATCCCGTATCAGACCCTGAACCCCGAGGCCCCCTTCTCCGCGGCCTTTCGCCAGGCGGGCCTGCCTTTGGCCGCGGACGTGGTGGCCGTGGGCGCGCTCATCGGCATCACCAGCGTCTTTTACATGCTGCTCCTGGCCCAACCCCGGATTCTCTTCGCCATGGCCCGGGACGGGCTGCTGCCTGCGGGCCTGGCCCGCCTCCACCCCCGGTATCACACTCCCCACCGCCTGACTCTCATCTGCGGGGCAGCCGTGGCCCTGATCAGTTCATTCACGCCCATCGACAAGCTGGCCTACCTCTGCAACATCGGCACCCTGTTCGCCTTCTTCCTGGTGTGCCTGGCCACCCTGGTGCTGCGCTACACCTCTCCGGACACCCCCCGGCCCTTCCGTTGCCCCATGGGCAAGACCGTGGCCGGGGCCGGGGCGCTCATCTGCCTGGCCCTGATGCTGTCGCTGCCTGCGGGTTCCTGGTGGCGGCTGCTGGTGTGGCTTGCCGCGGGGCTGGTCATCTACTTCCTCGGACCCCGCTCTCGCTCGGGATTATTCCAGAATTGAGACATATTACCCGCTTCTGAGGGCAAATTATCATCCCTTTGGACAGGGTGGGCTGGTATGCGTTTCAGGATTACCCTACAAAATTATCTGCACCCAACTTTCCCCTTCCCCTCGCGGGAGGGGGAGCTTCTCTGACAAGGTAAAGGAATCTAGAGAAAATTCACCACCCCCACCCCGGCCCTCCCCATCAAGGGGAAGGGAGAAGGGGGCCGATTTGCGGTGGCGGCTTTGTTTGCTTATTTCTGAAACGCAACGACTGGTAATACGCCTGAGAAGATAAGGCTGGAGGAGAGGTGAGGGTTCAGAACATATTATTTTTCCCTTTCCAGCAGCCACGCCACCCAGGTGAAGCTGATGTCGGGAGGCAGTTCCGGGTGCCGGAACTCCTTGATTCTTCTCCGCCTGCATGTCCAGCCGAGAGTCCGGTATCTTGCAGCCAATAACTTTTCTTTGTTGTCCCGGAATCCCGAGAGGATGATGCGGCCGAAGGGGGCGGCCAGCCGGTCCAGTTCCGCCGCCTTTTCCTGTTGCACGTCCCGGGGGAGGTTGGCCGCCACCAGGTCGAAGGGGCCCCGGAGGCACTCCGTGGAGCCCTGGATGACCGTGAGGCAGAGGGCCGGATGATTTTCCCGGGCGTTGCGCCGGGTGGCGCTTGCGGCTGGGCGGGAGATGTCCACCGCCGCCACCATGGGGACGCCCAGGGCCGCGGCGGCCAGGCTCAAGACCCCGGAGCCGCAGCCCACATCCAGAAGGTTGTGCGCCGGTGTGGCGGCCAAAGCTTCCCGCAGCAGGTCCAGACAGAGGCGGGTGGTGGGGTGGCTGGGGG
>CAZFWX010000146.1:0-6508 GCA_964522695.1 uncultured Desulfobacterales bacterium
TTGGTGGGGATACAGCCCCAGTTCAGGCACATACCGCCGATCCGTTCCTTCTCGACCAGCGCCACCTGCGCGCCCAGCCGCGCCGCCCGGATGGCGGCCACGTAGCCGCCCGGCCCCGCGCCGATGACCGCGATGTCATACACCTTGCTCTCTGCCACGCTATCTCTGCTCCCTGTCAGACTGAAAGTGAGACACGACGCTCCATTCTAGCACGAGTGCCATACGTCTGCCAAAGCGCAGAGGTGAGATGGGTCGCTAACGCCACCCCAATGCCGGTTCCGTGCCCATCTGCATCAACGTGATGGATCGTGGGTCTCCCATCACATTCCACCTCCACCGGCCCCCGCCACAGTTCCTGGCGTCCCTGGGCAGAGAAATACACCAGTTTTATGGCGGCCCCGGCCGGAACCTGGAGGCGGTCGCCCTGCCTTATCTTCATGAAGGCTTGCACCTTGCCGGGCTTGCCCTCCTCTACGCCGGCGTAGGACACCTCGCCCTGCACCTGCAGGACCAGCCCCACATCCGGATTGGCCCCGGCGGCGGGATACGGCGGCATGAGGGTTGCCGCCAGGCAACCAGCGGCCACCAGAAATAATGTGATAACCATGCGGATCTTCATGGTGAGGCGCCTTTTTATGGGGGAAGGTTATGAATGACAGCCGCCTCCAGGTGCCTGCACAGGCTGGAAGCCTGAGCCACCAGGTATTACGATTTTGACTGACAACAAAACTACTTAGCGATTGTCTTCCTTAGGCCGCGGCAGGTACGGAATCCCACCTCACCTGAGGTTTGCTGAATATAAATTGAGGGTCAACACTGGCCGATATGGGAAAGCCGTCTCCCATTGTACCTGCACGCACCGGGAAGGGAAAGGCGTGTATCAACCTGCTCCTGGCACTTTTTGGTTTTTCTTGACTATAATATAAATAATTGTTTATATATTTATAGCGTAAAGGCATTAAATGAGGGAAGGACATGGGGAGAGGGCAGTCTGTGGTTACCAGGACGGGCCCTCCCTTTTGGCGAGCATGCATATGGTCAACGGTTTCCGGCGCCGGCCCGCAGTTTCAGGACCTGAAGCCGCCAAATCATTTTCCGATCACCTGGGGTCCGTGGCCGTCATCGCCCGGAGCCTGGGTGACGAAAACCGGCTGCGCCTCCTGTTGGCCTTACAGGCCGGGAAAAAATCCGTGTCCCGGCTGGTGGAGGAGTTGGGCCTCTCCCAGCCGCTGGTTTCCCACCATCTCAAGGAACTGCGACGGGCCCTGCTGGTGACGGTGGAGCGGCGGGGCCCCTTTGTGTATTACGAGATCGCCGACTCGCGCCTTACCCTGATTCTGGAAAATCTGGGCGGGCTGGCGGCCGACCTGTTGAACGCCCGCCAGGGCTTTTAATGGCCTGCGGCCAGGGGATGGAAGGAGTTACGGGGCATGCAGGAATTGCTGAGGGTTCTCAAAGGGCTGGAGCCGGAGGAGGCGCTTGCGGCTCTTGCCGGGGCCATGGGTACGCTTTTCGCACATGTGTCTGAGGAAGCCCGTCTCAAGATTTTGCTGGGCCTGGTGGGCGGCGCCGGCGACGACCAGGTGGCCAGCATGGTGCACCGCTGACTGGCCCATTGCCTGGACGAAGGTATCGATCCGACGCATATGTGCCAGAAGCTGGTGGACCGGGTGGCCCAATCCCGGCAACTCATGGCCGTGGCTGAACCGGAGTTGCTGGTCCTGTTCGAGGACTGGCTGGACGAACTGGAGCAGGAAGTGATCACCCTGGCCAAAAACCACGGCCTGGCAGACCCCCAGGCCCTGGCCCACAGCCTGGGGCTGTCAGAGAGAGGAGCGACCTTTCTCATCTCCAAATTGCAGCGGGAAGGGAAAGTGACGTAAACCACTGAGGCTGGTTATGCGCAACCGCACCATTACCATTCTGGCTCTGGCGGCCATGGCCCTGACCCTGGGCGCCCTGTGGTACAGCCATCGCCCGGTGATTGTGCAGGAAGCCACCCTGGAGGAGGTGCAGGCCGAAGCGGCCCGGGGGGGCTACCGCCTCATCGCCACCGAGGAACTGGCGAAAATCTATGAACAGCCGCCGCCCGGCTTGCTTTTGGTGGACACCCGCCAGGACTGGGAGTACCGCACGGGGCATCTCAAGGGCGCGGTCAACTTCCCCATGGAGCCCACCTGGTGGTCCCGATGGCGCTCGCAGGGCCGGCTGGCGGCCTTGCTGGGTCCGGACAAGAACCGCCTGGTGGTCTTTTACTGAGCGGGCCTGGCCTGAGTCCGCAGCGACGCGGCGGCCCGGGTGGCCGTCCAACTGGGATACACCAACGTTTACCGGGACCCGGTGGGTTACCCGGAATGGCAAAGACGCGGGTTGCCGGTGGCCAGCGAGCCCCTGGGGGAAGCGGAGCCTATCGCCCCGGCCCATCCCTCAGGGCCGCTTTCCGGCTGGGCCCTGGCCTGGACGCTTTTGGGCATCTTTGCGGGCGGCATGGCCCTCAATCTCACCCCGTGCGTCTATCCCCTGCTACCCATCACCGTCTCGTACTTCGGCGGCAAAAGCAGCCAGGGCCGGGGACGCCTCCTCATCCACGGCCTGCTCTATATCCTGGGCCTGTCCTTCACCAATTCCACCCTGGGGGTGGCGGCGGCCCTGACCGGCGGCCTCATGGGGTCGCTCCTGCAAAATCCCCTGGTGCTTCTGGCGGTGGCCGTCATCCTCGTGGTCTTCGCCGCCAGCCTGTTCGGCTTCTGGGAACTTCAACTCCCCGGGAAGCTGACCCAGGCGGCATCCAAATCCTATGCCGGCTATTTCGGCAGCCTGTTCATGGGCCTGACCCTGGGGGTGGTGGCCGCGCCCTGCATCGGGCCGTTCGTACTGGGACTGCTGACCTGGGTGGCCTCCCTGGGCTCAGCCTGGCTGGGCTTCCTGATTTTCTTCACATTGAGCCTGGGGCTGGGCCTGCCCCTGTTCGTCCTGGCCATGTTTTCCGGCAGCCTGGAGAAACTGCCCCGCTCCGGAGAGTGGATGCTCTGGGTGCGCAAACTCATGGGATGGGTGCTGGTGGGCATGGCCGCGTACTTCCTCAAACCCCTGCTGCCGGAATTCCTCGGCATGGGCCTCCTGGCGGGAGCGGCCCTGGCCGCGGCCCTGCACCTGGGCTGGCTGGACCGCACCGAAGCCGGATTCCGGGGTTTTGCGTTCTTGAAGGCCGCCACAGCGCTGACAGGCATCGTTATGGCCACCTACCTGGCCGGCGCGTATGCCTTTAAGGGGCCTGGCGTCGCCTGGACGCCTTACACTGATCAGGTTCTGGAGCAGGCCAGGGCCGCCCAAAAGCCGGTGATCATCGACTTTTACGCCACCTGGTGCACCCCCTGCCGGGAACTGGAGGACATCACCTTTCACCATGCCGAGGTGGTGAAACTGGCGGCGCAAGAATTTGTCATGGTCAAGGTGGAGCTGACCCAAAAGGGCAATCCCCTGCACACCCGCCTGCTGAGCCAATACGGGGTTAAGGGTGTCCCCACAGTGATCTTTCTGGATAAAAAAGGTCAGGAATATAAGGAGTTGCGTCTGGTGGATTATCTGCCGCCGGAGCAGATGCTGGCCCGCATGGCCGTGGTGTTGAAGAAATGAGCAGAGGTGGTGTGTTGGGGGGGGAGGACCGGGGGCGCCAGCTCCCCCGCCCTCCCCTCCCAACCCCGCTGAATAGACGCAGGAAGGGCGGACCCTGGGGTCCCGCCAGCCCTTGCCGGAAAAAACGGAGGCATTATGGTGAAAGTCAGGTTCTTTCTGAACGAACCCAACGGCAAGCCGTGAAAGCATTTCCTCAAAATGATGCCCAGGTTGGGCGAAAAGTACGACATTGACATCCAAGTCACCTCCCAGCCCATCGCCGCGTATCAGACGGACGAGTACTTCGAACTGGACCTGCCCACCGCGCCGGCCGTGATGGTGGGCGAGGAAATCATCGTGGAAGGGACCGATGTGGCGGAAGATACCCTGGAGGCCGCAATCTGCCGGCATTTGGGACTGCCCGCGCCGGAACCCGCCAAGAAAGGGTTTTTTGGCAGGCTGTTCGGCAAGTGACCTGTCATACGAGTAGAGACCTCAGCGAAAATCATGGAGAACAGCCGCCCCCGGCTGTATATTGCAGGCGAGGACGCCTGCTCCCCATAATTTTTGTGATTAAAGAAAAACCCCGGCCTTCCAGAAGCGAGTTTCGCAGAGTTCTCACTATGGTATAAATTTTCCTAGCACCGTCAGATCGCCGCAGCGCCAGGCGTGAGCTGCGGCCCAGGGGCAAAAGATGCTGAAAGGCAAATTACGGGGGGCGGCCCTGGCCAAGGCTGCGGTTCTGATCATCTTCATTGCGGCCGCGGTGGCGACGGTGCGCACGCCGGCGGTGCGGGACCTGCTCACCGTGGAAAAGCTGGGCGCCTGGCTGGACGCGGCCGGCCTCTGGGCGCCCCTGGCCTTCATCCTCATCTATGCCGGGGGGGTCTGCCTCTTCGTCCCGGGCACCTTGCTTACCGCCCTGGGAGCCGCCATCTTCGGGCCTTATTGGGGTTTTGTTTACGTGTGGGTGGCCGCCATGCTGGGGGCCGCGGGCGGTTTTCTCATCGGCCGCTACCTGGGCCGGGAATTCGCCGCTTCCCTCATCGGTGACCGGCTCAAAAAATACGACGACGCCATCGCCCGGAACGGCTTCGCCACCGTCCTCTATCTGCGCCTGGTCTATTTTCCCTTCACCGCCATGAACTTCGGCATGGGGCTGACCAAGGTGAGCTTTAAGGATTACCTCTGGGGCACCGGCCTGGGCATTCTGGCCGGCACCTTCATCTTCACCTTTTTCATCGGCACCGTGAAGGAAGTCTGGGTCAGCGGGCAGTGGGGCCAGCTGCTGTCGTGGAAGGTTTTCCTGTCCCTAGGCCTCTTCGTCTTTTCCCTCTTTATTCCCAAACTCATCAACAAGTTGAAGGTCGGTCAGCGGCTGGAAATCTCTTAGGCCAGGGCAGGTTTCTGGGCCGAAATAACTACGAAACCTCCCTGGCCATGATGTTCTCTCACCGGCTCCTCGGCGGCGATGGCCTGAAGATCCTGGAAAAGGGTCTGACAGGATTGGATCTTTTCATACCCAAGGCGGGCCAGCCAGCCCATGACCTGGGAAGCTGAGTAGAACCGGGCCTCGCGGTAAAATTTGCTCTGGTCTTTTTTGGCCTCATACACCTGGCCCAAGGGACTGTCCCGGTCGATCATGCCGATGACCAGGCATCCCCGCGGTCTCAGCACCCGGGAGGCTTCCGCGAGAGCCGCGACGGGGTCTGGCAGGAAGCAAATGACCGTGACCATCAGGATGAAATCGAAGGACTCGTCCGCGAAGGGAAGCGCCTCCGCATAGGCCTCATAGACCTGGAGTCCCCGTTTCCTGGCCAGTTCCGCCATGGCCCGGGCCGGCTCCACCCCTTCTTTAATTCCCAGGGGTGCAGCGAACCTGCCTGTGCCTACGCCGATTTCCAAGCCTCTTCCCTGTTTGGGCAGGAAAGTCCTGACGGCGGCCAGTTCCGAGCGGTACACGGAGGCATGGCGGTCAAACCATTCGTCATATTCCTGGGCCGCGGTTGAGAAGATGTCGGTCATATCAACGAGATTGGGGTTCTCTTGAAAAAAGCTTTATGTGGATGGTGAGATAGCCCAGGGCTTTCAAACGGTCCAGCATGCCCAGCCTGCCGATCCACTGCCGCACATTTCGCACCTGCCTGAGGTCCACCGGGTCAGTCCTTCTGGGAACTTGGAGAATAATTTCTCAGCAATTGGCGGCAAAATGCCCTGAGAGAGATGGGCTCAAAGCCCCTAATCCGTCTCCCTCACGCCTGAGAATTCATGCTATCACAGCCCAAAGACAACCGCCCCGGATTTTTCAGGGCAAAAGTCCGGGGCGATTGGCTGATGGGGTTACCCGCCGTTATTTCTTGAAAATGTCCGTCTTGCTGATGTTCATCAGGCGCAGGGGCTTGCCCGGTTCTTTATAGTAGATGCGAACTTCATCGCCCGCTTCCCAGGCATCCGCAGGCCGGATCAGTTCCTCTTCGGGGACGGTGAAGGTCACCGGAATCCTCTGACGGGCGGAGTAGAAGGCCTGGGTCTTGTCGTCAAAGATGGTGATTTCCTTGGCCTGGTCGTCCAGCTTCATACGCTTGCCCACCTTGGGCTCCGGCCCCCTTTCATCGGGATCCTTGGGGATGGTGTACACATGAGGGGGCAGCGTATCGTAGTTGGGTTTCCCCGGATTGGCGTCTTTGTCCTGGATCAGGCTGACGGTGCCCTTGGTTTCGTCAAAGGCGATGATCCGGCCCTGGTCCACTTTTCCCAGTTCACAGCCCGCCACCAGCGCAGCCGAGGCCAGGAGCAGGACACATAACCAGATAGAGCGCTGCGCCATAACTTCTTCTCCTCCTATGATGAATGTCTACTTCATCCTTGTTTGGGTGTTATGGTTCCTGTATGC
>CAZFWX010000147.1:0-6421 GCA_964522695.1 uncultured Desulfobacterales bacterium
ATTGATATGCAAAAATTCCGGATGGACTGCCCCCAGTGTTGCGCTCCAGAAATAGCTTAACACCGTCGTCATGGCAAATCGGCCATATTCTCCCTCCCCCTTGATGGGGGGCTGGGGTGGGGTTGGCAAATTTACTTTAGATTTCCTAAATATATATAAGAAGCTCCCCCTCCCCCCAACCCCCTCCCACCAGGGGCGGGGGAGAATGGAAAGCCGATAATTTTATAAGGAAATCTTGGAACGCTCCCCCAGTCCCGGCAGCCATTATGCCTGACGTGAACGGGAACCGCACCAACTCCTTGGCCGGCCAGACTCCGGCGGACTCCGGCGATGCTCTGCACGGACATATCCTGCACGGCTGGAGCGGCGCGGGCCCGGTGGTCTGGGACTCCTGGCCCCTGGCCTCCGGCTCCCGCCAGGATCTGCTGCCTGCCCTCCTGAAGGAATTGGATTCCCTGCTCCCCCCTGGACAACGCTATGGTCAGGGGGAACCGCTGCGATTGGAGCACACCTCTCTGGGACGGCCACTGCTTTTCTTGGGAGAAACCCCCGGGCCGTCCCTCTCCTTCAGCCAGGCCGGGGGGCGCCTCTATGCCGCGCTGGCGGCATCCGGCCAGGTGGGCCTGGACGTGGCCTTTCCCGAAGAATTCCGTCCCCCCTATCCCCTGGCCCGGATATTGCATCCCAAGGAGTTGGACCTGGCCCACAATCTTTGCCCAGGAGACTCGGCCTGCTGCGCCGCCTTGCTCTGGGCTCTCAAGGAAGCGGCCGTGAAGGCCCTGGGGGAAGGGTTCCGGCGCCTCGCCCCCCGGGACGTGGAGGTCGGCCCGGCCATTGCTGGAGAAGGCGGCCTGTTCTTTCCCGTCGCGGCCGCCAGCGCCATCGTACTCACCCGAGCCCAACCAAGGGGGCAGGGCTGGCTGGCCCTGGCGTTATGGAACCCGCCCGCGTCCGTCCGGGCCTGAGAGGACGGGGCGGACAAGGAGGAAACTGATGCGGCGATTTGCGGCAACCCTGGCCCTGATTCACATAATGACTTTCTTAGCCGGCAGTCTCCCCGCCCAGGAGGCAGGCGCTCCTCCCGATGCCAAGCTCCGCAAGCACAACTTCGATGGATATATTGAATGGATGCCCCAGGTGGGCTACGTGGGGGAATGGGTCATCGGCGGGCACCGGGTGCACGTCACCTCCCGCACCGAAATCCACACCAAACACGGCGCGCCTGGCGTGGGAGTCATGGTGCACGTCAATGCCATGGGGTACCGGGGGCAGTTGGTGGCCACCAAAATCCGGGTGAAAAAACCCAAGGGGCAATGAAAAAGGATTGGGGGTCTGAGACTGCCTCTTCGCAGGCTGGGAAGCCTGTGCCACCCTTTTACCTGCACAATGGCATCAGGGGGGCAGAAAAGGGCTATCAGCACCGGGCCTGCCTTAACGGTCTGCCTTGGCCGGGACCGGCGGCCGGTACATCTCCAGGCTGTTCAAGCCCGTCTGCATGATCAAACGACGGAGCAAAGGATTGAACATAAAGGGAGACTTTACATTTTTTATAAAAAGGTTCTTCCTGAGCGGCAGCGTCCGCCGGTGGTAGCGGCGCTCGATATCCTGAAGAGACAGGTTCATCTCCTCGGCCAGGTAGAGGGCGCTGCCCATGGCGTAACTCAGCCCCTCGGCGGAACTGGGGCTGATGAAGCCTGCGGCCTCTCCTACGAAAGCCAGTCCCGGCCCGCCGGTAATGATGTCCTGAAAACGCCGCGGCCGCACGATCCAAGCCCCCTCCCGGCGCACCACCTTCCCGAAACGATAGCCGTAGTCCCGCAGTTTCTCCTTTAAGAGGCCAAATTGGGCCGCGGCCCCGGCCAGGGGGTGCAGGGCCGCGCCGATGAGCAAGTGATCGTCCTTGGGGATGGTCCAACAGTAAAAATCCGTAATCTCGTGATCAAACAGCGCGGAAAAATAGGGCAGCGGCTCTGCGGCCTCCACCCGTTCCTGGATGGCGATGTAGGCGTTGGGGCCGGGCGTGTGCGGGAAGGCCAACCGGCGCACCTTGGAAAAGGCCCCGTCCGCGCCCACCAGCAGTTTCGTTTCTACTTCACGCGATCCGCCCTCCTCCTGCAGAGTCACCGTCATACGGTCCTTCTGCCGGGTAAAGGCCGCCAACCGGCAGCCCAGGCGCACCTCTACCGTGAGCGGCACAAGAGACAACAACCAGGCGTCAAATTTGGCCCGGTCCATATTCAGGTAGAAACGCTGGTAATAACGCGACAGCCGCCGGGGCAGATCAATGGCCCGGACCACAAAGATCTGGGGCTCGGCCAAAATGTGCCGGGGCAGCCCCAGCCCCAGCTTGGAGATGAGACGCTGGGCGTCGGGAGCGAGCAGGCCGCCGCAACATTTGCCGTGGGCCGCGTCAAAGGAGGGACGTTTGTCCACCAGCAGGACGCGGCGTTGCGTTCCCGCCAGACGGGCCAGGGTGGCCCCGGCCGGCCCCGCGCCAATGATGATCACATCGTACAAGGAAGGCACCACCTGGTGTTGACCCTAACCCACCTCTGGCTCAAACCGCAAGATTTTTTGGCAGGAAAATCCGACTATCCGGGTTAGGCTTTCTTGTGCCAACAAGATAATGATCATCATTGGCATCATTTTCACCCCTGACAGCCGATTCCAAAAAATAGGACAAAATATTTGCCGCCGTATTTCATCATAATGGTCATCAGCAAATTATTTTATCGCTGCGTTCTTTTTTTAAGGAAAATTGTCATTATTTTCATTTCATTGCTTGAATATTGTGACAAAGTATGGCATTGCATCTATATAAGAGTTGAAATAGTTTCCTATCTCATTTTAAGGCTGACAGGAAAGCGGGGAATGTGGGTCCCGGCCGTTCCTGTCACTCCGAGGTAAGAGGCGCAAGCAGCACCCGGCAGGGAGGACGTAACTCTCTTCCGGGGAAAATCCTGCCGGATCGGGGGAGCCGGTCCTGCCGCAGGACCGCGACTTTTCTGGTTAGAGCCGTGCCAGGTCAGCAGCAATAAGATTTTTTGCCACCGCCAGGTTGCCGTTATTCGCCTGACGGCATTGAGACTTGGCGCGCGCCAGGGTGGAGAACCCTGGCAGTGCGCCCCAACCTGACGAAAAGGTACGCCATGGACGCTCCAGCCTTCAGGCGCTCCCGGACGGTATTTCCCAACCATACCAATCAGGACCTGCCCTCCGACCGGCGCCAGGTGGACACAATGCCGCTGCCGGAGTTGGAGGTGCTTCTGGATGAGCATCTGCGCCCGAAAGGGAAGATCCGGTCGGCGGCATCCCGGCAGTTCTCCGGGGAGATTCATGAAAATCTTCTCCTGGAGCAGTTCGTGGCGCGGCTCAGCCGGGACTTCGTGGGACGCCAGGAGGTGCTGGCGGAACTGTTGGACCTGGCTCTGGGCCAGAATGACCCGCTGAGACCCTGGGGCCTCTGCCTGGAAGGGGAGCCGGGCCTGGGCAAAAGTGCGGTCTTCGCTCAGCTCTGCCGGCAACTGCAGTACCAGGGCCAGCCTCCCACCGGGCAGCGGCCCGAAGGATTGTCGGACTCTTTTAAAATCCTTTTCCCTTCCCCTGGGGCCGTCACGTGTCTCCCCCTGGCCCATGCCGCGGGACTGAGTCCCCGGTCCCGGCAACTGGACGCCCTGCTGCGGCGCTGGATCAGGGAACTGGCCGGTTTTCTGTCAGAAGATGATCCGGCTGCCAGCCTCACGGCCATATCCGACCTGACAGAGGCCTTTTCCCGGCTCCTGGCCCGGGCTGCTTTCCGGACCCGGGTGATCTGCCTCTTGGACGGGCTGGACCAGCTTACGGAAAACCCCATTGCCCCACAGCTCTCCTGGCTTCCGGCCCTGTGGCCGGAAAACGCCCGCTTCATCGCCACTACCACATCAGGGAGGGTGTCCGGGTCTCTGGCCAAGCTTCCGGGAATCCGGGTCAGGCCTTTACGATTCCTGACCCCGGGGGAAATGGCGGCCATGGCCGCAGGCCTGTGCCAGGGGCGTCAGAAAGAATTGGCCCCGGATATCCTGGCCGCCCTGATTGCCCGGGCGAGGCCGGACGGCCTGGCGGCGGCGGGCCTGCCCTTGTGGCTCAAACTGGCCGTGGAGGAACTCTTGCTGGAGGCGCTGGAGGGGGCTCCCCGCGGCGAGCAGATTTCTCTTGGCGCAGCTGAGGCATCCGGTCATGGCCCGTTGCTGGAATCAGCAACCCGCCTGCCCACCGAACTGGAAGCCCTCTATCCCTATCTGCTGAGCCGCGCCGAGAAGGCTCGCGGCAAGGTCTGGGACCGGGAATTCCTGCATCTTTTGGCTGTCACCCGGGAGGGCCTGCGGGAGCAGGACCTGAAGACTCTCCTGCCCCGGTGCACCGGCAGACCCTGGGAGGAGGTGTGGTTCCGGGCTCAATGCCGCCGGTTGCGGGCGCATTTAGTGCAACAAGGCCCTTGGGGGCAGTGGCACATCGCGCATGAATGGATGCGGCAGGCCATCCTGGAGGGCAGTCTGGCAGACCCGGCCCACGGCCAGGATCTGCACCGCACCGTCGCCCTGTATCTCAAAGAGCTGCCTCGCAAAGATCCGGTGCGCCGCAACGAGTTGATGTACCATCTCATCGGCGCCGACGACCGTCCCCAGGCGGCCCGCCTCTATGCCGCGCTGGGCGGCAACGACCCGGACCTGGCCCCGGCCAGCGAGGCTTTGGCGGCCCATATCCTGGCGGGCGCAGAGATAAATCCGAACCCCGGCTTGGCCTGGGTCCTGTCCCTCCTCCAACAGCCGGGTTTGAGTCCCGGACAGGCGGCCTCTCTCTGCGGCAACTGCATCTCCTCTCTCGTAAAAGTTCTGGAAAGACACGGCGTCCTGCCCCTGGCCCTGGCCCTGGCGCAGGGGATCAGGGGTTTCCAGGCGGACCTGGCCGCAGCCAACCCGGGCAATCGGGAATGGCACAGAAATCTGGCGCGGACCCACGCCCTGGTGGGAGACTTGCTTCGGGCCCAGGGGGATTTGACCGAAGCCCTGGCCGCGTATCAGGAGTCCCTGGCCCTGGAGGAACGCCTGGCGGCAGCCGATCCGGGCAACGTCCAGCGGCAACTGGACCTGGGGAAAGGCCACGAGCGCCTGAGCTCGCTTTTGCACATCATGGGGGATTTGCCAGGCGCCGGCCGGGAACTCCGCAGACAGCAAAAGATTCTGGGGGCGCTCACTGCGGCTGACCCCGGTAATGCCGAACTGCAACAAGCCTTGAGCCTTAGCCAGGAAAAACTGGGAGACCTGCTTCTCGCGCAAGATGATCCTGACGGCGCCCTCACGGCCTTTCGGGAATCCCTGGCTTTGCGTTGGGTGCTGGCTGCGGCTGATCCCCGTGACACCGGGCGTCAGCGGGACCTGGCCGTCAGCCAGGAAAAGCTGGGCGACGCCCTTAGCCGGCAAGGAGATGTGCGGGCAGCCCTGACGGCATACCGGGACGCCCTGGCCCTGCGCCAGCCCCTGGCCGCCGCCAGCCCGGGAAACGTCCATTTCCAAGAGGATCTGGCCAACAATCATGCCAAAGCGGCGGCGATGCTGCAGGCCTTGGGGGACCTTCCTGAGGCGGTGTCGGAATTGCAGAAGCACCAGCATTTCGCCTACCTGCTGGCCCTGGCCGACCCCAGCCACCCCGGCCGGCAGTGGGACCTTTGGGCCAGTCATCAGCACATGGGAGAGGTCTTGCTGGCCCAGGGGAATCTGGCCGCGGCTGTGGAATCCTTCCAGGAAGCCTTGCGGCTGGCCCGCCGCCTGACCGCAGCCGATCCTGCCAGGACCGATTGGCAAAGAAACCTGGCCATAAGCCACGAAAAGCTGGGGGAGGGGCTGTGCACTCAAGGAAACTACCCCGAATCGCTGCGTGAGTTCCGGCAGGCATTGTCCCTGTATCAGCGCCTGGCGGCCGAGGCTCCCCAAGACCACCGATGGCAGCGGCGCCTGGCCGTCTGCCATGAAAAGCTGGGAGACGTTTCTCAGCTCCAGCAGGAATTGACGGCGGCCATCAAGGCTTACGGGCAGGCCCTGGCCTTGCGGCGGCGCCTGGCGGAGGCCGCCCCTGGCAACGCCCGGTGGCAGCAGGAAATGGCCGCCTGCCATGAGAAGATGGGGGACCTGCTCCGGGACTGGGAGGACCTGGAGGGCGCCTTGGCCGCCTATGGAGAGTCTCTGGCCCTGCGCCAGCGCCTGCTGGCCGCCGATCCCGCACACACCGGCTGCCAATACGATCTGGCCGTCAGCCATGAGAAGATGGGCAAGGTCCTGATGACCCGGGGCGATCATGCCCGCGCCCTGACTTCCTTCCAGGAATCTCTTCGCCTGCACCGGGGGCTGGCCGCCGACGCGTCTGGCCAACCAGCCCGGCAACAGGA
>CAZFWX010000148.1:0-6420 GCA_964522695.1 uncultured Desulfobacterales bacterium
GGAGATAAGCCGCACATTTGACAAGTAAATCCGTTACGGTCTAGAACCGCAGCCCGGAGACGTGCGGAAATTGTAGATTTAAACGCAAAGCTGGCCTTCTCTGGCGGCTTTTCTCGCAATAGATATTGGCCAGGCTTTAGGTCAGCGTTGTCAAGATGTGAAAGGATTGGCCAGCCTTCTTGTTCGCGTAGTTCTCTTAGGCGACGGCTATATTGAACTGCTCCGTCTGCTGCAGCTTGTATTTCGTGTGACTCTATAACTCGGCCAATGTTGGCAAGGAGAAACTGGCGGATTTTTTCCTTTGAACCTTTGGGAGCCATGGCCGAAACCTAACCGGCCGCTCTATTGAGACGCCGGTCAATAAGAGCCTTTGCTATGCATAAGGCAACCGCCCGAGCAACGGGAGGAGGGAAAGCATTGCCGACTTGCCGGTAAGCTGGCGTTTTCTTACCAGTGAATATCCAATCATCGGGAAACCCCTGAAGCCGTGCAACCATTGGCACAGTAAGCCGTGGCATTCCAACAAATTCCCTGTCTGGGGGTTCATTGGCAATGACAAGACCGTCAACACCCAAAGCGGCCCATGCTTTCCGGGCGCGAGTAGGCCCGAGGTCTGGGCCGCCGTGTTTTTTTGACCCCCCCACAATTGTCGGGGCTATCATTTTGGCACGTTCACGCCATTTTGTCGCGCCCTGCCACCCGCGTGATGCCATAAGGTCATAGAGGCTTTCGCCCACCGTTGGCGGAGAATATTTATGAGGGGCCGGCCAGTCAAAGTTATGCGAGAGATCATTCCTTATACCCACGAAGATAACCCGTGGACGGAGTTGAGGAACCCCATAATCAGACGCATTCAAGAGCCGCCATCCTGTCGCATAACCAAGTTTCTCAATCTGTCCGGAGACATGGTTCCGGTAATCATCAAAAATAGCATCAAGAAGTCCCCGCACATTTTCAATCATGATTGCTCGGGGGCGGATTTCATCAATAAGCCGTATGGCGGCAGGAAATAAATTGCGTTCGTCAGCTTTGCCTAGCTGTTTCCCAGCTTTTGAAAAAGGCGGGCAAGGTAGGCCTCCGGCGAGAAGGTCAATTCCTTTGTAGAGTGTCCCGTCAAAGGCTTCCAGGTCCGCTTCAAATACTTGCCAATTCGGACGATTAAACCTGAGAGTCTCACAGCATTGCGGATCAATCTCGACAAGTCCTTGATGGTCAAAGCCAGCCTGTTCCAGCCCAAGGGCCTGTCCGCCACCCCCAGCGCAAAGCTCTAAAGACGTTAGCCCGGTTACTCTCATAGACCGTTCCCCAAATACCTTAATTACCCCCAAAACCCCTTTCAAAATCCAAGGTTGACTATTTTGATCGGCTAAGATTCTAATTATCTTTAGGAAGGAATGATAGCACAAATTCAACTACAAGAAATAATTTATCAGAATTTTCCCTTAACACCCAATTCTGGGATTATTGACCGAGGGGATAGGGAGATGAATGATTGTTCTCCCTCCCTTGACAAACCGGGCCAGAAATGTTTTATAAACAGTTTGTGAAAAAAATCGGGTTGAGGAAGGACCTCGATGAAGCGTACGTATCAGCCGAGCAGACTGCGCCGTTCCCGGACGCATGGTTTTCTGACCCGCATGAGCACCCGGGCCGGCCGCCAGGTTTTGAAGCGCCGCCGCAGCAAGGGCCGCAAGCGTTTGTCGGTGTAAGCCGTCCGGGGAGTCCCGCTGCGCCGCCCAACCACTGACACCGGCCCGGCCCCTGCCTCTGATCCTGCCGCACGCCGGCGCGCCCGCTTTCCCCAGGCAGCGCGCCTGAGGCGGCGGGGCCAGTACCTGGCGGCCCAGACCCAGGGCAAACGCTTTTCCACGCCCCACTTCGGCCTCACCGTGGCCGCGCATCCCGGGGCTCCGCCCCGTCTGGGGCTGGTGGTGAGCCGGCGCGTGGGCGGGGCGGTGACGCGCAACCGGGTGAAGCGCCTGCTGCGGGAATGGTTCCGCCGCCACCAGGCCGTACTGCCCCAGGCGGACATCATCATCGCCGCCCGGAAAGGCGCGCATACCCTGAGCTACCCAGAGGTGGTGGAAGAACTGGCCCGGGTGCTTTTACCGCCGGGCGTTGCCGGGAAAAACCGATGACCGCAGTCGCCCTCATCGCCATCCGCGCCTACCAGCTGCTGGTCTCGCCGCTGTTCCCCAGTTGCTGCCGGTTTTCGCCTTCTTGCTCCCATTACGCCGCCGAGGCCTTCCGCCGCTACGGTTGCCGCCGCGGTCTGGCCTTAAGCGTCAAACGTCTGGCCCGGTGCCATCCCTTCCATCCCGGAGGATGGGACCCGGTCCCCTGAGGAGTCGGTTATGGAACAACGGGCTCTCCTGGCCCTGGCCTTGAGCTTCCTCGTCTTTCTCTTTTTTATTTTTATGGGTGGCCAGCGCCCCAAGCCCCCGGCCGAGGCCCCGCCTGCGGCCACCGCCCCCCAAGAAGCTCCCAAGCCCGGGGCCCCGACGGCCGCGGCCAAGCCCGTCGCACCCCAGCCCGCCCGTCCGGTGAAAGAGGTGGTGGTTGACACCCCGCTGTACCGGGTGGTCTTTACCGAACTGGGCGCAGGCGTCAAAAGCTTTCAACTGAAAAACTACCTGGAGGCCCTGCCTCTGGAGCAGCTCTTCAGGTTCGGAGTGGGGCCCGTCAGCTTTGAAATCGAACGCTTCAAAAACTCCGACCAGGCCAAGGCCAATCCCAAGGATCTGGTGCGGGCCGGTGCCGGAGGCGTCCTGCCTCTGACCGCGACCTTTCAGGGCTCGACCGTAAACATCCCGGCCAACCTGTTGTATGAAGCCTCCCAGACGCAGTTGTCCCTGAAGGACGGTGACAAAGCCACGCTGGAGTTCAAGGGCGTGACCGCCGAGGGCCTGGCCATCACCAAGGTCTACACCTTCCAGGGCGGCAACTACCTGTTCGACCTCAAGGTCAAGGTGGCCAACGGCGCCCCCCAGGACGCAGAAGGCAACCTGGACGTGCCCCTGACCACGAACTTCACCGATCTGACTCCGGACCAGCGGGCCCTGTTGGGCTTCCTGGGCTCCGTCAACAACCGTCTGGTGGATCTTAAGGTGGGCAGCGCCAAGGAACCCCAGATCTTCACCGGCAAAGTGGATTGGGTGGCCTTGGACGAAGGGCACTTCCTCATGGCCATGGTGCCCCAGGCCACCCCCAAGACTTCGGTGTCCGTGGCGGAGAGCAAACCGGATTTCTTCACCGTGGCGCTGCGCCAGCCCGAAAAGATCGCCCGGGGCCAGGAATCCCTCTTCACCAGCGCGGTCTACTTCGGCCCCAAGGACCTGAACAACCTCAAGGCCCTCAACCTGGGCCTGGAGCGGGCCGTGGACTTCGGCTGGTTTGATTTTCTGGCCAAGCCTCTCCTGTACGTCCTGAAATTCATCAACGGCTTCGTGCACAACTGGGGCTGGTCCCTGGTCATCCTGACGATTCTCACCCGCATTGTCTTCTGGTATCCCAACCATAAAAGCTACAAGTCCATGAAGGAGATGCAGAAGCTCCAACCCATGGTGGCCAAGATCCGGGAGAAATTTAAGGATGACAAGGAGGCCATGAATAAGGAACTCATGGGCCTCTACCGCACCTTCAAGGTCAACCCCATGTCGGGTTGTTTGCCCATGCTCATCCAGTTCCCGGTCTTCATCGCCCTATACAACGTGTTGAGCTATGCCATCGAACTGCGCCACGCGCCTTTTATTCCCACCATTCCGTTCACCAATATCGTCTGGCTGGCCGACCTGTCCGCCAAAGATCCGCTGCTCATCACCCCCCTGGTGATGGGCGCCTCCATGTTCATCCAGCAAAAAATGACCCCTTCCGCGGGAGACCCGACCCAGGCCAAGATGATGCTGTTTTTGCCCATCATCTTCACGTTCCTGTTCCTCAATTTCGCCTCGGGCCTGGTGATCTACTGGCTGGTGAACAACGTCCTGGCCATCATTCAACAGCACTACACCAACAAGTACCTCACCTGAAGGCCCGGGAGACGCGGCCATGGATTATAGGGAATTTGAAGGAAAAACCACCGAAGAAGCCATCGAGAACGCCTGCGCCCATTTCGGGCTGCCTTCTGAGGCCCTGGAAATCGAGATTCTCTCAGTAGGCTCCCCCGGCATCTTCGGCATCGGCGGACGCAAGGCCCGTGTCCGGGCCGTCCCCTTGCCAGAGGCTGAGCCCGACCTTTTGCCCGCGGCTCAGGAACTTCTGGAACAAATCCTCCAGAAAATGGGGGAACCGGCCCAGGTGACCGCCGCCCTGGAGGATGACCGCCTGAGCCTCAAGGTGGCCACCGACGACGCCGGGTTGCTCATCGGCAAGCAGGGCCAGACCCTGGAGGCCCTGCAATACCTGGTCACCAAGATCATCTCCAAGAAGTCCAAGAAAAAAGTGCGCCTGGTCATCGATATCGAGTCCTACCGGGCCCGCCACAACGAAGCCCTCACCAGCCTGGCGCTCAAATACGGGGAAAAGGTGAAGAAAAGCGGCAAACCCGTCACCTTAAACCCCATGAACCCCCATGACCGCCGCCTGGTGCACCTGGCCCTCCAGGGCGATAAGGACCTCAAAACCATGAGCCGGGGCGAGGGCCTCTACAAGAAGATCGTCGTCTATCCCGCCAAGAAAAAAGAACCCGCCGAAGACGACGCCAAACTTAGTTGAGAGGTCGGGACTTGCTTTTGAGGGGAGGGCTGCGGGAGCCTGGCTCCCCACCCTCCCCAAAACCTCATATTCCCATGACACTCTGGCCTGAAGGCGACACCATTGCCGCCATTGCCACGCCCCTGGGGGTGGGGGGCATCGGCATCGTGCGCTTAAGCGGCCCTGACTCCCTGCCCCTGGCCCGCCGCCTCTTTCGGCCCCGCCATCCCGGTTCCGCCTGGCAGTCGCACCGCTTCTCCCTGGGCCAGGTGCTCGACGCCCAAGGCGCGGTCATTGACGAAGTTCTCCTGGTTTACATGCAGGCCCCCCAGACTTACACTCGCGAAGACGTGGTGGAAATCCACTGCCACTCGGGTGTGGCGGTGCTGCGCCGGGTGCTGGAGGAGACCCTGGCCCTGGGCGCCCGCCTGGCCCGGCCCGGGGAATTCACGCTGCGGGCCTTTCTCGCCGGCCGCCTTGACCTCACCCAGGCCGAGGCGGTGCAGGAGCTCATCAGCGCCCGCACCGAGGCCGGCGTCAAGGTGGCCGCGGCCCATCTCGCCGGCGGGCTGAGGGAGAAACTGACCGAGGCCCGGCAAAACTTGCTGTATCTGTTGGCCATCATTGAGGCCATGCTGGACTTTCCCGAAGAGGCCGCTGATGCCTACCCGATGGATGCTACCGTGGAACTGGGGGCCCAACGGTATAGCCTGGAATTGCTGGCCCAGACCTACCGGGAGGGGCGGCTGCTCCGGGAAGGGGTGCTGGTGGTCATCGCCGGGCGGCCCAATGTGGGCAAATCCAGCCTCTTAAACCGTCTTCTGGCTGCGGAGAAGGCCATCGTCACCCCCATTCCCGGCACCACCCGGGATCTCATCGAGGAGACGCTCAACCTGGGGGGCGTGCCGGTGCGTCTCACGGACACTGCAGGCCTGAGAAACCCCCAGGACCTGGTGGAGGAGATCGGCGTGAGCCGGGCCCGGGAGCGCCTGGCCCAGGCTGACCTCGTCCTGTACATCCTGGACGGCTCCCTACCCCTGGAGGCCGATGACCTGGCCGCCCTCAGCGACCTGGCTGACCGGCCCGCTTTGGTTGTGGTCAACAAAGCCGACCTGCCCCAGGCCGTCTCCGAGGAGACGCTGCGGGGCGCGACGGCGCTGCCCCGGGTGCAGGTGTCGGCCCTCACCGGCCAGGGGCTGGAGGGACTTAGGGAGGCCGTCTTGGGCCAGATTCTTCAGGAAGGGCTTTCCGGCGGAGGTGAAATCATCACCCAGGAGCGCCATTATCAGCATTTGAAGCAATGTTTGGCGTGTCTGACCCGGGCCGAAGACCTGCTCCCCAAAGCCCGGGGAAAGGACGCGCCGTGGGAGCTGGCGGCCCAGGAACTGTACGAAGCCGTGCAGGAACTGGGGGCCATCACCGGGGAAGAGGTGGGGGAGGAGATCCTGGACCGCATTTTCTCCCAGTTTTGTATAGGCAAGTAAAATAAGGTGGCCAGGGTGCAGTTGCCATGCGCTCATGAGCCGTTGGTTCACCCGTCGGACATGAAAAGGTGGTAGGGGCGGGCGTCCCGTCCGCCGTTTCATTGCACAGGCTGGAAAGCCTGTGCCACCGATGAAATGGAACTTCACTCAGAGAGAAGCGGTTTGCCAAGTTCGGGGCGTGATGCTATCATGGCCTTGCCTCAAGACATCTTTTGCATGGAGGAATTGCACGGAATGGGTAAAT
>CAZFWX010000149.1:0-6414 GCA_964522695.1 uncultured Desulfobacterales bacterium
TGGTACAGTTGGTTTTTGGGCTCTGGGTCCTCCTGCTGGCGGTGGTGGGCTGGCATTTCGCGCCCGAGATCCCCGACCTCCTCACCCGTCTCGTCCACGGGACCGGCGGCGAGGCTGTCCGTTTGGAGGACCCCTATTACCGCTGGCTCAAATCCCTGACAGGCCTCATGCCGGCCAACTCCGTCTTTATTTTTCTGGACCACTATGAGGCCGGCAAGGAAATTGCGGCCCGCTACCACCTGTTTCCCCGCCGGCACGTTATGCTGCCTCCCGCCACCCCGCCCAGCTTTCTGTTTCACGCCATTCGCCAGGAAGGGGTGAGCTTTATTCTCCAGCGGGACCGGTCGCTGCCGCCGGGTCCCGGACTGAAGGCGGCCCTGGACGCCGGCCTGGCCCAGCCGGTGGACTTTCCCGGCCCGGGACTGGTGTTCCGGGTTTCTCCGTCAGGCCCTCGCGGAGGGTTTTATGATTAGCCGGGACCCCTGGCGGCCGTGGGGGGCTAGCCATGCTTGACGCGGCCGGCGATGTACTGCGCCTCCTGGCAGGACTGGCTACGGTTTTCCTGGCCGGGTGCGGCCCGCTGAACCTGATCACCGCAGGTGGCGCCGGGTTCAGGCTGCCGGAGCGTCTGGCCCTGAGTTTCGGTCTGGGGGCTTTGCTCATCACCCTGTGGATGCTGGCCCTGAGTTTCCTGGGTGTGCCCTTCACCCTGGTCTGGACCGCGGGTCCCCCCGTGCTTACCAGTTTCCTCCTGTGGCGCCTGCGGGAACGGCGCGCCGGTCTTCCCTGTCCGGCTTCCGCGCCTTTGCAGGGCTGGGACTGGCTGGTGGTGGGGCTGCTGGGCCTGGTGGTCGTCTATACCGTCATGCGGGCGGCCCTGTACCCCATGTGGACCTGGGACGCCCTGGCCCTGTGGGGCTTCAAGGCCAAGCTCCTGTTTTACCGGCGCACTTTGGATTTCACCGGTTTTGAGATCCAGACCTATTACCCCAACCTGATTCCCCTGCTCCTGGCCTACCTTTACCTGTGGCTGGGGGAGGTGAATGACCACCTGGTCCAGGCCGTCTTTTCCCTGTGGGGCGCGCTGCTTCTTGTCATTCTCTACCATCAGGCCCGCCGCGCCGGCCTCACTCGCCGCCAGGCCCTGATCCTCACCACCTTTTTTGCCACCAATGGCACGGTCTTTCTGGAGCATGCCTTCATTGCCTACGCCGATCTGCCCCTGGCCTACTACACCCTGGCCGCGGCCGGCCCGGTGTTTTTCTGGCTGCAGGGGATTTCACCGCCAGGGAGCCTGGTTCTGGCCGCCTTCTCACTGGCGGCCATGGGATGGACCAAGTTTGAAGGACCTCCCCTGGCCGGGACCATCCTCCTGGCCGCAACGCTCACCCTCTTGTGGGTGCGCCCGCACCGCCTGAAAACGCGCCTGGCCCAGGTGGCGGGGTTGCTGGCCGGCCTGATTTTGGGGATCATACCCTGGCGCCTCTATTGTCACTTTCACCACATCGAAGTGGGCATCGACCATGTGGCCTCCTTCTACCCCCAGCAATTGCTCCAGGCCCTGCCATACCTGGCCGCCACCCTTTTTGACCCCGAACAGTTCGGCGTCCTGTGGCCTGCGTTCCTGCTGGCCGCAATTTGCGGCGGCAAATCCCTTTTCACCACTCCCCGCCTGTTTCTCCCCCTGTTCATCGCCGGGAACCTGGCCGCGGTGCTGTTGGCCTATGCCATCGCCCCCACCTCGGCCGCGGAGTTTCCCCTGTATATCCGGGCCACGGCCAACCGCCTGCTGCTGCATATCACTCCGGTGGTGGCCTTATTTTTGGCCGATACTTTGGCGAATCTGGAAAAAGCCGAGGATTCTGAGGCATTGACAGAGAGACTCTATTAACTAGTCTGGTCATATCAATTAAAGAAGTGATGGATATGCGCAGGACCATTGCCGCCATGAAGGCGCGGCAGAAGCCGTCAGATCAATGGGGGCCAAGATGCAGGGGGCGGATGCCCAGGAAGTGGATGGAGCGGGGCGGAAAAGAGGCGATGGGGGCGGTAAGGCAGGGCAGCGTGAAGACAAGGTCATGACCCCAACGGTTTTCGACACCAATGTCCTGGTGAGAGCCTTGCTCAGCCTCCAAAGCCCCCCGGTCAGGCTGTTGGAACTGGCCGTTGGAGGGAAAAATCGCCTCATTCTCTCTCCCCACCTTTTGGAGGAGTTGGAACGGGTGTTTGCTTACCCAAGTTGCAGAGGATTCTCAGGAAAAATAAAATCGAACCCGGCGAATTGGCTGAGGTCCCCGCCAAAATCATGAAGATTGCGGCGGTTACCCCCGGCAAGCTGGCCATTGACGCGGTCCCCATTGATCCCGACGATTATATGGTCCTGGCCTGCGCCCTGGAAGGCCAGGCCGATTGTATCAGCTCCGGCGGCCATCATCTGATTGATCTGAGAGAGTTCGAGGGTGTCAGAATTCTCGATCCCGGCGCTTACCTGCAGGCCTTCGCCAAGCCCGAAGCCTAAACTCTTTCCTCCCGCCATTGCCTCTCTCCGGGATTCTGCGGCAGGCCGTTCCTGCAGGGTTTTTCTGTTCCTTGTCGCCAGAGATTGTGCTAAGATGTACATGCGCGAAATGGGAGAGGCTGGGTTAGCAGGATAACCGTAATAAAAATGGTTAGTTGCGCCCTGTGAACGATCTGCCCCGATTAGCCTCAGATACACGCCGGTTGTTGAACTTCTCATCAGCCTGGCCAACTTCAGCATGAGAACCCACGGTTCCCCCGATCTCACCATGGAGGTAAACACGGCATGAGCGCGGCAACCCTTAACTTAAATGGGAAGACGGTGGAGTTTCAACCCGGTCAGACCATTTTAGAAGTGGCCCGGAGCCACGACATTTACACCATCCCCACCCTGTGCTGGCTCAAGGACACCACGCCCACCGGTTCCTGCCGGATGTGCATGGTGGAGGTGGAAAACGCCCGGACCCTGTTGCCGGCCTGCGCCACCGTGGCCACCGCCAACATGGTCATCAAGACCGAGTCGGCCCGGGTGGATGCGGCCCGGAAGATGGTCCTGGAACTGATCCTGGCCTCGGGCAACCACAACTGCCTGGTGTGCGAGGCCAACGGCGAGTGCGAACTGCAGGCCCTGGCCTACCGCTACCAGGTGCCCACGCCCGCGTTTGCCAACCCCATGGGCACGCCGTACTACTACGAAGACAACAACAGCATGATCGTCCGGGATTTCTCCAAGTGCATCATGTGCGGCCGCTGCGTGCGGGCCTGCAACGAGCGCCAGGTGAACCAGGCCATCAGCATCGGCTACCGGGGTCACCACAACAAGATCGTGGCCAAGGCGGATTTTCCCTATATCGATTCCGACTGCGTTTTCTGCGGTTCCTGCGTGCAGGCCTGTCCGGTAGGGGCTCTGTTAGACAAGAATGCCATGGGCAAAGGCCGGACCTGGGAAATGCGCACCGTGCGCACCACCTGCCCCTACTGCGGCGTAGGCTGTCAGATGGATTTGCATGTCAAGGGCGGCAAGCTCGTCAAGGTGACCGGCGCGCCCGTTCTGCCCAATGAAGGCCGCCTGTGCGTCAAGGGCCGCTTCGGCATGGGCTTCGTGCAGCACCCGGAGCGCTTGCAGACCCCGCTCATCCGCAAAAACGGCGAACTTAAGGAAGCCACCTGGGACGAGGCCCTGGACCTGGTGGCCGCCAAACTCAAGGAAATGAAAGAAAAGCACGGACCCCAGACCATCGGCGGCTGGTGCTCGGCCCGCATTACCAACGAAGAAAACTACCTGATGCAAAAAATGATGCGCGCCGTGATCGGCACCAATCACGTGGATCACTGCGCCCGTCTCTGACACAGCTCCACCGTGGCCGGTCTGGCCGCGGCTTTCGGTTCCGGCGCCATGACCAACTCCATCGCCGAGTTGGAGTCCGCCCAGTGCATCTTTGTCACCGGCTCCAACACCACCGAGAACCATCCGGTGATCTCGGCGTTTATCAAGCGGGCGGCCTGCTTCGGCAATAAAGCCATCATCGTCATGGACCCCCGGCGCATCGACCTGGTGCGCCACGCCAAGATGTGGCTCCGCCAGAAGCCGGGCACGGACATCGCCGTGCTTAACGGCATTATGCACGTCATCCTCAAGGAAAATTTGCAGGACCAGGCTTACATTGACGAGCGCACCGAGAACTTTGCGGCGCTTAAGGAAGTCTTGGAAAAATATACTCCGGCCTATGTGGAGCAGATCAGCGGTGTGCCTGCCGAGGATCTGACGGCTGCGGCCCGGCTGTTCGCCGAGTCCAAACCGGCTTCGATTGTTTACTGTATGGGGATCACCCAGCACACCGTTGGCACCGACAATGTCAAGACCCTGGCCAACCTGGCCATGCTCACCGGCAACGTGGGCGTTTTCGGCGGCGGCGTCAACCCGTTGCGGGGCCAGAACAACGTCCAGGGCGCCTGCGACATGGGGGGCCTGCCCAACGTCTTCTCCGGATACCAGCCCGTGGCGGACGAGGCCGCCCGCAAAAAGATGGAAGAGGCCTGGGGCGTGACGGGGCTGCCGGACAAGCCGGGCATGACCATGACCGAGATGCTCCCCGCCATCAAGGCCGGCGGCATCAAGGCCCTGTATATCGTCGGCGAAAACCCGGCCCTGTCCGACCCGGACTCCGACCACGCTGTTAAAGAAATGCAGGCCCTGGAGTTCCTGGTGGTCCAGGACATCTTCCTCACGGAAACGGGCAAACGGGCCCACGTGGTGCTGCCCGCGGCCTCCTTCGCCGAGAAAGACGGCACCTTCGCCAACACTGAGCGCCGGGTGGCCCGGGTGCGCCGCGCGGTGGCGCCGGTGGGGCAGTCCAAGCCGGACTGGCAGATCATCTGCCAGATTTCCAACCGCCTGGGCTACGCCATGGACTACAAGAATCCCGAAGAAATCTTCGAAGAGATTCGCAAGGTTACGCCTTCTTATGCAGGTATCACCTACGACCGCCTGCAAAGCGGCGGCTTGCAGTGGCCCTGCCCCACGCCGGAGCACCCCGGCACCATGTTCCTGCACAAGGACCGCTTCGCCCGGGGTCTGGGCGCGTTCTTCGCCATTGACCACAAGGACCCGGCCGAGATGCCCGATGCCGACTATCCGCTCTACCTCACCACGGGCCGGTTGCTGTACCAGTACCACACCGGCACCATGAGCCGGAAGGCCGATGGGCTGCACGAAAAGGCGCCGGAGTGCTTCGTGGAAATGGCCCAGGCGGACGCCCAGGCCTACGGCCTCAAAGAAGGCGATCAGGTGCGGGTGCGCACCCGGCGGGGAGCCATTACGGCCAAGCTGCAGGTATCGCTCAAAGCCGTGGCCGGCACGGTGTTCATCCCCTTCCATTTCGCCGAAGCGTCGGCCAACAAGCTGACCAACGCGGCCCTGGACCCGGTTTCCAAGATTCCGGAATACAAGGTCTGCGCGGTGCAGGTCGAAAAGGCGTAACCACCCCACGTTTTTCATGGAGGCCAAAGATATGACTGCCCAATGCCAATGCGCCTGTTCCGCTCAGGCGACCATCAGTCCGGAAGTCTGGGACAAGATCGACGCCATCATCGCCCGCTATAAAGATCAGCCCGGCAACCTGATGCCCGTGCTCCAGGAAGTGCAGGACGCGGCCGGGTACCTGCCGCCCGAGGTCCAGGACCGCATCGCCCGGGGCTTAAACGTCCAGGCCAGCGAAGTCTTCGGGGTGATGAGCTTCTATTCCATGTACACCTGGAAGCCCAAGGGCAAGTACGTTATCCGCTTCTGCGAGTCCCCGCCCTGCCACGTCTCCGGCGCAGAGAACCTGCTCCACGCCATGGAACAGGAACTGGGCGTCGCCGTGGGCGGCACCACCGCGGACGGGCTCTTTACGCTGGAAACCACGGCCTGTCTGGGGGTCTGCGAAGTGGCCCCGGCCATGCAGATCAACGAAGTGGTGGTGGGGAACCTCACCCGGGACAAAATCAAGCAGATCCTCGCCGACTACCGGGCCGGCAAGGCGCCGGACTACAAGAGCCTGCCTTACAGCACCAACGACTTCCGCAAGTACAAGCAGAGTCCTTACGATATGATTCTGCTGGACAATGTGGGGGTCATCGATCCCAACAAGCTGGAAGATTATGTGGCCAAGGGCGGCTACGCCAACCTCAAGAAAGCCGTCACCACCATGACCCCGGAGGCCGTGGTGGAGGAAGTGAAGACCGCGGGCATCCGGGGCCGGGGCGGCGCGGGCTTCCCCGCGGGCCTGAAATGGTCCTTCACCCGGCCGCTCACCACCACGCCCAAGTACGTCATCTGCAACGCCGACGAAGGCGAGCCGGGCACCATCAAGGACCGCTACATCATGGAGGGCGACCCCCACAAGGTCCTGGAGG
>CAZFWX010000150.1:0-6393 GCA_964522695.1 uncultured Desulfobacterales bacterium
GCCCTGGGCGAAGTGGTGTTCAACACCTCCATGACCGGGTATCAGGAGATCTTGACGGACCCGTCCTACAAGGGCCAGATCGTCACCATGACCTATCCCATGATGGGCAACTACGGCATAAACCCTGAGGATGTGGAATCCCGGGGCGTCCAGGTGGAAGGCTTCATCGTCAAGGAATACCACGCCCACCCCTCCAACTGGCGGGCGCAAGGCGACCTGGCCCATTATCTCAAGGCCGCGGGCAGGCTGGGCGTGGAAGGCCTGGACACCCGGGCCCTGACCAAGCGCCTGCGCCAGGCCGGGGCCATGCGGGGCATCATCTCCACCGAGGACCTGGACCCCGGCCGCCTGGTGCGCCGGGTCCGGGAGGAAGTGCCGGACATGAACGGCCTGGATTTGGTGCCCTATGTCACCTGCCAGTCCCCCTACTGGTGGGATGAAGGCGTGTTTGGGGAAGAGGGCCAAGGGCCGACGGCCCCTGCCCTCTCCCCCACCCCCCCTCTCCCAACCCCTTGCGGGGGGTTGGGTGGAGGTGCGGGGGAGGGCGGGGGGACTGCGATCCCCGGGCCCTCCCCCGCAGGGTTACAGGTGTCCTCACCTGTGCTCCTTGCCGACTTGCAGGCGTTGTGGAACCTGCGGACCGGCAAAAAGGTCATCCTTTACGACTTTGGGGTCAAATTCAACATCATCCGGTCTCTCAAGGCCCGGGGGCTGGAGGTCCTGGTGGTGCCCGCGGCCACCCCGGCTACGGCTATCCTGGCCCTGAACCCCGATGGCATCGTGCTGTCCAACGGCCCCGGCGACCCCGCCGCGGTGACCTACGCCATAGACAACGTGCGCCAGTGCCTGGGGAAGAAGCCCCTCTTCGGCATCTGCCTGGGGCATCAGCTCATGGGCCTGGCCCTGGGGGGCACGACCTTCAAGCTCAAGTTCGGGCACCGGGGGGCGAATCAGCCCGTGAAAAACAAGCTCACCGGCCGGGTGGAGATCACCTCCCAGAACCACGGCTTCGCAGTGGACCTCACCTCCATCCCCGACCCCGAGGTGGAACTCACCCATATCAATTTAAACGACAACACCCTGGAAGGCCTGCGACACCCCGGCAAAAAAGCCTTCTCCGTGCAATACCACCCCGAGGCCTCCCCGGGGCCTCATGATGCGGATTATTTGTTTGATGATTTCTTAAAGACTGTGCTGGAAAAATAGAGAACGATAATGTAGGGCCGCCGCCCACCCCTCGTTCCCAAGCTCCCGCTTGGGAACGTATCTGCACGCCAAGCTCCGCTTGGCAAGAGTGCCAGACTATGACTAAGACCCAGCCATTGGATATCTTGCGCAAGCACCAGGCGGAGTTGCGCCAGGCAGGGGTGAAATCCCTCAAGCTCTTTGGTTCGGTGGTGCGGGGTGAGGCCGGGCCGGAGAGCGACATCGACCTGCTCGTGGAATTTTCGCGGCCCGTGGGGCTGTTTGCCTTCCTGCGCTTTAGCTATCGCCTGTCCGAACTCCTGGGGCGACGGGTTGACCTGGTCACTCCTCAAGCCCTCAAACCCCAACTGCGCGACCGCATCCTGGATGAGGCCTCCCATGGCGGGCAGGGATTGGAAGTTTAGAATTGAGGATATTATTGAAGCAAATTTACCCAGTTGAGAGATGGCCATGGAATTATTTGGGATTATTGGAAAAATCAGAGAATTTATCTGCATCCCAAGAATTAAAAATGATTTCCTAAAAAATAAGATACATCTTTGGCAAACGCTAAATAGTTCGTTGGATGCAATACAAGACACTTGTGATGCTATAAATTCCTACAAAAAATTAAAATTCCCAGATGATCCCGGCGAAAAAATTTTATGTCTATCTGGTCTTCTGCAATCTCTTTATGTACAACAAGATGCATTGAATAATTTATACAATTCGACTACTGGGAAATGTTTTAAATGGAAAAGTGATTTTCCCAATATTTATAAGATAAGAGAAATAAGAAATGATGCAATTGGTCACCCTTCAGGAAGAAAAGATAAAACCTATCATTTTATATCTAGTGGTTTAATATCTCATGGTTCATTTAGTTATGGAACTTTTGACAAAAAAGGAATTTTTAAATATAATGAATACTTAATAAAAGATTTGATAGAAGAACAACTAAGATTTTTAAGCGAGAAATTAGGTGAGCTTTTTTCTGAGTTAACGAGTAAGGACCAAGCATATAAAGATAGTTTTAAATTGATCAAACTTAAAAATATCTTCTCTGATATAGAGTGGGTGATAATAAATATTTTTGAGGGCCTTTCAGACAAATCTATGTTGGGGTTGGAAATGCTTAAAATAATACCAGAATATATCGATTCTTTCGAGAAAGCATTAAATGACCGACAATTAAGCATCGATTTGTATGAGATAAGAGATATATATATTCAGATTAATTATACTTATGATAAATTGTTAAGATATTTTAATCAAACTAAAATTGATGAAGAAATTAGCAAGCTTGATGCAATAATTTATTTAAAATTTTTAGAAGGAAATTTTTCAGATTTAAAGAAATTTGCGAAAGAGATAGATGAAGAGTTTGAGTCTGAATATTGATCTCCCAGGAACATAAGAACATAAGCCCTTTTTGCCTCTATCCTTCTATTAGTCATGTAGGGTGCCCACCATCTTTGGTGGCGCAGGCTTTCCAGCCTGCGCTCCTGCACAGGTGAGGACACCTGTGCCACCGGATGGTCCATGAATTCGGGAATTATCCCCTGGGGTGTACTAGTCAACTGATAATGAAGGAAATTGGCTTTCTGGTGCGCAGTGTGCCCCCTACTCAACCGGCGAGGGGCTGACACTATAAAAGGACTGTTGCCATGAAACTCAAGGTGGTCTTAGAACCCAGCGACGAGGGCGGCTTCACGGTCTATGTCCCCTCACTCCCCGGGTGCATCAGTGAGGGGGAGACCTTGGAGGAGGCCATGGCCAATATCCGGGAAGCCATTGAACTCTACCTGGAAGAGGAAGAGCCTTTGGGTCTGCCCGACAAGGCCCAGGTCAGGGAACTCCTGGTGTGACCGTCATCCCCAGTCTTTCCTATACGGAAATTCTGCATGCCCTGGAGCGCGCCGGGTGGCAGGTATCCAGACAAAGGGGCAGTCACATACGTTTAACCAGGTTTACCGAAGGCCGTCTCAAGAAACTCACCATCCCGGCCCATCGACCGGTGAAGCGTTCAACTCTGGCAAAGATTATCAAGCAGGCAGAACTGACCCTGGAGGAATTTCTGGGATTTCTTTGACATAGCCTAATGTAGGGTGGGCACTGCCCAACATTTCCTTGCTATCTGAGTATTTCAAAGGAGTTTCAGACCCTGCCAGAAAGCAAACGGAGGTCAGGGCGTATCATCCCCCAGGTCCACAGCCTTTTTGCCGGCATCCCGGCTGAGTTGCCCGAGGAATGGTGCCAGGACCTGCTCAAAACCGGGCATTTCCGCCTGGAGCGCATTGTTTCCGCTGGTCAGGCCAGCCCTGTAGATTTCTGGTACGACCAGCCCGATCATGAATGGGTGGTATTGCTCAGCGGCAGCGCGGGCCTGAAATTTGCGGACAGCCCGGAGACCGTGGTCCTCAAACCCGGCGACCACCTGCTCATTCCGGCCGGATGCCGCCACCGGGTGGAGTGGACCGCGGCCGGCGAGAAGACGGTGTGGCTGGCTTTGCACTTTCCGGCTGATGAACCCACGCCCTCACCCTGACCCTCTCCCTCAAGGGAGAGGGAATGTAAGGCAATCCCGTTTCGGCCGAGGCACAGGGCGCACCCGGCACTTCCCCACCGGCGGGACGCCGGTGCCACTGATCACTAGGGCATTTTAGGGAAAATTCGCCTGGCCGGGGCGGCTTCCTGGCAAAAACTTTCTGACACCCGGGGGCGGATGTCCTGCACATTTCTTCAGAACTTTATCTCCACAGCAGCTTGGCAGCGGAGGTGCATATGCTTGCCCGTCGGTCTCTGGTTACAATGATAATCTTGGCTCTTTCCCTGAGCGCGGGCCTTCTCCCAGCCCTGAGCGCCAGTGCGGCCCCCTTCACCCAGGAAAACCAGCCCGAGAATCTCAAGGCCCTGTTCCATCAGATCCATGAGAATCTCTATACCAAAAAAGACAAAGCCGCTGCGGCCGCGCTCTTCGTCGGCATGATTCCCGACGCCGGGCGCATCAAAAAGGCGCTGAAAGACGACGTCTCCCCGGAAACGGTGCAGAAGATTCTGGACATGTTTCAGCGCCTGGGCATCCCTACTGCGGCCATGATGCCCATGATATTTCCCCAGGAAATCACCGAAGTGAAGGTTTATGGGGCCACCACCGAGGAGATCGCCGCGTACAAGGACGGCTCCACCGCCTACAATCATTTCAGCGGCGGCGCCCGGCAGGCAGCCCGGCAGATCCTGCGCCCCGGCATGACCTTCTATTCAGTGAAACTCTCGGCCCCGGGCGGCGGCATGACCAAGACCTTCCACCTGTTCTACTGGGACGGCCAGCAGTGGTCCATGCTGGCCAAGGCCTGGCAGGCGTTGAAGTAATTTGAAGCGATTGAGGGGAGGGCCGGGGTCCGCGACCCCTGGCCCCCTCTCCCAATCATCCCATCCCACAGACGAGAACCATGCCCAAGCGGACGGACATTAAAAAGATTCTGATCATTGGTTCCGGGCCCATCATCATTTCCCAGGCCTGCGAGTTTGACTATTCAGGCACCCAGGCCTGCAAGGCCCTACGGGAAGAAGGCTACCAGGTGGTCCTCATCAACTCCAATCCCGCCACCATCATGACAGACCCGGAGATGGCGGACCGCACCTATATCGAGCCCATCACCCCGGAAATGGTCATGCAGATCATCCGCCGGGAGCGCCCCGACGCCCTGCTTCCCACCCTGGGCGGCCAGACGGGCCTGAACACCGCCATCGCCGTGGCCGACACCGGCATCCTGGAGCGCTATGGCGTGGAGATGATCGGCGCCAATCCCCACGTCATCAAGAAGGCCGAGGACCGGGAGCTCTTCCGGGACGCCATGCACAAGATCGGCCTGCGCGTGCCCAAGAGCTTTATTGTGCGCACTCTGGATGAGGCCCTCATGCATGGCCCGGAATTGGGCTACCCGGTCATCGTCCGCCCCAGCTTCACCCTGGGCGGCACCGGCGGCGGCATCGCCTACAATTTCGAGGATTTGCGCAAGCTCTCCGCGGAAGGTCTGGAGGCCAGCATGATCACCGAGGTCATGTTGGAAGAATCCGTCCTGGGCTGGAAGGAATACGAACTGGAAGTCATGCGGGACTTCGCGGACAACGTGGTCATCATCTGCTCCATCGAAAACATCGACCCCATGGGCGTCCACACCGGCGACTCCATCACCGTGGCCCCGGCCCAGACGCTCACCGACCGCGAGTACCAGATGATGCGGGACGCCTCCCTGGCCATCATCCGGGAGATCGGCGTGGAGACGGGCGGCAGTAACATCCAGTTCGCCATCCACCCGGACACGGGCGAGATGGTGGTCATCGAAATGAATCCCCGGGTGTCCCGGTCCTCGGCCCTGGCCTCCAAGGCCACGGGCTTCCCCATCGCCAAGATCGCCGCCAAGCTGGCCGTGGGCTTTACTTTGGACGAAATCCCCAACGACATCACCAAGGAAACCTACGCGTCGTTTGAGCCCACCATCGACTACGTGGTGGTGAAGATTCCCCGCTGGGCCTTCGAGAAATTCCCCGGCGCCGAAGACCTGCTCACCACCTCCATGAAGTCCGTGGGCGAGGTCATGGCCATCGGCCGCACCTTTAAAGAGGCGTTGCAAAAAGGCATCCGGTCCCTGGAAATCTCCCGCTTCGGGCTGGGGGCCGACGGCAAGGATTTGCCTGACCTCAATCCCGAGGAGCTGCGGGCCGGGCTCATCACCCCCAATTCCAACCGCCTCTTTTACTTGCGCCAGGCCTTCCGGGACGGCATGAGTGTCGAAGAAACTTTCAGCCTCACCAAAATCGACCCCTGGTTCCTGCACCAGATCAAAGACCTGGTGGAATTCTCCGAGGAACTGGGGAACTTCGGGAAACTCCTTAGCCAGGGCCGGGCCCAGGAGCACGAGGAGGAACTCTTGCGCCGGGCCAAGGAATGGGGCTTCTCCGACCGCCAGTTGGCCCACCTCTGGGGCGGCAAAGAAGAACGCCTGGCCGAAATGCGGGAAGAATCCGGCATCCGGCCGGTGTACAAACTGGTGGACACCTGCGCCGCGGAGTTCGAGGCCTACACGCCCTATTACTATTCCACCTACGAATGGGAGTGCGAATCCCGGCCCACGGGCCGCCCCAAAGTCATGATCCTGGGCGGCGGCCCCAACCGCATCGGCCAGGGCATCGAGTTCGACTACT
>CAZFWX010000151.1:0-6353 GCA_964522695.1 uncultured Desulfobacterales bacterium
CGTGCCGGCCAGCCAGCCGTCGGGGTAGATGGCGCGATTGCCGAGGATCTCGAAGTACTGGGTTGTATGCCTGCTGGGAGCCTTGGCGTCCGCAAAGGTGTAAGCCAGGCTCACCCCTTCGATGGGGGTCTGGGGCGTCCCGTTCACACTCTTCGGCTCGGGCAGGCCAGCGGCCTCCAGGATGGTCGGGGCGATGTCGATGACGTGGTGCCACTGCGATCGCAGCTCGCCCTTCGCCGAAATCCCCTTGGGCCAGTGGACCACCATCCCGTTACGGGTGCCGCCGTAGTTCGAGGCCACCTGTTTCGTCCACGTGAAGGGCGTATCCCCCGCGACCGCCCACCCGGCGGCATAGTGGCCATACGTCATCGGGCCGCCGAGTTCGTCGTAATGTTTCAGGATGTCCTGAACAGTCTCGGCCACGCCGTTGAAATAGGTCATTTCGTTGAAGGCCCCGTTCATGCCCCCTTCGGCGCTCGCCCCGTTGTCGCCGACGATGTAGAAAATCAGCGTGTTGTCGAGCTGGCCGATCGCCTCGATGGCCTGGATCAGCCGACCGATCTCCGCGTCGGTGTATTCGCCGAACGCGGCGAATACCTCCATCTGCCGGGCGAAGAGCTTCTTCTCATCCGGGCTCAAGGCGGCCCAATCCTTAATGGCCGCCGGTTTGGGCGCGAGTTTCGTATCCGCCGGCACAACGCCCAGCTGCTTTTGGCGCGCCAACGTCTCCTCGCGCAGCTTGTCCCAGCCTTGGTCGAACTTGCCCTTATACTTGGCGATCCACTCATTGGGGACATGATGGGGGGCGTGGGTGGCCCCGGGCGCGAAGTAGATGAAAAAAGGTTTATCCGGCGTGAGCGATTTCTGATAGCGCATCCAGTTGATGGCCTGATTGGTCATGTCGGTCATGAAATGGTATTGCGGGTCCTTCGGCAACTCGACCTGGTTCATCCCGTCGTAGATCAGGGGCGCCCACTGGTTGGTCTCCCCGCCGATGAAGCCGTAGAACTTGTCGAAACCCTGGCGGGTCGGCCAGCGGTCGGTGGGGCCGGAGGGGCTGACCTCCCAGGCTGCAGTCTCGTGCGACTTGCCAAAGGCGGCGGTGCTGTAACCATTCAGCCGCAACATCTCCGCCAGCGGCGCCACGCTGTTGGGGCGCTGCCCGGTTTGCCCGGGAAAGGACGTGGCAGTCTCCGTGATCGAGCCAAGGTTGTTCACATGGTGGTTGCGGCCAGTGAGGAGGGCAGCGCGGGTCGGCGAGCAGAGCGCTGCGGTGTGGAACTCGTTATAGCGCAGTCCATTTTCGGCCAAGCGGTCCACCGTCGGCATGCGAATGGGCCCGCCGAAGGCGCTGGACTGGCCGAACCCCATGTCATCGATCAGCACGATGAGGATGTTGGGCGCCTTGGGGGGCGCCTTGACTTCAAACCGTGGCGGCGGCGTGGCCTTACGGACATCGAACACCGTGCTGTGCGGGTACCGGGGTTCCGGGATCGGCAGCACCGTGCGGTCGGTCGGGGCAACCACCCGTGCGGGGGAGGCCTCCTGGGTGGCGGCGGGGGCCGCCATCAGCGCCATCAGCATGACTACAAGGCCGAATGCCAGGATTCCTGGGGCGAGCAATCTCGTCTTCATAGTATTCCCAACTTACCTCGAATTTTTTCGGTCACTGTATCACCGTCTTGCCGCAGCGAAGCCGAACGAAAACCTTGCCCCGGCGGAAACGGAACCATCCAGATTGTCACCAAGGCCACGATTTACTTCTTCAAAAAGCGTAGAGGGCGCCAATTACGGGACCATGCAGCCAAGCTGAAAATGAGAGGTTGGTGGTATTAAACTGGACATAGCGGGCCCGGTATCCCAGGTACATATAGATATTATTGCGGACCCGGTACCCGAAGTCGAGCTCCAGATCGCTGTCCAGATTGTTGTCGTTCATGGGAAGGCCAAAGCCTCCCAGGGTGCCTTTAAAGCTGATGATCGCCTTCTCATTGAGCCAGAGGCTCAGTCGCCCGCCCAACATCGGCTCAATGTAGGACCTGGTGACGTTGACGGTAAAGGTCCGGCCCCGGGTGATATCTATTACCGGCCCGGTAATCGTGGAGCTCAAACCCAGCCGCATGTACTGATTGTAATAATTATAACGGCCGCCGCCTAACAGTTCAAAGGACAGGAGCGGCAGGGGTTTGTCGGCGCTGAGGGGGAGGGTGCCCACCAGATAGCGGAGGCCGAAATCCAAATTTCCGGCCCTGGTAATGTATTTCAGGTCTCCCGAGAGCACCCTGGTAATGGGTATTGGCAGCTGGCCCAGGTTGATTTGCCGGCCCGCGCTGTCGCTGACATTGCCCCCCATATAGACAAAGTAGCTGTCCAGGAAAAATCCCCACCGGCCCTTCCAAGCCTCAAACCGCCCCATGACCCCGATGGCTTTGCTGAACAAGTCTGGGACAATGTCCCACCACGGCACGTTGACCGTGGAGGTGTGGCCGAAAACGGTAGTCCTGGCGTTGCTGCCCGCGATCCACACATGAGGGCTAAAAAAGAATTGCCATTGATCCTGCTTGTGGATTGGCAGGCGCGTGTCTTCCTTGGCCTTGGCGGCCGCAGGCGATGGGACACTTCCTTCCTCCGCAGCGTAGCCTGCCGCACAGACAACCACAAAGAGAAGTGTGGCGATAATAGCTAAATGCGGTTGTTTCATAGGTCCCCCCTGTTATCGGCCCTTTAAACGCGACCATCCTCCAGGCCCCTGTGATCCATCCTTGGCAATTATACCAAGTTCTCAGTCAGGGTGTAGATATTTTTGGGGATGCTTCGCACGGTAAAGGTGGGCCATGGGATAGGCTGGAGCGATATCGGCATATCAGCGCTGGCCAGGGTAAGATACTCTGGCCCTTCACCCTGGTGCATTAATTTTGCTCTGAATAGCCTACCTAGAATAGCGAAGAGCTTGCCAATATTGGGACATCCGCAAAAAAGCGGCTATCTCACCGATATCATAACTGTAATCCCCCTGGCCCCCACCCCCCAAAATCTCACACCGACAGCACCGCATAGCCGAACAGCCGGTTCACTTCCCCGGCCAGAGCCTCGGACGGGGTCAGGGCCAGGTCTTTGGGCAGGGCCAGGACGCCGCCGTTGCCTGCGGGAGAGAGGAAATGGAGGAACCCGGGCACCGGGCCTGCATGCCGGGTGAGAATCTCTTTTAAGGCCAGCAGTTCATCCCGCCTGACCGTGGCGGCCTGGAGGCGGAAATCCAGGCGTTCCGGCCACTTGGGGAGTACGCTGCCCAACGGCGCGATCTCCTGGGTCACCAGCTTGGGGCCCTTGTCCTCTTGCACCACGGTGGCCTTGAGCCACAGGGGCAGGCTGGGTTGGGTGAGCCAGCCCTTGGACCGGTCGTAGAGCTCGCCAAAGACCAGGGCCTCCACGGATCCGGCCAGGTCCTCCACCGTGACAATGGCCAGGCGCCCGCCCTTCTTGCCCGCCTTCTCCTTCAGGCTGGTCACCACCACGCCCAGGGCCACGTCCTCGCCGTCGGGCGTTTCGGCCAGGTCAGCGGTGGTGGTGCGCAGCCAGGCCCGGAGGATATTGCGGTGCCCGTCCAGGGGGTGGCCGGTGAGATAGAGCCCCAGGGCCTCCTTCTCCTTGGCCAGCTTCTCCGGCTCTTCCCAGGGCGCGGTTTCGGGCAGCCAGTCGTCGTTGGGGGTCTCGCCCAGGGTCTCGAACATGGACATCTGTTTGACTTCCTGGAGGCGCTTGAAGTTTTGGGCCTTTTCCAGCCCCGGCTCCAGGCCGGCCAAGAGCCGCGCCCGGTTGGGCTCCAGGCTGTCGAAGGCCCCGGCCAGGATGAGCGATTCCAGGACCTTGCGGTTGACCTTGGTGAGATTGAGGCGGTTCAAAAGATCCGACAACCCGGCGAAGGGACCGGCCTTGCGGGCCTCCAGGATTTCGGCGATGGCCCCCATCCCCACGTTTTTCACACCCGCCAGGCCGAAGCGCACCTTGCCGTCGGCCACGGTGAAATCCCGGTCGCTCAGGTTGATGTCCGGCGGCAGGATGGACAGGCCCTGCTCCCGGGCCTCCTGGATGTGCTTGGCCAGAGACGCGGTATTGTTGATTTCGCTGTTTAAGAGCGCGGCCAGAAACTCCTGGGGATAATGGGCCTTTAAGTACGCGGTCTGGTAGGCGATGAGGGCGTACGCCGCGCTGTGGGACTTGTTGAAGCCGTACCCCGCAAATTTCTCAATGAGATTAAAGAGTTCTTCAGCCTTGTCGGCCGGGGTGCCAAGCTCCACCGCGCCGGAGACGAACCGGTCCCGCTGGGCCGCCATCACCGCGGGCTCCTTTTTGCCCATGGCCCGGCGCAGGATGTCGGCTTCGGCCAGGGAGTAGCCCGACACGGCCGCGGCGATCTGCATCACCTGCTCCTGGTAGAGGATGATGCCGTAGGTTTCCTTTAAGATGGGCTCCAGCTGCGGCAAAAAATACTCCACCTCTTTTTCGCCGTGCTTGCGGGCCACGAAATCGTCCAGCATGCCGCTTTCCATGGGGCCGGGCCGGTACAGGGCCACCAGGGCCACAATGTCCTCGAAGGTGCTGGCCTTGAGCCGGGCCATGAGCGCCCGCATGCCGCCCGATTCCAACTGGAACACGCCCGCGGTGTTGGCCACCTTCAGCAGTTCGAAGACCGCGGGGTCGTCCATGGGGATGGCGCGGATGTCGAAGTCCTTGTCGTGCCGCCGCCTGATCTGGCGCACCGATGCTTCAATCACCGTGAGCGTGCGCAGGCCCAGGAAGTCGAACTTCACCAGGCCCACCTTTTCCACACCCTTCATGTCGAACTGGGTGACTTGCTCGCCTTTGGCGCCTTTGTACAGGGGCAGGTACTCCACCAGGGGCTTGTCCGCGATGACCACGGCGGAGGCGTGCGTCGAGGCGTGGCGGGGTAGGCCCTCCAGCACCGCGGACACGGCCAGGACGTCCGCCACCCGGGGGTCGTTGTCCCGCAGTTCCCGGAGGCGCGGCTCCTGGCGCAGTGCTTCTTCCAGGGTGATTTTGAGCTGCTCGGGCACCAGCTTGGCGATCTTGTCCACTTCGGCGTACGGCACTTCCAGCGCCCGGCCCACGTCCCGGATGACCTGGCGGGTCTTCATGCTGCCGAAGGTGGTGATCTGGGCCACCTTGTCCCAGCCGTAGGTCTTGGCCACGTAGTCGATGATCTCGCCTCGGCGCTCAAAGCAAAAGTCCACGTCGATATCAGGGGGCGAAATGCGCTCGGGATTGAGGAAGCGCTCGAAAAAGAGGCCATGGGCCAGGGGGTCGAGGTCCGTAATGCCCAGGACATAGGCCACGAGACTCCCTGCCGCGGAGCCCCGGCCCGGCCCCACGGGGATGCGGCGCTTGCGCGCGTAAGAAGCGATGTCGGCCACCACCAGGAAATAGCTGGCGAAGCCCATGCGGCCCAGCACGTCCAGCTCGTAGTCCAGGCGCTGCCAGTACTCCTCTTCGCTCTTGCCGGGCGGGGGCGGTGAGGCGGCCAGGCGCTCACGCAGGCCCTGCCGGGCCTGGCGGTCCAACATGGCCTCCATGCTGTCGCCCGCGTCCGCGGGATAGAGGGGGAAGTGCAAATGCCCTAAATCAAGCTCCACCTGACAGCGGTCAGCGATCTCCGCGGTGGCCGCGAGCAGCGCCTCATGGGGGAAGGCCCGGGCCATCTCCTCGGGGCTTTTGAAATAAAGCTGGTCCGTGCCGAAGGCCATGCGCCCCTGGGTGTTTACGGTCTTGCCCGTCTGGATGCACAGGAGCACGTCATGGGCCCGGGAGTCCTCGGGCTTGAGATAATGGCAGTCGTTGGTGGCCACCAGGGGCAGGCCCCAGCGCGGCCCCAACTCCATGAGCGCAGCGTTCACCTTGAGCTGCTCGGGGAGATTATTGGCCTGGAGCTCCAGGTAAAACCGCCCCGGGAAAATCTCGGCATACTCCCGGGCCGCGGCCTCGGCCCCGGCCGCATCGTCCGCGGTGAGATGCCGGGCCACCTCGCCGTGCAGGCAGGAGCTGAGCGCAATGAGGCCTTGGCCGTGCTCCCGCAACAGGTCCTTGTCCACCCGGGGCTTGTAATAGAAGCCCTCCAGATGGGACTTGGTCACCAGGCGGAGGAGGTTCTTATAGCCTTCATTGTTCTTCGCCAGGAGCACCAGGTGGTGGTAGTCGCCCTTGCCGCCCTTTTTGTCCAGGTGGCTGCCCGGGGTGACGTAGACTTCGGCCCCGATGATGGGCTTGAGCCCCCCGGCCTTCACCTGGCGGTAGAAATCCAGGACCCCGAAGAGGGTGCCGTGGTCGGTGATGGCCAC
>CAZFWX010000152.1:0-6228 GCA_964522695.1 uncultured Desulfobacterales bacterium
CCCCCCCCCCCCCCCCCCCCCCCCCCCCCCCCCCCCCCCCCCCCCCCCCACAATTCTGCTTCACACCGCCTCGGTGGCGTATTTGGCCACCAGGTCGCCCACCTGGGTGGTATCGTAGCCCATCTGCCCCGCGGCCATGGATTTCATCTGGGAGACGGCCTTGCGGATGCCCGCGTCCACCGCGGCCGCCGCCCTGGCCGCGCCCAGGTGTTCCAGCAACATCTGTCCCGCGGCGATGGCGGCGATGGGGTTGACCACTTTTTTGCCCGTATATTTGGGGGCGGAGCCGCCGATGGGCTCGAACATGGAGACGCCTTCGGGATTGATGTTGCCGCCCGCGGCCACGCCCATGCCGCCCTGGACCATGGCGCCCAAGTCGGTGATGATGTCGCCGAACATATTGTCCGTGACCAGCACGTCGAACCATTCGGGGTTCTTCACCATCCACATGCAGGTGGCGTCCACGTGGGCGTAATCTATGGTGACGTCGGGGAACTGGGGCGCCATCTCATGGAAGGCCCGCTCCCAGAGGTCCGAGGCGAAGGTGAGGACGTTGGTTTTGGCCACCAGGGTGAGCTTCTTGGCGCGGTGGCGTTTTTGGGCCAACTCGAAGGCGAATTTGAGGCAGCGGTCCACGCCCTTCCGGGTGTTGATGGACTCTTGCACGGCCACTTCATCAGGGGTGCCGAACTTCAGGTTGCCGCCCGCGCCGGCGTACAGGCCTTCGGTGTTTTCCCGCACCACCACGAAGTTGATGTCGTCCGGGCCCTTATCTTTCAGCGGGGTGTCCACGCCGGGGTAGAGGACCACGGGGCGCAGGTTGATGTACTGGTCCAGTTCGAAGCGCAGCTTGAGCAGCAGGCCCTTTTCCAGTATGCCGGGCTTGACGTCGGGGTGGCCGATGGCGCCCAGGTAAATGGCGTCGAACTGGCGCAGTTCCGGCACCACCGAGGGCGGCAGGACCTCGCCGGTCTTGAGGTAGCGTGCGCCACCCAGGTCGTAGGTGTGGAAGTCGAAGGTAATGCCTGCGGGCCCGGCCACGGCGTTTAAGACCTTGAGCCCTTCGGCTACGACTTCCGGGCCGGTGCCGTCGCCGGGGATGACGGCGATTTTAAAAGTCATGACCTAACGTGCCTCCAGTTTCTTCTTAAGATGAGCCATGAGACCCCCATCGGCCAGGAGTTCCTGCATGAAGGGGGGGATGGGTTGGCTTTGGTAGCGGACGCCGGTGGCGGTGACCACAATTTCACCGGTGTCCAGATCCACGGTGATTTCTTCGCCGTCTTTCAGCGCAGCCGCGGCTTCGGGGGCTTCGAAGATGGGCAGCCCCATGTTGAAGGCGTTGCGGTAAAAGATACGGGCGAAGCTTTCGGCTATGATGCCAGAAAGCCCCGCGGCCTTGAGAGCAATGGGGGCGTGCTCCCGGGAGGAGCCGCAGCCGAAGTTCTTGCCCGCAACGATGAAATCGCCGGGCCGCATCTTTAAAATAAACTCGGGGTCCGCATCCTCCATGGCGTGTTTGGCCAGTTCGGCGGGATCCGAGGTATTGAGATACCGGGCCGGGATGATTTCGTCGGTATTGATGTCGTGGCCAAAGCGGTGGACTTTGCCCGTCAGTGCCATAGCCTTCCTCCCGCGATTATGGGACGGTGTGGAATTTTCAAATATATCAGAAAAAAATCCAGAAATACAAGGGATGGATGGGGGATTGACGGAGGCTTAAGACGCTTTCCCCATGAATCTGGCGCGTCCCTGGTGGCGAGAAGGCCGCGTTCTGGCCGCAGGGTTGCGCTTTAACAGGCGAAAGGAGAGTGAAAATCGATAAAATTGCCAGATTGCCCTTGGGGAAAAACACCCCAGTGATAGCCAAGAGGAACCTGTTGATATTTTTAATAAAAAATTGACGAGGCGTTCCGCCTGTGACGATTGGTGCAAATTTCCCCAAAAAGTAACCGATCTTACTCAGAAAATCCCCCCGGGAGGGTGCATTTTTTCCTTGCCAGGGTTACCCGGGACTATTATGATGCCCCAAACCCCTGCAGATAAACCCTGAGTAAATCTTCCCCGGAAAGGAGGTGGAGCGGGCGACAGGCCCGTCAGGGGAGTCTGACCATATCATCATCTCTCAGTATAGCAGGCCTTTATCCATTTTCGGTTATCTGCACAAGGAGGGAGCACATGGCGGACAAAGTTCCAGGAAGGGCGTGGGTAGTAGTCTTTGCGGGTACGGCGGTTAACCTGTGCCTGGGCATCCTGTATGCCTGGAGCGTCTGGTCCAAGGCCCTGATCAACGAGAAAAAGGCCTTGGAGGGCGCGGTGCAGGAGGGTCTGAATGCCGGGTGGCCTTATCTTACCAATTCCCAGGCCGCCGATCCCTTCATGATCTGCGTCATTATCTTTACTCTCTTGATGATTCCTGGCGGCAAACTCCAGGATAAGTTGGGACCCAAGCCGGGCGCCATCGGCGGCGGCTTGTTCCTGGCCGTGGGTTGCATCATCTCCGGCCTGATGAAAAGTTATGCCGGTCTGGTCATCGGTTTCGGCATTTTCGGCGGCATCGGCATGGGCATCGGCTATGCCGCACCCACTCCGGCAGCCCTCAAATGGTTCGGTCCTCATAAGCGCGGCCTCATCGCCGGGTTGGTGGTAGGTGGTTACGGCGGCGCCGCCTTGTACGTGGCTGCGTTGGGGAACGCGCTGATCCAGTCGGGCGGTCTGAGCTACAGCTTCTATTTCTTGGGCATCTTCTTTGCCTTGGTCACCATCGTTGCCGGCAGCCTGCTGCGCTGGCCCGATCCCGGCTATGTGCCGCCGCCCGCTCCCGTGAAGGCAGGGGCGGCGCCGGCCAAGGCCGTGGGCACCACCATAGATTGGGCGCCCGGGGAAATGATAACCACCTGGCAGTTCTTTGCCCTGGTGTTGATGTTTGTGGGCACCACCCAGTCAGGTCTGATGATTATCTCCATTGCCACCCCCCTGGGTACCAAGTTGCTGGGGGCCAGCGCCTGGATCCTGGCTTCCTTCGGCGGTTTGATCAACGCCCTGGGCCGGGTGGGCACCGGCATGTATTCTGACAAAATCGGCCGTGGCAATGCTTATGCCTTGAACTGCATTGTCTCCGCCCTCTGCCTGTTCGTCATGCCCATGATTTTGCAGGCCGGCAGCATCTTCCTGATGTTCCTGGCCATCGGTATCGCTTACTGGCAGTACGGCGGCGGGTTGGCCCTGATGCCGTCCTTTACCGCGGACTTCTTCGGCCCCAAGAATCTGGGCATGAACTACGGCCTGGTGTTCCTCGGCTGGGGTGGCGGCTTCTTCATGGCTAAGGTCGCCGGCATCATCAAGGACCAGACCGGGACTTATGACTATGCCTTCTACCTGTCGGCCGTCGTGCTGATCATCGCGGTTATCCTTTCCTGGGTCACCAAACGGCCGATGCACGCGGCGGAGTAAGGCATCGAGAAGGTTGCCGGCACAGTCGTGCCGGTAAGGCAAGATGAACTGGTAACTCTGGGAGGCAGGGGCGTTGGTCCCTGCCTCTCTTCTTGTCCGGAAAAATTGACATGATGCAGAACTGGCCCCTTCCCTATGTTCCGGTGTCGGACCCCTTCGCCATCGACGCCTTTGTCGGTTTTTGCCTTGGCGTCCTCCTGGCCGTCCTGGTAAATGCCGAGGCCCAGGCCTTTATAGCCACGCTATTAGGGGATTTCCGCAAAGATGCCAAAGACCGTTTTAATTTTAACGCCTTCCTGCACCTGGACATTATCGGCACCATCAACTTTTTCCTGGGAGGGTTCGGCTGGGCCCGCCAGATTGAGATCGACCCCACCAGATTCAAATATCCCCGCCTCCACAACGTCCTGACCCGCTTGGCTGGCCCCATCGCCAATTTTGTCCTGGCCAACATCGCGGCCAGCATCATCGCCATCCTCAAGTCCCTGGACATCCAAACCCGGGTCCTGCCCATGGTGGCGGGGGTCAACATCACTGCCATGGTTTATAATCTCCTCCCCCTTCCCCCCCTGGTGGCCGGAGTCCTGCTCACGGTGTTGATCCCGGAGCGTTTCGCCCGCACCCGGATGGTGGTGCAGCAGGCCGGTCCCTTTGCCATTCTGACCCTCACCTTGGTGGGGCTGGTGTGGCCGCAATTTTCCCTCCACCCCCACCTTGACCCCCTGGTGCGGAAGGTCTACGGGTTCATTGCCGGTTCCTGAACCTGAGCGCAGGGCTGCTGAAAATTTCCCGCCAGGCTCAGCCTGGTTAATAAATCCTTGAAGTCTGAGCCCCGGCAACCGTTATAATGTTCGGGAAGCGAGGGGACTGCGTTCGGCAGACTTTCCGCTCAATCACATTCCCCGGCTCGGGGGGGCCCATGACCACAATTCTGGTAACCGGGGGCGCCGGTTTCATCGGCAGCAATTTCGTACACTTCTTGCGCCGGGAGCGCCCCCACTGGCATCTCATCAATCTGGATCTGCTCACCTATGCCGGCAACGCCGAGAACCTGGCAGACCTGGCCCAGGATCCGGGTTACACTTTTGTCCGGGGGGACGTGGCCGACTGGGCCTGCGTGAGCGAGCTGTTCGCCCGGCATCCCATCGACCGGGTGGCCCATTTCGCCGCGGAATCCCACGTGGACCGCTCCATCCTGGACCCCGGCGTCTTCGTGCGCACCAACGTGGTGGGCACCTATACGCTCATCGAGGCGGCCCGCCAGGCCTGGGGCCGGGAGCCCGACTTCGGCGGCGCCCGGTTTCTGCACGTCAGCACCGATGAAGTCTACGGCTCCCTGTCCTTAAGCGACCCGCCCACCACGGAAACTTCGGCCTATGCGCCGTCCAGCCCCTATGCCGCGTCCAAGGCTGCGTCGGACTGGCTGGTGCGCTCCTACGTGCGCACGTATAAGTTCCCGGCCCTCATCACCAACTGCTCCAATAATTACGGGCCCTACCAGTTTCCCGAAAAGCTCATCCCCCTGGTCCTGAGCCAGGCCCTGGCCGGCAAGCCCATCCCCATCTACGGCAAGGGCGACAATATCCGGGACTGGCTTTATGTGGAAGACCACTGCCGCGCGGTGCTCCAGGTCCTGGAAGAGGGGACCGTGGGGGAGACCTACAATATCGGCGCGGAAGGGGAGTGCACCAACCTGGAGATAGTGAGGCTGCTGCTGGACATTTTAGGCGAGCTGCGGCCCGATCTGGGGGATGTGCACCGCCTCGTCACCTTTGTCACCGACCGGCCGGGCCACGACTTCCGCTATGCCTTGAACATCGACAAGATCGGCCGCACCCTGGGCTGGCGGCCGTCGGTGCCTCTGGCCGAAGGCTTGCGCCGCACCATTTCCTGGTACCTGGACCACCAGGGGTGGCTCGACCGGGTGCGCACCGGAGAATACCGGCGCTACCTGGAGCAGCAGTACCACGGCAGCACCGATTGAGAGGGGGCAGGGGAGGGGGGATAATCAAGAGGAAATCCCTTTTGCGCACCTTCTTTCCCAAGCTCCTGCCGGGAATGCAATTGCCCGCCAAGCTCTGCTTGGCGCCTTCTGTCGTTTCAAAGTGCAACTTGAGATTGAGGAAATAAAAATAAAAAAAACCGGTGGGGCTGGCCTCCGTGCCCGCCGTTTCAAGCTTCCGCAGACTTTGCTCTCTGTGAATACATGCGAGGGCGGTTCTCCTAAATTAACTTTTGGGAAAAGAGAAGAAATGACCAGAAAAATTAGAAAAAAATCGGTAATCCTCTTTTGGGTCGCGGCCGTTTTCTCGGCCATCCTCCTGCCCCTGGCTGCGTCGGCCGAGAACCTGCGTTTCGTCTTCCTGGCCGACAGCCGCTCCGACACCCACGGCGCCCCCGCCCTCCCCGGAGGCCATGATCAACACCGCGGTGCTCAATCCCATTATCAACCAGATCAAGAACCTGAACCCCATGCCGGCTTTTGTGGTCTTCGGCGGGGATGGGGCTTACCGGGGCTATTATCATGACGACAACGTCACCTTTTACACCTTCCAGACCTTCAAGGACCTGTTTGCGCCCCTGACCTCCGCCGGCATCAAGCTCTATACGGCCATCGGCAATCATGAGCTCTATGACCAACATGGTGGCACGTTTAAACTGGCCAATCAGACCGAATACCAGCAGGTCTTCAGCGACAATCCCGGCAACGGCCCCGCCGGTTACGAGCGCCTGGTCTATTCCTTCACCTCCCCCGGCGGTAGCGCCTTCTTCGCC
>CAZFWX010000153.1:0-6101 GCA_964522695.1 uncultured Desulfobacterales bacterium
GCCGTGCGCATGGCCGTGCTGCTGCTGCTGATTGGGGTATGAAAAGAGAATCTTGAGGGGAGGGCCGGGGGAGCGAGCTCCCCCACCCTCCCCTCAAACTCCCCTCCCACCCCCATTAAGGGATTGGGGGAGGGGGTGTGGGGGAGGGGGTAAGGGGTGCGCCCCTTAGCCCCCTCCCCCACATCGACCTTCCTCACATTAACTCTTCGGATGGCGATGATGACTCTTCTCATTACCGGCGGCCTCATCGTGGACCCGGCGCAGCGGCTGGAAGAGCCGCGGGACCTTTTAATTGAAGACGGCAAGATCGCGGTCCTGGAGCCCCTGGGACGGATTTCCGCGGAGGGCCGCCAAGTCATTGACGCCCAGGGTCTCTTTGTGACCCCCGGCCTCATTGACATGCACGTGCACCTGCGGGAGCCGGGGGAAGAATACAAGGAAACCATCGAAACGGGGACCAGGGCCGCAGTGCGGGGCGGTTTCACCGCGGTGGCCTGCATGCCCAACACCAGACCCGTGAACGACAGCGCCGCGGTGACCCGCTTCATTCTGGACCAGGCTGCGGCCGCGGGGCTGGCCCGGGTGTACCCCGTGGCCGCCATTTCCATGGGCTCCAAAGGCGATGCCTTGGGCGAATATGCGGACTTAAAGGAGGCGGGCGCGGTCGCAGTCTCAGATGACGGCCGCCCGGTGATGGACGCGCTCCTCATGCGCCGGGCTTTGGAATATGCCAAAACCTTTGATCTGCCGGTCATCAGCCACGCCGAGGACCTGCACCTGCGCGCCGACGGGGTGATGCACGAGGGTCCGGTGTCCACGCGGCTGGGGTTGAAGGGTATCCCCGCGGCCGCGGAAGAGGTGATGATCTTCCGGGACGTGACCCTGGCGCAGCTTACCGGGGCGCGGCTGCATATTGCCCACGTGAGCACGGCCGGCAGTGTCGAAATCATCCGCCGGGCCAAGGCCCAAGGCATCACTGTGACCTGCGAGACCGCGCCCCATTATTTCACCCTGACTGACGAGGCGGTGGGCGGCCAGGACAAAGATGCGCTGGTAAATCCGGCCTATGACACCAACGCCAAGGTGAACCCGCCCCTGCGCACCGCCCACGACGTGGCGGCCATCAAAGCGGGGTTGGCCGACGGCACCATTGACGCCATCGCCTGCGACCACGCACCCCACGGCATTTTGGAAAAGGACCTGGAATTCGCGGCCGCGGCCATGGGGCTCATCGGCCTGGAAACGTCTCTGGGCCTGAGCCTCAAACTGGTGCACGGAGGTGTCTTGACCATCAGTCGGCTCATTGCCAAAATGTCTTATAACCCGGCCCGCATCCTGGGGGTCCAGGGCGGCACCCTGGCCGTGGGGTCCCCGGCAGATATCACCATCATCGACCCGAACCGGCCCTGGACCGTGGACGTCAACACATTCGCCTCCAAGAGCCGGAATTGCCCCTTTGCGGGGTGGGATTTGCAGGGTAGGGCAGTAACGACCATTATGAGTGGGAAGGTGAAATGGCAGGCAAAGTCCGCTTATTAAATTTGGGGTGGGCACTGACGACCCATTCCTGTCGGCACTGAGAGTAAGACTTCCCCCTCACCCCAACCATCTCCCCCACCGGGGGAGAGGGGGATTGTTTTCATGTGGAAGAACCCGTGTCTCGTTCCCAAGCTCCCGCTTGGGAACGGCTGATGCCCGCCAAGCTCTGCTTGGCAAAGGCCAACGGGCCGATGACATTTCATAATCGAGGTAGGAGACAAACCAGAGTGTTGACCCCCATAGCGTTCACAAGCGCAAGCTTGGGAACAAGGTTGGAATCAAGGCATGAAAAGTTAGTCTGACAGGATAGATGATGACGTCTGGGAAACGCAGTCTTCTCCCCCTCTCCCCTCGAGAGGGGAGAGGGTCGGGGTGAGGGGTGGCTTAATTGACCAGGGACTTGGCCAAAGCCCTGCGCCGGCAAATGACCGATGCCGAAAAAAGGCTGTGGCGGCATCTTCGCAACCGCAGTCTCGGCGGATTCAAATTCCGGCGGCAATGCCCATTAGGCCCCTATATCGTCGATTTCATCTGCGTGGAGAAAAACCTGGTCATCGAAGTGGACGGCGGCCAACACGCCGGAAACGAAGCGCAGGATGCCGAGCGCTCGGCGGATTTAGACAAGATGGGCTATCGGGTGGTCAGGTTTTGGAATAACCAAGTCTTACAGGAAACTGAGGCGGTGTTAAACGCCATCTTTGCTATTTTGACGAATGAGAAGCAGAATTCCCCCTCACCCCTACCCTCTCCCCCATTGGGGGAGAGGGAGATTGTCTGATTGGTGAGAAGTCTTGATTAGCCAGATTGATGATGGGCCGTGACAACCCTACTTTTACTTAACGATTCGACTATGTTAAAATGGCTTAAAAAAGTAATTAACGGGAAAGAAATTTATGCAAGATAAAAGAGAATATACAGTATATCCTAGTAACTTAGATATCCCATCATCTTTCAAATGTTACAGGGATTATCTTAAAAACAGAGGGTATTCTAAAGGGGCAATATATACTGCTGAATTAACAGTCTCTCGGTACAGGACCTTATCTACCGAAGATTTTATTGAATTTATAGAGCTTTTAAACAGGCATCCACATTCATTAATAGTTAATTTACATACAAGATGGGAGAAGGAGCCAGATTATCAATTTACTAATCAAATTTATTTGACTAAATCTTCCCATATAGATATCGTGTCATCAGTTCATGATAAGTTACAACAATGTTTCCATGCATCCAATCCTCATCAAGATCAAATTGATCGCTTGTCAAAGTTCTGGTTAAAGAAATCAGTTTTTCTTGCTCATAAGTTCGATGAAATTGGTAATAAGTTGGCCTCGACCCTTGAAAGGTTTTTATTGAGTTTGGGGTTTGATGTTAAAGAAGGTTCAGGTTATGAACCTAAGAATATACCTGATAAGGTAGCAAGGAAAATTGATTGCCAGGATATCTTTATTTGCCTCGTAACGCCTGGTGACAGTAGCTGGATATTATCAGAAGCAGCTTATGCTAAAGGTAGAAATAAATATTTGATAATTATCTGCCAAGATAGTGTCGAGTTTAATAAAGGGATTATTGGTGGAGATTATGAACATTTGTCATTTCCAAATGATTTTATTGAAAAGTGTTTTTCAGACTTAGTTTATGCATTGCCAATCTAATATGGCGCCAGAATATCGATTCCAAGCTAATTGTTGAGAACATCACTTAACGGATATCTTGACTATGGTGCGCAGTCCGTACCCTACACATGAACCAAAGGTGACCCCATGCCCAGCACCGTGTACTTCATGGACCTCCGGGCTTCCTTAAAGGAGACCAATTTTCAGAAATTCGGGAAGCTCTTGAAGGCGTTGGATATCAAAGGCATCGTCCAGCGCAAGAAGAAGCGGCCCTTGATCGGCGTCAAAATCCACTTCGGCGAGAAGGGCAACACCTCCTACATCCGCCCCAATTTCGTGCGCCTGGTGGTGGATGAGCTGACCAGCGCCGGGGCCCGGCCCTTCCTCACCGACGCCAATACGCTCTACATCGGCACGCGTCTTGAGGCCGTGAGCCACCTTACCACGGCCATCGAAAACGGCTTCGCCTTTTCCGTGACCCGGGCCCCCATCGTCATTGCCGACGGCCTCCGGGGCAAGGCCGAAGTCCTGGTGGAAATCAATAAGGAGCAGTTCCAGACCGTGCACATCGCCGAGGCCATCGTCGAAGCCGAGGGCCTGGCGGTGTTGTCGCACTTCAAGTTGCACGAAATGGCGGGTTTCGGCGGGGCGCTCAAAAACCTGGCCATGGGCTGCGCCTCCCGGGCCGGCAAGATGGCCCAGCACAGCAATATCTCTCCCGTGGTCAACGACAAGAAATGCGTAGGCTGCGGCGAGTGCGTGGCCCACTGCGCGGTGGAAGCCATTCACCTCAATCTGGAGACGGCCAAGGCGGTCATTGACCCCAAAAAATGCGTGGGCTGCGCCGAGTGCATCTCGACCTGCCCTTACGGCAACATCGAGATCCAGTGGAACGAGGCCATCCCGGTGTTTCTGAAAAAGATGATGGAGTACGCCTACGGGGCTATACTTCACAAGAAAGACCGGGCCGTGTTCATCAACTTCATTACCCAGGTGTCCCCGGCCTGCGACTGCTACGGCTTCAACGACTCCCCCATAGTGGCCGACATCGGCATCCTGGCCTCCCACGACCCGGTGGCCATCGACCAGGCCTGCGCCGACCTGGTGAACCAGGCGCCGGGCCTGCCGGGCTCGGAATTGAAAAACCTGGCGGCAGGGAGCGACAAATTCAAGGACGTCTATCCGCAGATCGACTGGCCCATTCAGTTGGAGTACGCCGAACAACTGGGCCTGGGCAGTAGGGAGTATGAGCTGGTGAAGGTGTGATGATCTCGAGGGAGGGGGCGAGGGGACCAGCCCCCTCCTCCCCCCCTCAAAAACTCCCTCCCCCAACCCCTTACGCGGGTTGGGAGGGGGGCTTGGGGGGAGGGCAGGGAGGTCACCTTCCCCCCCCCCCCCCCAACACTCTTGCAGGAGGGAAAAATGGAGCCCATCGGGCCGTTGATGCATGAACATCGGTTGATCGAGCGGATGGTGGTCCTCATGGCCCGGGAACTTACGCGCATCCGGGAAAACGTGGCCGTGGACCCGGAGTTCGCCTTTGTGGACCCGGTCTTCATTGACAAGGCCGTGGATTTCCTGCGCACCTATGCCGACCGCTGTCACCACGGCAAAGAGGAAGACATCTTCTTTGCCGAATTGGCGAAGAAACCCCTCAGCCCCGAGCATCGCCAGGTCATGGAGGAACTCAACGCCGAACACGTCCAGGCCCGGGAGACCACCGAGCGGTTAGTGAAAGGCAAGGAGGGGTATCTCCTGGAGAAAAAAGGCGCTCTCGATACGGTCATCGCCAGCCTGACCTGGCTGACGGAATTTTACCCCCGTCACATCGAGAAGGAAGACAAGCGCTTCTTCTTCCCCTGCCTGGAATACTTCACCCCCGCGGAACGGCAGGACCTCCTGGTCCGCATGGCCGATTTCGACCGCCAGCTCATCCACGAAAAATATACCGGCCTGGTGAGCTCCATCGAAAACCGGCGGGCCTGTCACCTGTAGAGGGGCAAGGAGAGGAGGGCGGGGGAACGTGTTCCCCCGGCCCTCCCTCCACAATCTCTCACCTGGCCCAGTAGGCGTCTTCCCGGAAGCGGGCGGCGGCGCCCAGTTCCGCTTCGATGGTCAGCAGCCGGTTGTATTTGGCGATGCGCTCCGAGCGGGAGAGCGACCCCGTCTTGATCTGGCCGACGTTGGTGGCCACGGCCAGGTCGGCGATGAAGGTGTCCTCGGTCTCGCCGGAGCGGTGGGAGATGACGGCGCGCATGCCGTGGCGCCGGGCCAGGGCGATGGCTGCCAGGGTTTCGCTGACAGTGCCGATCTGATTCAGTTTGATGAGAATGGCGTTGGTCGCGCCCAACTCGATGCCCTTTTGCAGGAACTGCACGTTGGTGACGAACAGGTCGTCCCCCACCAATTGCAGGCCGTCGCCCAGGGCCTGGGTGTGCTGCACCCAGCCGTCCCAGTCGCTTTCAGCCAGGCCGTCTTCGATGGAGACGATGGGGTATTTGGCGGCCAAGTCCCGGTAATACTCGGTCATGGCTTGAGAGCTGTACCGGGCGCCGCTGCCTTTCTTGAAGACATATTCGCCCGAAGCCTGGTCGTAGAACTCCGAGGCGGCCGGATCCAGGGCCAGGGCCACGTCGTCGCCGGGCCGGTAGCCAGCCTTGGTGACGGCCTCCATGATGAGGTCCAGGGCCGCCTCATGGGAGGGTAAATCCGGCGCAAAGCCGCCTTCGTCGCCCACCCCGGCCCCGAGTTTCCGGCTCAGGAGAACCTTTTTCAGGTTATGGAAAACCTCGGCGGCGATGCGCAGGGCCTCCCGGAAGGTGGCGCCGCCCACGGGCATGATCATGAATTCCTGGAAATCCAGGTTGTTGGTGGCGTGGGCGCCGCCGTTGATGATGTTGAGCATGGGCATGGGCAGCGTGGCTGCGGCCACTCCCCCCAGAT
>CAZFWX010000154.1:0-6091 GCA_964522695.1 uncultured Desulfobacterales bacterium
GGTGCGCACCATCGCCATGGACACCACCGATGGTCTGGTCCGGGGCATGCCGGTGAAAGACACCGGCAACCCCATCATGGTCCCCGTGGGCCACGAGGCCCTGGGCCGCGTGCTCAACGTGGTGGGCCGCCCTGTGGACGGCCTGGGCCCTGTCACCGCCAAGAATATGTACCCCATTCACCGCCCGGCCCCTGCCTTCGTGGATCAGGACACCACGGTCAAAGTGCTGGAAACCGGCGTCAAGGTTATCGACCTCCTGGTCCCCTTCCCCCGGGGCGGCAAGATGGGCATGTTCGGCGGCGCCGGTGTGGGCAAGACCGTCGTCATGATGGAAATGATTCACAACATCGCCATGCACCACGGCGGCATTTCCGTGTTCGCCGGCGTGGGCGAGCGCACCCGGGAAGGCAACGACCTCTACCTGGAAATGAAGCACTCCGGCGTTCTGCCCAAGGCGGCCTTGATTTACGGTCAGATGACCGAGCCGCCGGGAGCCCGGGCCCGGGTGGCCTTGACGGCGCTTACCGCCGCGGAATACTTCCGTGACGTGGAAGGCCAGGACACCCTGCTCTTCATCGACAACATCTTCCGTTTCACCCAGGCCGGCTCCGAAGTATCGGCGCTCCTGGGCCGCATGCCCTCCGCCGTAGGTTACCAGCCTACCCTGGGCACCGACTTGGGCGAACTGCAGGAACGGATCACCTCCACCAAGAAAGGTTCGGTCACCTCGGTGCAATGCATTTACGTGCCCGCCGACGACTTGACCGACCCGGCCCCGGCCACCACCTTCGCCCATCTGGACGGCACCGTGGTGCTCTCCCGGGCCCTGACCGAGCTGGGCATCTATCCCGCGGTGGATCCCCTGGACTCCACTTCCCGGATTCTGGACCCCATGGTCCTGGGTGACGAACACTATCAGGTCTCCCGGCAGGTGCAGCAGATTCTCCAGAAGTACAAGGACCTGCAGGACATCATCGCCATCCTGGGCATCGACGAACTCTCTGACGACGATAAACTCACCGTGGCCCGGGCCCGGAAGATTCAGCGCTTCCTGTCCCAGCCCTTCTTCGTGGCCCAGACCTTTACCGGCCAGGAAGGCAAATTCGTCACCGTGCCCGAAACCGTGCGCGGCTTCAAAGAGATCATCGAAGGCAAGCACGACGACCTGCCCGAGCAGGCCTTCTATATGGTGGGCGGCATCGAAGAGGCGGTGGCCAAGGCCGAGCGCCTGATGGCGGCCTAATCCCGCAGAGGGAGGCAACCCATGGCAGAAAAGCAACTTCAGCTGGAGGTCGTCACCCCTGACCGCCTGGTGGTCTCCACCACCGCGGACGTGGTGGTCTGCCCCGGCGTCGAGGGCCAGTTCGGCGTCCTGGCCGGCCACGTGCCCTTCCTCTCGGCCCTGCAGATCGGCGAGATGTACTACAAGCAAGGCGGCAAGACCGAATTCCTGGCGGTGAGCGGCGGCTTCGCCGAAGTCACCGGGGAAAAGGTCACCATCGTCGCCGAGGCCGCCGAAATGGGTCATGAGATCGACATCGAGCGGGCCAGACGGGCCCAGGAACGGGCCGAAAAGCGCATGGCCGCAGCCAGGACCGAGGCCATCGACTGGGCCCGGGCCGAAGCCGCGCTGCGCCGTTCCATCATCCGCATGAAGGTGGCCGGGCGCTAACCTATCACCTGAAACATGAATCTCAACAGGCAAGCCCGGGGATTTCCGGGCTTGCCTTTATATTTTAAAAATCATCGGTTTTTAGAATAAGTAAATCCCGCAGTGAAAATTCTACTGGTCCCTGATGAGTCGGGCTTTTAAAGGAAAGGTTTCAAGAGCCTTTTTTGATTTTTTCTCGAATGTGATATATAGTACTGTATATCATGGAGGTAACAGTATGGGTACCCGACGCATAATCATCAGCATTCCCGATGAAGATAAGCTTTGGTTAGAGGGATATAGCAAGAGTCAAAAAATCTCGGTGGCAGAGGCCATCCGCCAGGGGATTGAGCAGTTGAAGGAATCTAAGCGGCAGCAGACATATCAAAAACTGGTAGAAGAAACCAAAGGCATCTGGAAAAAGGGAGACGGTCTGGTCTACCAGGAAAAGATGCGATCAGAGTGGGACTAATGTTAACCAGGTTACTTGACTCAGTCATTCTAATCGACCACCTGAATGATTTGCCGCAAGCTAACCGCTTTATTCTTTCCTTGGACCCGGCATTGACGGCCATATCAGTGATCACCCGAGCTGAAATCTTGGTGGGAGTGGAACCCAAAGATATGTCGCTGGTAAAAGCCCTTCTGGATCAATATCATCTTTTGATTATCGATAAAGATATTGCCGACTTGGCTGCCACCTTGAGAAAAGAGAATAACTGGAGATTACCCGATGCCTTTCAGGCATCGCTGAGTGTCTACCATAAGATTAAGTTGGCTACTCGCAATACCAAAGATTTTGACCCTCATAAATATGATTTTGTCGAAATGCCATATGCCATTTAGATGTAAGAAATTGACATGAAGAGTGCGGAAAAACAAGGATTGCAGATGCTAGACGAAAATACCACCGCCGTCCTTCTGGCCGCAGGCCAGGGGACCCGCATGAAGTCCGGCCATCCCAAGGTGCTTCATGAAATCTTAGGAAGGCCCATGCTCGCCTACCTCATCGACGCTCTCAAATCGAGAGGAATTACCGACATCCTGGCGGTCATTGGTTATCAGGCTGAGAAAGTGGAGCGGGCCCTGGCTCCTTACGGAATCCGCTTCGTTATCCAGGAGCCTCAGCAGGGCACCGGCCACGCGGTGCAGGTGGCCATGGGGGCCGTGCCGGCCGAATGTCAGACCGTCATGGTGCTGTGCGGAGACGTGCCCCTGATCTCCGGGAAGAGCATCGACGACCTCTATCGCTTGCATCAGCAAAGCAGCGCCGCGGTGACCGTGCAGACCGTGGAACTGCCCGACGGGGCCCATTACGGCCGAGTGGTGCGGGGCGCGGACGGCCAGGTGCTGGACGTGCTGCAGGCCAAGGACGCGGCCCACCGCCCGGAGATCCTGGCCATCCGGGAGATCAACACCGGAGCCTACTGCTTCGACGCGGCTTTCTTGCGCCAGGCCTTGGGCGAACTCACCGTCAGTCCGGTGACCGGGGAGATCTACCTCACGGACATGATCGCCTTGGCCCACCAGCACGGCCGCCGGGTGGAGGCGCTGCTCGACCCCGACTGGCCCAGCCTTTTGGGCATCAACAGCAGAAAGGAGTTGGCCGAGGCCACCCACGTGCTCAAGCGCCGCATCAACGAGGGCCACATGGCCTCAGGCGTCACCCTCATTGACCCGGAGGACACCTTCATCGGGCCGGACGTGATCATCGGCCGGGACACGGTGATTTATCCCAACGTCTTTCTGGAGGGGGAGACGGTCATCGGCGAGAACTGCCGCATCGAACCCCAGTCCCTCATCCGGGACTCGCACCTGGCCGACGGCGTCGTCGTCAAGATGGGCAGCGTCATCGAGTCAAGCCGCATCGGCCCCGGCGCGGACGTGGGGCCCATGGCGCACTTGCGGCCTGGGAGCGAACTGAAAGCGCGGGTGCACATCGGCAACTTCGTGGAGGTGAAAAAATCGGTGCTCCATGAGGGCGTCAAGGCCGGGCACCTCACCTACCTGGGCGATGCCGAAGTGGGGCCCGGGACGAACGTGGGCGCGGGCACCATCACCTGCAACTACGACGGCGTCAAAAAATTCCGCACCGTCATCGGCGAGAAGGCCTTCATCGGCAGCAACACTGCGCTGGTGGCTCCGGTGACCGTGGGCGACGGGGCCTACGTGGGCGCAGGTTCCACCATCACCCAGGACGTGCCGCCCGGCAAGCTGGCCATCGCCCGGGGCCGGCAGGTGAACCTGGACCGGAAAGACCTCCAGAAGAAGACAGATTGAGACCTGGCTTCCCTCCTGGAAAGCGGATTGAGCCGCCTCGCGAAGCTGACCGGCATGCATATCCTGCACCTCTGGCTATCCCTCCCCCATAGCCGTCTCGAAAATGCCACTGGCCCCATATTTGCAATATCTGTGGCGTATGGTACGGTACCGGGGACATCTGACGTTGTCCGTGCAGGCCCGTCTGGCTGACCGGGGCCAGGCTGCCTGATCCGGGGCAAAGGTCCCCTGGACTTGCCCCAATAAAATCTTTGAGGAAATTATGTGCGGCATTATCGGTTACTTAGGTCATCAGGAGGCCATGCCCATTATTTTGGACGGCCTCAAGCGGTTGGAATATCGCGGCTATGATTCGGCAGGCATGGCCGTCATCGGCGTCAACGGCCTGGCCATCCGGCGCAGTCTGGGGAAACTGCGGGAGTTGGAAAAACTGGTTTCCCAGGACCCTCCCCAGGGCCAGATGGGTATCGGCCACACCCGCTGGGCCACTCACGGCCCCCCTTCGGAAAACAACGCCCACCCGCACCAGGTGGGCGACATCGCCGTGGTGCACAACGGCATCATTGAAAATTACCTGGATCTGAAGGAACAGCTTATTCGGGATGGCCACCGGTTCGCCTCGGAAACCGATACGGAAATCATCTCCCATCTCATCGTCAAGCACCTGAGCCAAGGAGCCGACTACCTGCAGGCTGTGCGCCTCACCCTCAAGGAGATTCGCGGCTCCTACGCCCTGGTGCTGGTAAACGCCCGGGAGCCCCGTATGCTGGTGGCGGCGCGCAAGGAAAGCCCCCTCATCCTGGGGCTGGGGGAGGGGGAATACTTCCTGGCTTCGGACATCCCCGCCATCCTGCCCTACACCCGCCGGGTCATCTTTCTGGAGGACCACGACCTGGTGGTGATCCGGGACGGGGAAGTCCTGCTGTGGGACAAAGAGGGCCAACCGTGCGCCCGGCCGGAGCACCAGATTACCTGGAGCCCGGCCATGGCGGAAAAGGCGGGTTACAAGCACTTCATGCAGAAAGAGATTTTTGAGCAGCCCCGGGCCCTTATCGACACCTTCCGCAGCCGCATCCTGCAGGTTGAAGGGCAGGTGGCCCTGAAGGAAATCACCTTTTCCCCGGCTGAGCTGAAAAATATTCGGAAAATCTTTCTGGTGGCCTGCGGCACTTCGTATCACGCCGCCATGGTGGGCAAACACCTGTTCGAACGCCTCTGCCGCCTGCCCGTGGAGGTGGATCTGGGTTCCGAGTTCCGTTACCGGGACCCCCTGGTGGACGAATATACGCTGCTTATCCCCATTTCCCAGTCCGGCGAGACCGCGGACACCCGGGCCGGCCTGATCAGCGGCAAGGAACGGGGCGCCAAGACAATAGGGATCGTCAACGCGGTGGGCTCCAGCATCGCCCGGGAATCGGACTGCGTCTTTTACACCCACGCCGGCCCGGAAATCGGCGTGGCCTCCACCAAGGCTTTCACCACCCAACTGGTGGCCCTCTATCTCATCGCCCTGGACCTGGCCCAGAAGCTGGGGAAACTGGGGCCTGAGGACATGCGGCGGCATTTGAATGATCTGGTCAAACTCCCCACCTGGGTCCAGGAAACCCTGGACCTGGATATGAGGATTCGGGACACGGCCCGCGTCTACATGAACGCCCATAATTTCCTGTACCTGGGCAGGGGACTCCTTTACCCCATCGCCCTGGAAGGGGCCTTAAAGCTCAAGGAAATTTCCTATATCCACGCCGAGGGCTATGCCGCGGGCGAAATGAAGCACGGGCCCATCGCCCTCATCGACGAGACCATGCCAGTGGTGGTGCTGGCCCCGCGCAGTCCTGTGCTGGAAAAGGTGCAGGGCAACCTGGAGGAAGTGGCGGCCCGGGGCGGCCGCATCATCGCCTTGACCGAACCCGACAATTATCAGGTGCAGGAACGGGTGGAGAGCGTCATTCCCGTTCCCGCGGTGCCCCCGGAACTCTCCCCCATCGTTCTGGTGGTGCCGTTGCAACTCCTGGCCTATCACATCGCCGACCTGCGGGGCACCGACGTGGACCAGCCCCGCAACCTGGCCAAGAGTGTCACGGTGGAGTGAGCTGGTAGTTGAGGGGAGGACTGGGGGAGCGAACTCCCCCGCCCTCCCCTCAAAGTCCCCTCCCAACC